>JAFSZN010000047.1 GCA_017455665.1 Lentisphaeria bacterium
ATACCACGTTCGTTCCCGCCGGGTCCGCCGTGGCGAAACTCGCATCCGAGGACTTCAAGGTCGGAAAGACGTACACCGGCGTGACCGTGACCGACGGCGAGACGACGAAGACATACGCTTCGCTCAAGGCGGAGACCCTCAGCAGATTCTCCGCCGATTCCGTCACGAACAACGACAGCATCGTCATCATGGACGCCGATTTCACCGCCGGCACGCTCGACAACCGCGCCGGAAAGACCATCGAGGCGGAAAACGCCGACATCAAGGTGACCTCCGCCTTCACGAACGCCGGCGACGTCTCGGTGTCCGGTTCCGCGATCACGGTCGGCGAATCGGAGACGCCGGGCTCGCTCGTGAACAGCGGCTCCATCGCGCTCAACACCCTCGCCGCCGCGGGCGACGACCCCGCCATCCAGTCCTCCCTCACGGTCTACGGCGACGTCACGAACACCGGCACGATCTCCTATGTCTTCATCTATACTAATGTTGACGACGATCCCGAGACGACGGATGTGAACGAGTCTCAGGTTGCATCAAGTGCCGCGCAGAAGTTCCATGTGATCGGCGGCAGCGTCAACAACGCGGGCGGCACCATCACCATCGACGCCTCCGCTTTTAACCTTGAGGATGCCAGCAAGCAGGTCACGGATTTCGCCGTGAACGGCGGCATCGTGACCGCGACCGGGAAAGACGAAATCAAGGCAGTCCGCGACAGCAGCAAGCATGTCTACCTCTTCAATGTCGGCGCCGTCGATATGTCCACGCTGTATGTGGACAATATGGACGGCTGGAGCGGGGACATCGGCGCGGAGATCACGAGTGGCAAGGACTGGATTCCCGGCGAGACCAAACCGGATCTTTACTTCCGGATCAACGCGTTCACCGATGCGGCGACCGCCGCGGAAGGTCTCGCCGCCACGACGGACACCATCGTTTTCAAGGGCAATACCGGAAACAGCTACGGCGACCTCGACCTGTCCGCCGCGTCGGACATCACCCTTTCGGTCGAACCTGACGGCAGCACCTCTGTTTCCGTCGGCAATCTGACTGCCGGAAACAGTGTCACGCTCTCCGCTCTTGACCTCGCAGCGACCGGCGTCACGAACACCGGCACGCTCACGATCGACGGCACGGCATCCCTCACGGCTTCCGGCAATGTCACGAACACCGGCACGATCTCCTACAAGTTCGTGAACGGCGTGCCGTCCGCTCAGGTGTTCAAGGTCGACGGCAGCGGCAGCGTCAACAACGCGGGCGGCACCATCACCATCGACGTCTCCGACGCCGTTTTCCCCGAAGCCGGGGACAGACTGATCCAGGTCACGGATTTCGCCGTGAACGGCGGCGTGATCAGCATCACCGGAACCGCTCATGGGCTTGTCCCGGGAGAGACCGTCACGGCGATCCGCGACGCCGACAACAACGTCTGGCTCATCGCAACCCCCGCCGACACGACCGTGCTGTATGTGGACAACGACTCGGTTGACGCCTGGAGCGGACAGCCCGGCACGCTGATCGCGGACCCGACCAATCCCGACGATCCCTACGCCGGCTGGAATCCCGACGAAGAGAAACTGTACTACGGCGTCAACGCGTTTTCGGACAACGGCGCGGTGAACGGGATCACGGCGGACACGACTACGATCAAGATCAAGGGCGGCAACGAAACGTCCTACGGCGATTTCCTCTTCACCACGATCACGAACGGCATCACGGTCACGACGGATGCGGGCGTCGCCAAGATCGACGCCCTGACCGCGGGCGAAGGCAAGACCGTCACGCTCGACAGCGCGAAGCTGAACGCGACCGGCGCGGTCACGAATAGCGGCACGCTGACCCAGACTGGCGCGACAACGGGCGAGCTGACCACCGGAGATTTCGTGAACTCCGGCACGTTCACCCAGACCGCCGGCACGGTCAACGCAGGCACGCTCACGAATGCCGCAAACGCGGAAATGACGTTCGCGGACACGGTCAGCGCCACCACGGCGCTCGTCAACTCCGGCACGGTCGACCAGACCTCCGGCACGATCGAAGCAGCCACGCTCACGAACGCCGCGGGCGCGGAAATGACGATCGCCGGCACGGTCGAAGCAACCACGCTCACGAACACCGGCACGCTCACGCAGACCGACGGCACGGTCAATGCAGTCACGTTCGGGAACAGCGGTATGTTCACTCAGTCTTCCGGCACGGTCAATGTCACGGGCACGGACACCTTCACGAACAACGCGACTATGACGCTCGGCGGCGAGTTCCATGTGACCAGCGATTTCACGAACGTCGGCACGCTGAACCAGCTCGGCGGCTCGATGACCATGGGCGCCTTCACGAACAGCGCCAATGCCTTTGCAGCGTTCGCCGGCTCCGCGACGATGGGCGACATCACGAACGAAACCGGCGGCAAGCTCTACCAGACCGACGGCGAAATCCGCGCGGCATCCCTCGCGAACTCCGGCGAAGTGGAACTCCACTACGGCACGATGAAGCTCACCGACGGCATCACGAACAATGCCGGTGCCACCATCAAGCTCAGGGATACGCTGATCAAGGATGACGAAGGCAACAACGTCAAGGTCGCCGGCGCACTCTCCGGCACATCGCTCACGAACGCCGGCACGTTCACTCAGACCGCGGGCGTCGTGGAGCTTACCGGCGACATCACGAACTCCAGCATGTTCACCCAGACCTCCGGCGCGCTCTCCGCCGCATCGCTCGCGAACTCCGCTGGCGCGTCCGCTTCGCTCGGCGGCGTGGTCGAGCTTACCGGCGCGATCACGAACTCCGGCACGTTCGCCCAGACCTCCGGCACGCTCTCCGCCGCATCGCTCACGAACTCTGCGGGCGCGTCCGCTTCGCTCGGCGGCGAGGTCGAGCTTACCAACATCGAGAACTTCGGCGCGTTCGTCCAGACCGGGGGCCACCTGTCGGCGGGAACGATCACGCAAGCCAATGACCAAAAGAACGATGCCGCCATGGTGTTCAACGGCACTCTCAACGCCACTTCGCTCGGGAACAGCGTCGAGTACGGCGCGGCGATCGAACTCAACCTCAAGGGCTGCGAGAACACGCTCGAATCCATCAGAAACAGCAAGGGCGGGACCATCAAGCTCACCGGCGGCACGCTCACCGTTACGGGCGTGGGGCGTTCCACGACAGACGGCGGCATCAGCAATTCCGGCGACTACTTCAACGTGGGCATTTCCGCCACGGAAGCGAGCGACGCCGTCCTCAATGTCAAGAATCTCGACATGATCAGCGGAAACGGCGACGGACGCGGCGGCCTCTTTGTTTATAAGAATGCCGTCCTCAATGTCGGAACCGAAACCGAAAACGGTGTTCTGAGATGCAATTACGGATATGATCAGCGCAGGATCGATGTCAATGGCGGCACGGTCAATGTCTTCGGCAACGTTGAGAACGCCGGCAAGGCCGGTTCCCTTGGCGGCGCTTTCTCGATCATCGGGATTTCCATGGTCTATGTCAAGGGCACGTTCTCCGGCAACGGCAATCTGATTTTCAAAGGCGTCACTCTTGACAGCCGCACGAGGATCGTGGCGGACAATGGCGCGACCAAGAACCTCATCGTGAAGAAAGATGGCGGGAAATCGAGTCTCATCGACGGCGCCGTGATCTCGGTCACAAGCATGACGGTCGACGACGGCGCCATGACGATCTCCGACACTGCCGGGACAGGCAGTTTCACCGTCACAAACGACATCACGAATAAAAAACGCCTCAAGGTCAAAGACGGCGCCACGCTTGACGTCGGCGGCAACATCACGAACTCTGAGGCCGGCAAGGCGATCGACATCTTCGCCGGGGCGACCATCAATCTCACGGGCGGAAGCGACAAGAAAATCTCCGGCGGCATCCTCGACGTCGGCACGGTGAACGAGAGCACCGGGGCAAACATTCTGACGGAAGATTTCTACATCCTGGTCACCGGCGCGATCGACGACGGCGTGACGCTGAACGTCGACAAACTCGACGGAAAAACGTCGTGGGCGAAAACGATCACCGTGGGCGAAGTCTCGTCGACGACGATCACGGTCGGCGATCTCCGGAGTAACGGCGATTCCGGCGCGATCGGCGGGACCGACTACAAGGTCACCACACTCGACGGCAAGGGCCTGTACCTGACCAAAAACGATCCCTCGGTCCTGTATGTCAGCGCGGACTACACGGGCGAGGCAGGGACCATTACCGCCGACGGGCATCTGGTCGGCTACAACGCGTTCAGCAGCTTCACCGAGGCGCTGGCAAAGGCCGAGGCATTTGGAAGCACTTCGATTCAGATCGTTTCCGAGAATTACAGCGAGACGGTTTCCCCTTCCGCCGACAAGGATTATTTCTTTAAGGAGAATTTGACGATCGGCGGCGAGAACGTCTCGCTTTCCGGGGTTGGCGAACTCATCCTTCGTGCCCAAGACAGGAAAATCACCATCAACAACGACATTGAGAGCGCAGGATGGCTTACGGTCAGCTGGCCCAAAACCGTCACAGAGACCAAGTATGCTGCCACGACTGAGATCAATTCCACTCTTGCGTCCGGTACGAACATTCAGATTGGCTCCATCGCCACCGTCTCGACGACCGGGAAGCTTTCGGCGGGCAACAGCATCCTTGTCATGGGGCCCAACGCAAACACGTCCCCCTCATTTGTCGGACCGACGCCAGATGTAACAATCACTGGCACGGGGTCGTATGAAGATGGCACGCACGATGAACAAATCTACGCCCAATATATGATTTTGGTCGACGGCGGTGTGTCCATCACCGATTCCAAGGTGTATTTGGAGCAAGCACTTTCCTTCACGGATGAGAACTATGGAAGGAGCGGCGGTTTTGTTACCGATGCTCACATGGTATCCAACAATACGAAATGGGATGTTCAGGACATCGTGGTCCGTTATTATGCCGGTACGGATGGGGAGGATATCACGGATGACGTCAGGAACTTCGTCTCGTTGACGGAATCCGGCGGCATCTTCACATTCCAGTCTGGCAGCGTTCTGAATGTCCGTGGAAATCTGACGAACGTTCCGTACAAGAGGATTGGCGAAGGCGGCGAACTCGCCGGTGTGATTGACGGCGCACCCGCCCTGACGATCAATCTGGACGACTCCACCATGTCCGTCGCCGGGTATATCCGGAACGCCGGCACGATCAATCTGAAGTCCGGGTCCACCGTCTCCGCGGCGAACATCACGAACACCGGCACGATCACGGTCGAGGCTGGGTCCACCGTCAATGTCGCGAACCCCGGAAGCATTTCCGGCGGCTCGATCGACATCATCACGGTCGACAGCAACGGCGATTCGATCCTGACGGACGACTTCTACATCCTGGTCAACGGCACGATCGACTACGCCAACGTGACGATCACGGTCGACGGCGGCGCGAGTGCGGGCGGACTCGATTTCAACCCCGCAACGGATGATCCGCTGGATATCACGACCAAATACAAGCTCACCACGCTCGGCGGCAGGGGCTTGTTCCTGACGAACAAGGATCCCTCGGTCCTGTATGTCGGCGCGAACTATACGGATGCCGGCACGATCGTCGACGGGCATCTGGTCGGCTACAACGCGTTCAGCTCTCTGGATGCGATCACGGACCCGAAAGCCCCGTACTCCTCGTACCACTCCGGAGCCGAGGGCGCAACGGGGAAATATTCCAAAACGAAAGAGATTAACCTTGCGGCCGGAGCGACCGGCACGGCCGGCGGAAATCCCAAGGTCTATCGTTGGTTCTATTCGGATCCGGTCGATTCCTCCGATCCATATGACGTGGCGATTACCGGCGCGGGCGGTTCGGAAGGAACGGAAACGACCATTCGCTACGACCGGTTGTATCTGATGACCGCATTGACCGCGACCACGGATGCCGAGTATAGTGCCAAAGTGGCAACAGAAGCTGCCAACAGGCGGAAATTCATCATCGACAAGGATCTTACACTCAAGATGAATGTCGGTCATGGGCTTTTGAAAGTCGGCGATGTGCTCGACAAGGGCGATGCCGCGAACCGCACCGGCGGCGTTGCCGATCTGCAGGTGGACGGCATACTGGAGGCGGCCGTGTACGCCGCACCGTATTCGACCGTGACCGTGACCGGAAGCGGCAAGCTGATCAACACCCGGAACGGGAGCGATCCCAAGCAGGGGTCCTATTTGCGGAACTATTCGCAAATGACCGTCAACGGCGCGGATACGCCTGCGGAAAATACGAACAAACAGATCGAGATGAAGAATCTGACGTTCATCGACGGCGGCACGCTGAACCTGAACAGCACCCGTGCGCGCATCAGCCACTTCCGGTTGTCCGGCGCGGAACTTAATAACAACGGCGACCCCGTCAATCTGCTTGATCCGACGAATGCCGTGATTACGCTGAACAACACCTGGTTCGACACGGATGCCCTCCCGACGTCGGAAACGAATCCGCTGAGGTATTTCTTCCTTTACAACTATGACTCCGATCCGGACTACCCGGAAGATATTTTCCTGAACGTCGAAAACGCGTCCACGCTGAAGGTCGACGGCATCTTCAACCCGAGCGCAAAGATGACGGTTTCTCTCTCCGCCTCCGAACTCATTGCCAATTCCATCGAGAACGCCGGCACGATCACGATGGACAAGGATTCGCTGATCACGGCGAACAGCATTACGAACAGCGGTGCGGGCAAGGTCGAGATCGACGCGGCCGGGTTCTCCGGCATGAAGAAGGTCATCGACCTGAACGGCAGCGGAGAAAACCCGGACGAAAGCATCACGGTCAAAGCCGAAACGAAACCGGCCGATGTGGCGCTGTTCTTCGACGGGCAGGACTACTGGCTGACGGACGCCGACCGGTCCACCGTCTATGTGAATACCGCCTGGACGGGTGAGTACGGCGAGGCGGTCGCGACCAGGAAATATTTCGGCTATAACGCGACCGATGCGATCTCCAGTGCGGTCGACATCGCTCCTTCCACGATCCTCGTGACGAAGGGGACGTTCGGCGGCAGCAAAGCTTTCGAGCTGAAGGGGATCGCGACCACAATTCAGGGAAGCGTTACGGAGACGGTGTTCCAGAAGGGCGTGTACGGCGGCGCTACCGCGACGGCGGCCGCGGCGGAAGCAACAGCCGTGAGCCGCAACATCGACCTCACGATCGAGGGCGGCTCCTTCGAAAAGGTCGTCGTCGGCGGCGACAAGGTCCAGATGGGGAGCGCCGGAGACAAGTATTACATCTCCGGCACGAGGCAGACGCTCTGCATTTCCGGCGGCCTCTTCGTGAACAGCGTGGCCGCCGGCGACCGCTTTGAAAAGGGCGAACTGCACCGGACGGGCAAAGTCAGCCTGAACATCTCCGGCGGCACGTTCGGGCTTTCCGAACCCGACGCGGGCAACATTGCCGTTGCCGGAGGTATGATGGTCGCCACCACCAGGACCGACGCCGGCAGCGTGACCATCCAAGGCGACGTTGAAATGTCGATCACCGGCGGCACGTTCGCGGATACCGCCTGGATCTACGGCGGCGGCGTTGCCACCAACAGAAATGCCAGTGCCGCTTCCACGATCGATGGCAGCACGACCATCAGGGTCAACGCGGACGGTGTCAAATACAGCGGGATCGTGCTCTCCCACGTCGCGGCCGGCTCCTACGGGCTGGGCACGATCACGGGCGACGCGAAGATCGAGTTCATCGGAGACGGCCAGAAGGACGGCAACGCGGTCAAGTTCACCGAAAACGGGGAACTCTGGGGCAGCTGCGGCGGCGACAGTGTCAGCCCGCTCACGGGCGAGCTCCTGGCTGCCCATGTGAATGGCGACAGGACCCTGACCTTCACCGGATTCGACGGCAAGCTCGACTGCTCCAACATTCGCGCGTTCAGCAAGGTCGAGATCAAGGACCGCACGAAGACCGTGAATGAGGAATCGACCACATTCCATTCCTCCGTCACGCTGGACAATGCGAACTTCAACCTGTCCGGCATCAAGACCTGGGAATTCGATTGCGGCAGCACGCTCTCCGGCGGCTTCACCAACGATTTCACCGGCGACACGCTGATCCTGGTCGGTTTTACCGGCATCACGGCTCCGCAGACCATTATGACGGACACGCTCAACACGGACGACAGGGATGTCTTCGGCGGATTCGAGGCACTGTCGACTATCTGGATGAACAGCACGAGAGTCGATCTTTCCCCGGACGACTTCGATTCCGTGAACAACGTGTGGACGTTCTCCGCGGGCGATTACGGAACGTTCAACCTCTCGCTTAGTTCTTCCGAAACCTCCACCAGCATGGTCCTCGCAAAAGCCTGACCGGAACACAAATCACAACGGGATTTTTATCATATCATGGACAAAATGAAAGAAAAAGAGCCCTACGAAGCTCCCGAGGTCATTGACATCAAACCAGTCTCCGTCGCCTGCCAGGGGGATGGTTCCAATTATGGAGAACCGGATAATGAATTCCCCGATTGACGGCGCATTCTTCCCGGTTCTTTTGAAATAGCATTTTCAAGCAGAAAAAACAATGGCACGGCAGCTGGCGATCGGCCTGCATGGCGGCGGAAACATCGCGATGCGGGCGGACGGCCCGGAAGAGGCGATCGCCTTCGACGGGCTGGGCGGGCTGCTGTGCCTGAATCCTGACGAGGCGGAAGACGGATTCGCCGACGCGGAGCTTGTCGCGCCGGACCGGATGCCGGAGGGGCGCCACGCGTTGCAAACGACGCCCCTGACGGAATCGGCATACGCGCCGGACTGGAGCCGGGTGCTGATCGCGTGCCGGAAGAAAACGACGCGTCGTCCGCATTATTCCAACTGCTGCGTGTGGCAGAAACTGCTGATCTATGCCGGGCTGAACGCCATCCTGCGCGGAGAGAACGCGGTCCTCGCGCATTGCGCCGCGCTGGAAACGGACCGCGGCGCGGTCCTGCTCTTCGGCGAAAGCGGCATGGGCAAAAGCACGGCTTCGGCGCGCTGGCGCGCGAACGGCGGGAAATGCGTCTCGGACGACATGGCGCTGCTGGATTTCAGCGGCTCCGACGGCGTGGTCCGTGTCCGCCGGATGCCGACCTGGAGCGCCTGCCGCGAGGCGCAAAATGAATGGAACTACCCCGCCGGCGAAGAACTCCCGCTTGCCGGAGTCCTGGCGCTCGGCCGCAGCGAATCCGGCAGAGACGGGATCATCCCGCTGAGCCCGGCGCGGTTTTTCGCACAGTGCTACCGGTCGTTGTTCTACTGGAATCTGTTTTATGCGAAGGAACTGCCGGAGGAAAAACAGCGGATCCTCACGGAACGCATCCGGACGCAGGCGGAAACGATCACGAAACGGTTCGCTCCGCGGGCACTGCTGCCCGCGCTGGAGGGCGATTTGAAGAAAGTCATTGAGGACGCAATATGAAACTGAATCCATTTGCCGTGATGGCGGAACAGTTCGACGGGACAGGGCTGGTGTTCAACCCGGAATCGAATGCCGCGGTCTCCCTGAACAAGACGGGCGTGTACCTCTGGAACCGCCTGAAAGCCGGCGCGAGCGAGGCGGAAATGGCCGCCGGGCTGATCGAACGGTACGACGGCGTGACGGAAGAGAAAGCCGCAGCGGACGTGAAAGCGTTCCTGGAGGAACTGCGGAGCCGTTCCCTGCTGTCGGAGGAGTGATCCGCCATGGGCGTGCCGGAAATGCCGCGCGAAGCGCAATGCACGGGGGACAGCATGCGGGGGGCATTCGTACCCGGGGAGACGCTTTTCCTCGCGGAAACGCCCTTTGAAACGCTCAGAAAAGGGGATGTGGTCGCGATCTTCGGCCGTACTCCGTATTATGTGCACCGCATCGTCGAAAAAAACGCGGACTGCGCCGTCACGATGGGCGATAACAACGACCGCCCGGACACGATGAAACTGACGCCGGACAGCCGGTTCCAGCTGGTTGTGCGTGCGCGCGGGCTGGACGGGACCGAGCGGCAAGTCCCCGGCGGCGATGCCGGGATGGAGCAGTTCCGCCGCCGGCAGCGCAGACGGAGATTCCTGCGGTTCGCCGGGGCATTGCTTCGCCCGTTCAAACCGTTAAAATTTCTGCGGATCCCGGCGAACACCGAAACGAGATTCCGCGACGGCACGGTGCAGTGGAGCTGCGGGAGGATCCCGGTCGCCGCCCGCACGCCTTCGGGCAGGATCCGGTATCTGCACTGGTCGAAACGCCTTTTCTTCCGGATCCCCGCCCGGGACTTGAATCCCGAGGACGCCGTCGGCAGGTGGAGCGGGGGCGGATCATAATCGTCCGCTGCGGCGGCCGATCCCCGGTTTTTCATATTCCCGAATGCGGTTTCCCCCGGCGAAACTTGTACAGCAAACATGTACACGTCGAGGAAAAACGCGATTCCGCCGGGAAAAGTGTCATTCCGTGTCTTTTTCCGTATTGAAGCGCCCCGGAAACGTGCTATATTGGATTCCGGGACAGGATTCCGGCCGGTGCGAACGCATCCCGGTCCCGTCTTTGGCATAAGCGCGGCGGACGAAGTTCAGAAACGAGGGGGCTTCTTCCGCCGGCGGCGGTCAGACGCCGCTGTGCGTCCCGTGCTTGTGCGCCGTCGGCATCCGGGCCGAAGTTGAGGGGCCGGGTCCCACGTCATGGGGAATGGCGGGGATTCGGAATCGACCCGGTGCGGGGAGGGAGACGGCGCACCGCGGGATGAACCGCTTATGCCTTTTTTTCAGGTCATCTCAATTTGTAACGTCCGGCGGCTTTTCGCATCCGTGCGAAGTCCGACTGGAAAGATTTTCGGTGGTTACGTTTTCAGGCAGCCACACTTCAAATCTTTCTGCATCGTCTTTTTGCCCGTCTGCTGAAAATCCATCCGCCCGGACAAATTGAGATGCCCCCCTGTTATTACTCTACTCTCCCGAGCAGGAGTCCTCGACGGCGTGGACGAGCTGGACGAGCAGGGCGTTCACGGGCACATGGATGCCGTGTTTGCGCGCGAGCGAGACGACCGAGCCGTTGATGAAGTCGATCTCGGTGCGGCGTTTGTGGATGCGGTCCTGGAACATGGAGGAACACCCGGTGCGCGTGAGGACGCAGATCTTGTGCACGAGCTCCAGGATCTCCTCGCGGTCGAAGTCGATCCCGTCCGCCTTCGCCACGGTCAGCCCCTCGTCGACGATCTGGCGCACGATGTCCCAGCTCGGGCGGTTGGACTGGATGAACCCGTTTTTGACCTCGAGCAGCATCGTGAGCGGGTTGATGGACATGTTCACGAGCAGCTTGCGCCAGATGAGCACGCGGACGTCGTTCGACACGGAGATGTCGAGGCCGCTTTCGGCGAAGATCGAGCGGATCAGCTCCACGTGCGGCGAATCCTTGCTGAACGCGCCGATGATGGTCTTGCCGTCCGCCGCGTGCAGGAACCGTCCGCTGCCGAGCAGCGTGCTGTTGTGGTTCGAGGTGCCGATCACGATGCGGTCGAGCGGCACGAACTTCACGATCTCGAGGTAGTTCCCCATGCCGTTCTGAAGCGAGACCACGACCGTTTTCGGGCCGATGAGCGACCGGTTCGCCTTCAGCGCGGCGTACGTCTGGTGCGCCTTCACGAAGATGAGCAGGATGTCGACCGGCTCGCTGCGGCCGCGCCCGCTGACTTTCGCCGGGACGCTGAACGGGACCTCCTCGTCGTTCTCGATCATCATGAGGCCGTTTTTGTTGATCTCGTCGACTTTCGCGGCGCGGTGGTCGAACAGCGTGAGGTTGATGTTCGGATTCTTGCAGAGGTAGGAGGCATAGAGACAGCCCATGGCTCCTGCTCCGAGGATGACAGTGTTCAGCATGGTCGGCCTTTCGCGGGTGGGTGATGGAAAACTAGTTACAGAATAATGTAGCACAAAACAGACGGTTCGTCAAGTTTTCGTGCGAAAATGTGCGACGGATGATCAGCGGGGAACCTGTGCGAGAACGATCCCCTGCGTCAGCAGGATCGCCCGGTTCAGGCGCTTCGCGATCACCTCGCCGTGTTCGACGCAGAGGCGGACGGCGTCCTCAAGCTGAATCGGGCGCTCGTCGGGAAAACGCCACAGACCGAGCGCTTCCGCCGCGCGGCGGATGAGGCGGTAGGTGAACGTGGGCACGGGGAACGTGATGAGGACCAGTCCGCCGGGCCTGGCAAGCTCGAAATGCCGCCGGATCGCAATCCTCGTCTGTTCCTCGGAGAAATGCTCCACCAGCCCGGCGCTGAACACGAGGTCGGTGGGCTCGAACGTGGCGGGGTCGAGCGTGAGGATGTCGGCGCAGAGCGCCTCCGTCTCCGGTCCGGGATGTTTCATCCGGAACAGCTCCGTGCCGCGCGGATTGCTGTCTACGACGGTATAATGACAGACATGCAGATGCTGTGTGAGCGTGTCGCAGAACGCGCTGTTGCCGCCGCCGAGCTCGATGACCGTGCCGCCCTCCGGGAATCCCGCCTTTCCGAGCATCTTCGCGAGGACGCGCCCGGTGATGCGCCGCGTGAGGTGCGCGGTGACGAACGGCCTTTCGTAGTAGCGGGTCCAGTCTGTGGCGGTGTCCGGCATGGCGTTTTCGAGGCGGCGCTTGCTTCGCTTGCTCGGTCAGAGGATGGAATCGCCCTGGCTTTCGAGCGTGCCGTCGGCGATGGCGGCGCGGATGCGTTCCATCAGGGTGATGAAGTAGTGGATGTTGTGGATCGTGAGCAGGCGCGCCCCGAGGATCTCGTTCACGTTCAGCAGGTGCCGGATATAGGCGCGCGTGAAGTGCGTGCAGGCGTAGCAGCCGCAGCGCGGGTCGAGCGGGGAGAAATCCTCGGCGAAGCGTCCCGCCTTGGCGGGCAGGGTGCCGCCGCCGCGCATGAAAGCGGCAGCGTGGCGCGCCAGCCGGGTCGGCATCACGCAGTCGAACATGTCGACGCCGAACTTCACGCTTTCGAGGATCTGTTTCGGGGTGCCGACGCCCATCAGGTAGCGCGGCTTGTCCTCGGGCAGGAGCGGCGCGACGAACGAGGTCACGTCGAACATCTCCTCCTGGGATTCGCCGACGGAGACGCCGCCGATGGCGCAGCCGTCGAAGTCGAGCGAGGCGACGTGCGCGGCGGATTCGGCGCGGAGGTCGTGGTACACGCTGCCCTGCACGATGCCGAACCTCAGCTGATGGCCGTCCAGCGGCTGTTCGCGGGAGATCTCCTCCCAGCGTTTGGTCATGGCGAGGGATTTTTCGGCGGCGTCGCGGGTGCAGGGGTACGGCGTGCATTCGTCGAACGCCATCACGATGTCGGAGCCGAGGTCGCGCTGGATGCGCATGGACTCGACCGGGCCGAGGAAATGCCGCGAGCCGTCGATGTGCGAGGTGAACTCGACGCCGTCCGGCTTGATCTTGCGGAGCGGGGCGAGGCTGAAGACCTGGAATCCGCCGCAGTCGGTCAGGATGGGGTGGTCCCAGTCCTCGAACTTGTGCAGGCCGCCGGCGCGCCGGATCAGCCCGGAGCCCGGACGGAGCATCAGGTGGTAGGTGTTCCCGAGGATGATCTGGACATTCAGCTCCTCCAGTTCGCGCGGGGACATCGCCTTCACCGTGGCGCGCGTGCCGACCGGCATGAAGACCGGGGTATGGATCGTGCCGTGGGCGGTCTCCAGCACGCCGAGGCGCGCGTGCGACGCTTCGGAACGCCGTTCGACTGTGAAGCAGCCGCGGCTCATGGGCGGATGAACATCCCGTTCAGCACGCCCTGCACGGTCGCCGGGTTCACGCCGAGCGCGCGTGCGATCTCGGCGGCGAAGAACGGCGTTGCGCCGGGCGCCTTGCCGGTGATGATGTTGCCGTCGTGCTCGACCGGCTCGCCGGTGTACGCGAGGCCGGGGCGCGTGCTGAGCTTCTCGCTGCCGGGGTAGCCGGTCACCGTTTTGCCGTCCAGCACGCCGAACGCGTGGAGCGCGATCGGGGCGGCGCAGATGGCGGCGGCAATCTTGCCCTTCGCGACGGCCTCGCGCACCATTGCGCCGAGCGCTTCGCAGTTCATCAGATTGGTCGCGCCGGGCAGGCCGCCGGGCAGGATGATGGCGTCCGCGTCGGAGCCGGGCGTGTGCTCCAGGAACATGTCCGGGGCGACCCGGATGTCGTGCGCGCCGGAGACGATGGAGCCGGAGATGCCGGCGAGCATGGTCATGATGCCGCAGCGGTTGAGAATGTCGGCGGTGCCGAGCGCTTCGATCTCCTCGAAGCCTTCGGCGAGAACTACAATAGCCTGTTTCATGGCGGTGTCCCCCGTGGTGTGTGGTTCAAAAAAAGTACGCCCCATAATATAGCATTCGGGCGGGCGGAATACAATCATGTTTTTTCATCTTTCCGCTTGCATATTCGCCTGAATACGGGTAAATTATCTTGATGTTTTAATTTCAGAGGCTGGATCATGACCGAAACGATTCACGACGACGGACTCCGGGGCTTCCTGTCCTACCTGGCGGCGGAGCGCAACGCGTCCGAACACACCTGCTCGTCCTATGCGCTGGACATCCGGCAATGCGCGCAGATCTGCCTGAAAGCCGACCCGTTCGAAGGGACGGCGGACTGGGCGGCGCTGAGCGTGTACGACGCGCGGGATTTCGTGGCGTCGCTGAGCACGGACGACCTGGCGCGCAGCTCCATCATGCGGAAACTCTCCGCCATGCGGTCGTTCTACCGTTACCTGATCCGCGAGAACCGCGCGACCTCGAATCCGTTCATCGGCCAGGCGTCCCCGCGCCGTCCGAAGCTCCTCCCGAAATACATGACCGTGGACGAGGTCGGACGCCTCCTCTCCGCGCCGCAGGCGGTCTGGGCGGACCACGCGGAACTCGGCCTCGCGAAAACGCCCGAAGCCGCCGCGTTCGCCGCCGCGCGCGACGCCGCCGTGCTCGAGGTGATCTACTCCGGCGGGCTCCGAATCAGCGAGGCGCTCGGGCTGAACTTCGGCGACGTCGACGCGTTTTCCGGCGTGATGAAGATACGCGGCAAAGGCAAGAAGGAACGCCTCTGCGCCCTCGGCGGACCCGCTCAGCGCGCGCTCCGCGCCTACCTCAAGCAGCGCCGCACGATCTCGTCCGACCAGTCTCCGAAGGCCGCGATCTTCCTGAACCAGCTCGGCGGACGCCTCACCGCGCGCTCGTTCCAGCGGTTTTTCAAGCTCTACCTCGCGCAGGCGGGGCTTCCGCCCGACCTGACCCCCCACAAGCTCCGCCATTCGTTCGCGACGCATCTGCTGGACGCCGGCGCGGACCTGCGGAGCGTTCAGGCTCTGCTCGGACACGAGAACCTCAGCACCACGCAGATTTACACGCACGTCAGCACGGAACACATGAAGAGGATCTATGAAAAAGCACACCCCCACGCCTGATCCCGCCGGTGTTCCCGCCGGAAAGAATCCTTCTGTTCCTGCCGATTTGCCTAAGCCCGGGAAGCTGTGGCGTCTTCTGGAGCTCTTCGCCTGCCTGCTGACCGTGCTTATGCCGGTCAAGTTCGCGTCGTTCGTGAGCGCGCCCGAGGGCGGCGCGCTGTACTGGGGCGATCCGCTTTCCCTGGTCTTCATCGCGTGGCCGCTTCCTGTTTTCATGATAGCGGCAGGCGTGCTGCTCTTCCTGACTCTCCTGGCCGCGATGTTCCGCAGGGATCTTACGTTGTGCCGGCCGCTCATGAAATACGGCTTGTTCTGGATCGTTCTTAGCGGCGTGAGTATCCTCGGCTTCGTAAATGCCTCGTGCATGGGGTATCCGCCGCAGATGATCGCCCACACCCTGTCGCTGGCGGCTTATGCGATGTCGCTGGCGATTCTTCTGTCCGTCCGCAGGGCTTTCGCAAAAGCGCTGACCGGATCGCTGGCCCTCGGCGGCGTGCTGTCGCTCTGCTCCGGCATGTACCAGTACTGGTACGGATTCGAGGCGCTGCGCGAACATGTCCAGGCGCGCACGGCGGCGGGCGGACGCGAGATCGCCGACGGGATGGCGGTCCGCATTCAGGAGGGGCGCGTCCAGGCGGACTTCAACTCCTGCAATGTCTACGGCGCGTACCTCGCCGCGCTTCTGCCGTTCCTCACGGTTCTGTTCTGGCGGTTCGGCAACGAACTTGTTTCGCCGCCGAAGCTCTCGCGGCGCCTGTTCGGCGGCCTCGCGTTCGCCGTGACGCTCTTCCTGCTCGTGAAGACGGACAGCCGCGGCGCGGTGTTCTCCCTGCTCGCCGCGGGCGCTGCCGTGTTCTTCTTCTCCCGTCTGCCGCGCAAATGGAAGCTCGCCGGGGCGGGGCTTCTGGCGCTCGGCGTCGCCGGGCTTGCCGCCATGATCTGGCTCGGACGCGGAGCCCTGTCGATGTATGTGCGATTCGATTACGTCCAGGCGGCGGCGCGGATGATGTTCGAGCACCCGCTGACGGGCACCGGCTGGGGCGATTTCCTGCACGATTATCCGATCCTCCGCCTGTGGCGCGACAAGGAGGCGCCGCACTCTCCGCACAACATGGTGATGCTGTTCGGCTCGCAGTGCGGCATCGCGGGCTTCCTCGCGGCGCTCGCCGTGCTGGCTTACCCAGTCGTCGAGGCATGCCGTCAGATCCGCCGGACGAACTGGCGCGACCTGAAGGACGTTTTCGCGCTCGTCCCTGCGTTTTCCTGCCTCGTCCTCTCCGCCGGGACCCTGGTCGACATCGGGTTCGAGACGACCGCGTACGCAGGCGTCCTGATCGCGTTCGCCCTGCTCACGCTGAACCGGGACGCACCTGCTGAACAGGTCGTCCGCGGCAGACATTTTTCCCCCCGGATCGTGGCGTTTGTCCTGATCCCGTTTGCGGTGGTGGTGTCCGAGTACTCATTGCGCGTGTACCGAGCGGAAAAGGCTTTCTCCGTGCTCCTCAGCGAACTCAATCCCGAGTATTCGTTTGAACACCAGGGCGATCCGCTCTATGTGCCGTCATATGACCGCGTAAAATCTTTGCTTTTTAAAGCGAGATTTGCCACCCACGGATCGCCGTTCCACTGGAATGCCGCCGCGGACTACATGTTCGCGACCGGGCACACAGACGAGGCTCTGGAATATATGGGCAGAACGATCGAACTCGATCCGCTTCAATCGTCGCACTACGTCAAACGCGCCCGCATGCTGTACTGGCTGGCGGGCATGAACGTCACCGACGAGGTGCGCCGCGACCTCGAAACCGCGCGGCGTCTCGCCCCGAAAAACCCCGAACTTGACCGGCCCGACGCGGACATCTGCCGCGCGGCCTTTACCCCGAAGGAACCACGACCATGAAAAGCGCCTGGGAACTCGCACTCGAACGCAGCGGCGGAGCCCTGCAGGAACTCTCCCCCGAAAAGAAAGAAAAGATCGCCGAGCTGGAACGCGCCGCGCAGGCGAAGATCGCCGCCGCGAAGATCACGGCGGAACACAAGCTCGCCTCCATGACCGACCCGGATGAGATCGACCAGCTGAAGGAAGGGCTCGTCAACGAGATCCGTTCCATCGAGGAATCGCTCGCCCGGAAAAAAGAGGCGGTGCGCGCCGAATGAAGCTCTACTTCGACAATGCCGCCGCGGTCCCCGTCCGTCCGGTCACCATGTCGCGCCTCGCCGCGCTCGCGCAGGACTATTCCGCCAATCAGGAGGCGTCCGGCGCCGCCGCCGAGTCCGTGCGCGCGGCGTTGTCGACCGCGGAACACCGCCTGCTGAACGCTGTCTGCGGCTCGAAGGCGCAGGGGCGCTCCGTGCTGTGGACGAATACCGGCACTGACGCCGTCCGCGCCGCCGTCACGGCGTTTCTGCTGACCCCGGAGAAACACGGCGAGGTGCTGTTCACCGACGGCGAACACGCGAGCATCCCGCCCGCGCTCGACATGCTCCCGGCGTCGTGTCCGCGCAACCGCGTGAAGCTCCTGCGCGACGGCAGGATCGACCTCACGGACCTCTCGCAGAAGCTCAGCGAACGCACGCGCCTCGTGGCGTTCCACTGGGTGCAAAGCGAGACCGGCGTGGTCCAGGACCTCGCCGCCGTTCGCGCCATGGTCAAATCCATCGCGCCGCAGGCGAGCCTGCTCGTCGACGCGATCCAGGGCGCGGGCAAGCTCCCGTTCGATTTCGACGCCGTCCAGCCCGAATTCTTCCTCGTTTCCGGGCAGAAATTCGGCGTCCCGTCCGGCGCTGCCGTGCTCTACGGCGACGCGTTCCGTCCCGCCATGAAGAAGCTCCGCGCGGAACGCCACGCGGTCGGGCGCGTCCCGCCGCCGTTCTGCCTGCTGCTCGCCGAGACGCTCGGCGGACGCCTGGCGACGATGAGCGGCGACCTGGACTACGTTCGCGAACTGCGCGAACGGTTCCTCGCCGAGCTGAAGGAAGCCCTGCCGGACGGCTGCTGGCGCGAGACGGTCCCCGCCTCGAACGCCTCCCCGTACATCGTTCATCTGCTGTTCTCCGGCGGCGCGCAGACGTACCAGGGCGCGATCCTCACGCGCATCATGGCGAAATTCGGCGCATCCATCGCGTCGGGCAGTGCGTGCGACGCGGAGACCGGAACGCCCTCGCGCGTGCTGACCGCGATGGGATTGAGCCGCGACGAGGCGTATTCGGCGGTCCGCGTGTCGTTCTTCGACCACAACACGCCGGACGAGGCGGCGGAGCTGGCGCGTCTGCTGGCGCGCGCCGTCCGCGAGTATTGATTTCGAGGTAAAATTCGTTCAGGAGACGGCTTTCGCTTTCGCGATGAGCGAAGGCAGGATCTTCGGCAGGTCTCCGGCGCCTATGATCGCCGCGACGTCGCCCGCCTTGAGCTCAAGTCCGGCCTGCGCGCCCATGTCGTCCCAGTTGCCCGCGAGCGCGGTCCCGCCGATCGCTGCCGCGAGGTCGGACGAAGAATATTTCCCGTTTCCCGTCCAGGCGGCGAAGACCGGCGTGACGAACACGCGGTCCGCCTTTTTCAGTTCGTCCGTGAACTCGTCGAAGTAGCGTTCGAGCCGCGCGTAGCGGTGCGGCTGGAAGATGACGACGAGGCGGCGTCCGGGGTAGAGTCCGCGCAGGGAACGGATGCTCTCCCGGAGCTCGGTCGGATGGTGCGCGTAGTCCTCGATGACCGTGACCGCGCCGTTGTGCCGGACGGAAAGGCGGCGTTCGACCCCGGGGAACTTGCGGAGCGTCTTTTCCGCTTCGGCGGCGTCGAATCCGAGCAGTTCGGCGGCTTTGACCGCGATCATGCCGTCCAGCCGCTGGAAATGCCCGAATCCGGGCAGAAAAACACCGGGCATGTCCGCGAGGTCGAGCCGGACCGCGTGCGGATGATCCTTGAACAGGCGGCCGGTCTCCTCCGAGGCACAGTATAGCAGCGTTTCCGACTGGTCCGCGAACGCCTTGAAATTGCGTTCCAGCGCCTCGAATCCGCCGAGGCTCCACGCGTGGTCGTCCTCCACGTTCGTGACGATCCCGAGGTGCGGATGCAGCAGCGCGTGCGTGCCGTCGCTCTCGTCCGCCTCGGTGACGAACAGGTCGCCGTCGCCCGCCGCGCCCGCGCTTTCCCAGCCCGTCACGGCCCCGCCGATCATATAGCCGGGATTCGCGCCGAGTTCGCGGAGCAGCCACGCCAGCATCGCGCTCACGCTCGTTTTGCCGTGCGAACCGCTGACCGCTACGGGCCGCCTGTACGAATCCGCCACGACCGCGAGCGCCTCGCCTCGCCTCAGCACGGGCAGGCCGCGCCGCATCGCCTCCGCGACTTCCGGGTTCTCCGGTCCCGCCGCCGAGGTCCGCACGACCAGAAGCCCGTCGTTTTCAGGCGGGAGATTTTCGACGCGGTGTCCGGCGGGCGCGATCTGTGCGCCGTGCCTGCGGAGCGTCGCCGCGGCGGCGTTGTCGAGCAGGTCGGAACCGGAGACGCGGAAGCCCTTTTCGAGGAGGATCCGTGCGAGGGGGGCGCAGCCCGCGCCGCAGCAGCCGATGATGTGGACGGACCGGAAGTCGGAAAGCGGAGGAAATGACATGAGCGGATAAAAAAGCCGGGTGGGGTTGATGAACAAAAACACAGTAAAAAGTTACAGCGAAAAAGGGAAAAATCAAGCGCGGACCCGAAAAGAACGGGAAAAACAGGTGCGTTCATCCCTTCGCCAGCTCAAAAAGTCTGTGCAAATGTGCGGATCACGGCTTGATTTCGCGCGCATGCGGATGTATATTCAACCATCGGCAAAACACCAGGCACTTTGTTTTTGAGGCGAAAAGACATGGCGAAAAAGAAACCGTTCCCCGTGAAGCGCGCCGTCGGGGCGCTGATGTTCGCGGTCGTGCTGGCGCTGGGCTGGCGCTACCCGCTCCTCGCGTACTGCATGTTCCTCAACGTGGCGGTCGGCATCATCGGCGCGCTGCGGCACGGCGGACGGCACGGATGCGGCACCTTCTGCCCGCGCGGCGCGTTCTATTCGTTCCTGCCCGACACCGGACGGAAGCTCCCCGCCGGGCTTCTGGCGCGCAGGACATCCCTCCTTGTCATGCTCGTGATGCTTCTCGGACTGGCGCTCTGGCTCCGTCCGGATTCGATCCGCGCCTGGGGGATGCTCTTCTACATCATGATCGCGATCACCACGACGGTCGGGCTCATCGGCTGGCTGGTCTTCAACCGCTATTTCTGGTGTTCGATCTGCCCGATGGGAAAGATCTACAAGACGATCCGCCCGTGCAGAAGCGGCATCCGCGTCGCGGATTCATGCGTGAAGTGCGGACTCTGCGCGAAAGCCTGCCCCTTCGGGTTTTTCCCGCCCGAAGCCGCAAAGGACGGCCTCTTCCGCGATCCCGACTGCATGCACTGCCGCCGCTGCATCGAACGCTGCCCCAAACACGCGCTCGCCATGGAGAGTCAGGCATGCACGACCGGAAAGCCGGGCACGGATGAACGGAAGGAAAACTGACCATGGCGAAATCCGGGCACGAAATGAAGCCGAAGGCAACGGACATCATTTGTTGTCTTATCAGTTTTCTGGCGATCGTTCTGCTCGCCGCATTCATGATCCTGCCGAGGTGGATCCCGCGCGACAATCCCGAAGGGGTTTACAATGCGCGGATCTGGCTGGCGAACTGCCTGTGCGACGACGGGAGGGCATCCTTGTCGTCACAAATCATCGCACATGCCAGGCAGTCTTGTCCCATCCCGCTGAAGACTTCATAAACGCGAAGGGGACATGGGAAAACGGACCGGAAGGCCATTCGTTTGTTTTCGAGCTTGAGGACGGCACAGGAGAGACTTTTCAGGCGGAATGTTATTGGGGCGGGTTGGAATGGACGGTCGAAACCGATGAAACCAAACATTCCTTCTGGTTCCCGAGGCTGATATCCGGGGTGTACTGCGATTACTACAACAAATATTTCTGGCTGATCGGAGCAATGATCGCCGGCATCATTTTGTTCGTGATATCCGGCATAGGCGCAGTATTTAACATCAGGAAGACGGACAAGCTGTCGAAACAGAACAAAGAGAACAGGCAAAAGCAATAAAAAAACGGATAAACCCGACGTTTATGCTCTTGTATTTTGTTCCTTTTCGGTGTAAATTAGCAACATCGGATATTAAGTTTATAAATCTTTAAATAAGGGTCATTCGTCGGAATAAAATGAAAAACTGGTTGATACGGATCGCTTCCGTCCTGCGTCTCCGCGCCCGGTTCAGGGCGCTCAGGAAAACGCTGTACCGGGTGGCGTTTGTGGTGCTGGCGCTCGGTGTGCCGTGGTGCGCCGGAGCGCTTTTCCATGCGTTCGACATGCCGGTCTTCTTCGCCTGGGCGGGCCTGATCGCGCTGCTCGTATCATTGGCGGCGGCCCTGTTTTCCCGCTGGGGACTGCTGGCGGCAGCGCTGATCGAAATTATGCTCACCGGGGTATTCTGCCTCATTTCTCCCGAGAAGCGTTTCGACAAAACGGTCTGGCAGACGCCGTGGAAACAAACGCTGGAAGTAAGCAAACACCCCGACGGCACATACGAGCTTCGGAACGTGCGCGATTTCCTCTACCGTTCCGAAACCGACTACGACGTCCGGTATCGCACCGTGACTGTCGACCCGGAGAAAATATCCTCTATCGACGCGGTGTTTTCGCATTGGGACAATCAGGAGAGCATCGCCCACTCCATGCTTGGGCTGAACTTCGCGGACGGTGAAACGGTCGTGATTTCGCTGGAGACCCGTCTGCCGGAGGACGCGGACCAGAACGGCATCGACGGGATCTACCGCCGCTACGGGCTCGCCATGCTCGCAGGAACGCCGAACGATTTCTACGGTCTGCGCACCGACCACAGAGGAGAAACGCTCTACGTCTACCGTCTGGACATGAATCACGAGAACCTGCGCAACACCACGGCCTCAATTCTGGAACGCGCGGCGGAGCTTCAGGTTCACCCGAAGTTTTACAACAGCCTTTACCGCAACTGCACCACCGGGCTCCTGCCGATGCTGCCGGGCGCGGTTGACCTGTTGAGCGGAGACATCCGCGTGATCCTGAACGGAATGGCGGTCCAGCTGCTCTTCGAGAAAGACATGATCGCCCATCGCGAAGGGGAAAGCTTCGGCTCGATCCGGGCGCGTTCGCTCGTGCCGGGGCTTTGCAACGGCAGGAACGCGCCGCCGGCGCACTACGGCGGCGAATCGGAGGCCCGCTGGCTCCGCGAACACTGAACTGTCTACATGCTGCGAATGAAATAAAACTAACCAGAGGAGTTGAATTTATGAAACGAAATTTCGGATGCGGTGGTCGTTCTGCTCGTTTCCGTACGGCCCCGATCGTGCAACTGGCGGTCATGGCGGCGGCATGTTTCCTTTCCGCCGCGCTTTTGCTCCTGCCGCTTCTTGTGTCCTCGTGTTCCGATGAACCGTTGCCGGACAGCCCGGTCAAATCGGATCAGGACAGCCCGGAATCATCCGTCTCCCGGTCCGTCCAGGCTTCCGCTCACGCCGAGGAAACAGATCAGACGCGGCCTCAGCCGCAGACACCCGTCGAGGATGCGGCATCGAACGGGGCAACGGTGGTCTTCCCCGCAAATGCGGCCGGAAAGCGGATCAACCGGTATTACGGCAAGGAGAGCGTTTACAGCGACGGAAATTCCACGCCGGACAGCGTGGCGCTTCTGTACATCCCCGACACCGACATCGTGGATTACGTCGTCCCGGAGGGATACACCGCGATCTCCTCCGAGGTGTTCAAAAACTGCAAAAAGCTGGAATCCATCACGATCCCCGACTCCGTCAAAACGATCGAGGGGGGGGCGTTCAACGAACACAAAACGCTGAAACGGGTCTCGCTTCCGGCAGGCATTTCCATCGGGGGCAGAGCGTTCTACCATTGCGAGTCGCTGGAAAGCGTCACGGTCAGGAAAGACTCCGAAGCCGGAGCCTCCACCCCGGAAAACGCCGAAATCGGGGATGAGGCGTTCGCGGAATGCCGCAAACTGACGCACATGGAAGTCCCCGGCGGCGTGAAGACAATCGGTGTAAGGGCGTTTGACTTGTGCCAGGCCATGAAAACGATCGAGATCCCGGACAGCGTGGAGAAGATCGAATGGTGCGCATTCAACCATTGCAATGCGCTGGAGGAGGTTACGCTGTCCGCCAATCATCCGGTCTCCATCGGGCACAATGCGTTCCGCTACTGTTACGCCCTCAGGCATTTCAGGTTTCCGCCCGGCGTGACACAGATCGAGGAATCGGTTTTTGCCGCCTCGGGATTGCAGAGCGTCGAACTTTGCGATGGGATGAAAGCAATCGGAGAAGATGCGTTCGGTGGGTGCAGGAAACTGCGTGAGATCAATCTCCCGGACACTCTGGAAACGATCGGATATGGCGCGTTCCGCGACTGCAATTCTCTGAATATCCCGTCCATGCCTGCAAACATGAAAAAAATAGGAAACGAAGCGTTCCTGAAAACAGATGAGCTGCCATTGGAGTTTTTGGTAAAGATTGTTTTAGAATCGGACACAGGCGGATCGCCGCTGTCCCCGAACCCGAACCGGCCCGAAACCGTCCTTCCTGATCGGATCGAAACATTCGCCCCGGCGTTTGACCTTTCCCAAAGAAAACTCGCTTTTTCCCCCGGAAATACACGCTACCATTTCACGGAGGAAGGCGTCCTGATCGACAACGAAACGAAGACGCTGCTCCGGGCGCCCCTGCTGCTTGATGGGCATTATACGATCCCGGACGGCATCCGGGCGATCGGCCCCTGGGCGTTCCGCGGATGCCGCATAAGGAGCGTCACGATCCCGGCGAGCGTGACAAGCATCGGAGCGGGAGCTTTTTCCAAAACCTGCCTTGAAGAGGTCTCGATCCCGGCGAGCGTGACGGAGTTCAGAGAAGAAGAGCTGGTCTCCGGCCTGACGATACCCCGCCAGTATGTGCTTGACAACCAAAATATCCCTCTTCTGGATTTTGAGCAGGGGGTATTCGCATACTGTCCGGCTCTGAAACGCGTGACTCTGCCGGAAACGATGAAGACGATCCCGACCGCCATGTTCAGTAATTGCGGATCACTGGAGGAGATCACCCTTCCCGACGGGCTCGCCGGAATCGGAAAATGCGCGTTCATGCGCAGCGGCCTGAAGGAGATCGTGATCCCCGAAAGCACCAGATTCATAGCGAAGAACGCGTTTCACGGCGCCCCCTGCGCGCAGAAAGTCCAGAATCAGTACAAACATCTTATGGAGTGATCCATGTCGTCCAGCAGAGAATACCTGACATTTGTCCTGGACCAGCTTTCCGGGCTGAAGGAGATCGCCCACCGCGCGATGATGGGCGAATACCTCCTGTATGTCCGCGGACGGCTCGTCGGCGGCATCTACGATGACCGGCTGCTCGTCAAGCCGACGCCCGCCGCGCTGAATCTCCTGCCGGACGCGCCCCGCGAGCTGCCGTATCCGGGCGCGAAGGAAATGCTCCTGGTCGAGGACGTGGACAACGGCGAATTTCTCCGCGGGCTCTTTCTCGCGATGGGAAACGAGCCGGAAACGAAGAACCGCAGGAAAGCGAACAGGAAATGAGCACGATCGAAACCGAACGGCTTGTCCTGCGTCCGTTCCGCGAAAGCGATGCGGCGGACGTTCTGGAATATCTGCGGCATCCCACGCCGAACTGCTTCGTCGGGATGAAGCTCGATTCGCTCGACGAGGCACGGGCGGAAATGGTGAAACGAAGCGCCGACGCCGAATATTGTTTCGCCATCACGCTGAAGGGATCCGGCAAGGTGATCGGGGAGATCGACGCCGAGCCGTCGACCTACGAGCCGCCGATGCTGAGTTCGAGTGAGGATGCGGGGGCAAAGGAGAAGGCTCCGCCCATGCCGGACACGTTCAGCCCGTGCTGGATGCTGAACGCCGCCTATCAGGGCAAAGGCTATGCGTACGAGGCGGCACACGCGTTCTTCGATTATCTCTTCACGCGGAAAGGCGTGCGCCGCATTTTCGCATACGTGGACGACTATAACGTGCGCAGTCAGCATCTCTGCGAGAAGCTCGGGATGCGCAATGAAGGACTGTTCACGGAATACGTTTCTTTTGTCAGGGACGCCGAGGGGAATCCCGTCTACGAAAACACGATGCAGTACGCCATCCTGAAACGGGAATGGATCGACTTCAACAGCAAACCATGAACCTGATCCGCCCCATGCGCCCCGGCGCACCGGCGGAGAAACAATATTTAACCAACATAAAACACCGAACAGCCCATGCAAGAAGGAGGACTGACACCATGAACACAACCGGAACAGAATACCATGTCAGCAAAACAGGTTCCGACCGCAACCCCGGAACGGCCGCGCAGCCGTTCGCCACGATCCAGCGCGCGGCGGACCTGGCGATGCCGGGCGACACCGTGATCGTGCACGCGGGCGAGTACCGCGAATGGGTCGACCCGAAGAATGGCGGCACCTGCGACCGCAAGCGCATCACATACACCGCCGCCGAAAACGAGCATGTCGTGATCAAGGGGTCGGAGCGGATCACAGGATGGGTCCGCGATGGTGACGGCACGGTATGGAAAGCCGTTGTCCCTAATACGCTGTTCGGCAAATTCAACCCGTTCGACACGTGGCTGTACGGCGACTGGATGGTGTCGCCCATGTACCCGACGCTGCATCTGGGCGAGGTCTACCTGAACGGCAAATCCTTCTTCGAGGCGGCGTCCGTCGAGGCGGTCCGCAAGGCGGAAAAGCGGACGACCGGGCACAATTATCCGTGGAAGAACTACCGCGAACCGATCCCGAATCCCGAGGACACGGTCTGCCAGTGGTACGCCGAGGTCGACGCGGACAACACCGTCATTTGGGCGAATTTCCAGGGGGCGGACCCGAATCAGGAGCTGGTCGAGATCAACGTCCGCAAGTGCGTCTTCTACCCGAGGCAGAGCGGGAAGGACTACATCACCGTCTCCGGGTTCGAGCTGGCGCACGCCGCGACGCCGTTCGCGCCGCCGACCGGCGACCAGCCGGGCCTGATCGGTCCGCACTGGAGCAAGGGCTGGATCATCGAAAACAATCACATCCACGACGCGAAATGCTCCGCCGTAAGCCTGGGCAAAGACGAGAAGACGGGCGACAACTATTTCACGAAGACCCGGCGGAAACCGGGCTACACCTGCCAGTTCGAATCGGTCGTGAAGGCACTGCTCCTCGGCTGGAACAAGGAGAACGTCGGCTCGCACATCGTCCGGAACAACGTGATCCACGACTGCGGCCAGAACGGCGTCGTGGGGCACATGGGCTGCATCTTCAGCGAGATCACCGGCAACGAAATCTACCGGATCGCCACCAAGCACGAGTTCTTCGGCTGGGAGATCGGCGGCATCAAGCTGCACGCGCCAATCGACGTCCGGATCGCCGGAAACTGCATCCACGACTGCACGCTGGGCACCTGGCTCGACTGGCAGACGCAGGGCACCCGGATCACAGGAAACCTCTACCGCAACAACGTCCGCGACCTCATGGTCGAGGTGTCGCACGGCCCGTATCTGGTCGACAACAACATCTTCGCGTCCGCCTACAGCTTCGAGAACATGTCGCAGGGCGGCGCGTACGTCCACAACCTGGTCCTCGGCAATACCCTCCACAGGTGCGTCCTGAACCGTTCCACGCCGTACCACTTCCCGCACAGCACCGCGCTCATGGGCACCTCGTTCATCTACGGCGGCGACGACCGTTTCTACCAGAACATCTTCGTCGGCGGAGCGGACAAATACGGCCAGACGGACTGCGTGTTCACCGGCACGGAGGCGTTCGACGGGCATCCCGATTCCTACGAAAAATATATCGCCGGCATCAAGGCGGCGTTCCCGCAGAAGGGCATCCCCGGCGACGAAAACCTCTATCTCCAGGTGGCGCAGCCGGTCTATATCGCGCGGAACGTCTACGGCAACGGCGCGGAGCACTACGACGGCGAACAGGACTGCACGGTCAAGGAAGGCGGCTGGGACATCCGCATCGAGGCGAACGAGCCGGATCCCGCTCCGGACCTGCCAGCCGCGGAGTTCATCAAAAAGAGACACGGATTCGTGTATCTCGAACTTGACGCCGACGATTTGCTGCTCAATCAGAAGACAAAGCTGATGACGACGGCGGACCTGGGCGAGACTCGGGTGACCGAGGCGTTCTTCGAGAACCCGGACGGCTCGGACATCATCCTCGACCATGACTACTTCGGACAGCTTCGCACGGACGGCAGCAATCCCGCCGGGCCGTTCGCCGGGCTGAAAGAGGGCCGCAACCGCCTGTGCGTCTGGTGACCGCCCAACGAAAGGAACATGAAAGATGAACGAAAACGATCCGACCGTCGAACCGACCGATTTCTGGTATATCGACTCGAAATACCACATTCACTGCGAGGAATACATCGAATACCACAAGGACGCGATGGACTGGGACCTGGTCTCCCGCTACCAGACGCTCAGCGAACCTTTTATCGAAAAGTTCGCCGACCGCGTGAACTGGAAAAACATCTTTCAGTACCAGAATCTGAGCGACGCGTTCCGGGAGAAATGGAAACACAAGCTGGCGGATTGAAGCGCCGCCTGCCGTCGAAATGATCCTGGTCAGATGCCGAATTCGGTGCGGGGAAACGGCGATTCGAAGCGGAGAAGTTCGGATGTGAACGGATGCCGGAACTCCAGCACGGCGGCGTGGAGTGCCTGACGGCGGAATCTCAACATTTTGAGGTCGTCTTCGTTCAGTTCCCGCGTGGCGAGCTTCAGGAAAAGGCGTTCGTCCGGACCGTAGAGTTTGTCCCCGGCGAGCGGGAACCCGAGGGAAAAGAGCGTGGCGCGGACCTGGTGCTGACGCCCCGTGCCGAGAATGGCGCGCACCAGCGTCATGTCC
Source organism: Lentisphaeria bacterium (assembly GCA_017455665.1). Lineage (GTDB taxonomy): Bacteria > Verrucomicrobiota > Lentisphaeria > Victivallales > UBA1829 > UBA1732. The sequence continues at coordinate 28,328 of JAFSZN010000047.1, forward strand.
GGCGGTACAGGCGATTCTTCGATGAGGTCGGTGACGGCGGTCTCCGAGGTCGGGTCGAGGCGCGCGGCGTCGGCTTCCGGCGAATCCGCGAAAACGAACCGTTTCTTCTTGCGGACCGCGCTGGTCCGGTCGTGAACGAGGCAGCCCTCCGCATGGACGCGCCCGCGGAAGTCCCCGGTCACGAGCGCGAGATATTCCTTGTGGACGGGCGTGTTGCCGTTGTCCATGGCGGCGGCCGCCCGGCGCGTGCGCGCGGCGATGACCAGTCCGGAGGTCTCGCGGTCGAGACGGTGCACGAAACGTATCTCGCCGTACTTGCTGCCGACGAGGTGCCAGAGCGTGTGGCGGAAGAACGGCCCGGTCGGGTGCATGCACAGGTTTCCCGGCTTGTCGATGACCAGAAAGTCGGCATCCTCGAAAACCACGCTGTAATGCAGCTCGGCGTCCGGTTCAGGCGTTTCCGGCGGGTAGTAACCCACGCGGTCGTGGCGCTTCACGGTCATATCCGGGCGCGCGGGGAGGTCGTTCACGGTCACGAGCCCGGCTTCGATCGCCCGGATCCAGCCCGCGCGGTCGAACCTGCTGAAATGCGCGGCGAGGTAATCGGGCAGGGCTGCGCCGTCCTCCGCCTCGGGGACGTGGCTGTAGAGCTGACGGCGTGCGAGCTTGTCCGCGAAACTTCTTCCCATGTCCGCCCCCGTAGTCGCTCCGTTCAGGACTGCAGCGCCTGCTTTTTCTGTTCGAGCTCGTCCCAGCGCGCGTACAGCCCGTCGATCGTTTCGCGCAGGCCGTTCAGCTCGTTCTGGAGCGCGGCGGACTCCGAACCGTGGTTCGCGAAGAAATCCGGCGCGGAGAAGATCGCCTCGATCTCGGAGACGCGCCCTTCAAGGCGTTCGATCTCCGGTTCCAGCTCCGCGAGCTCGCGTTCCTCCTTGTAGGAAAGCTTCTTCGGCGGGCTTTTCGGTTTCGGCGGCGGCGCGTCTTTTTTCGGGGCGGGCGCGGCTGCTGCCTGCCTGACCGCGGGGCGATGCTTGATGTAATAGTCGTAATCGCCCGGCCCCGCAAAGAGATGCCCGTCAGGCTCGAACGCGATGATATGCGTGCAGACACGGTTCAGGAAATAGCGGTCGTGGCTCACGACGGCGAGGCAGCCGGAGTACCCGACGAGGGCTTCCTCCAGCACGCGCATTGAGGGCAGGTCCAGGTCGTTGGTCGGCTCGTCGAGGATCAGGAAACTGCCGCCGGACTTGAGGATCTTCGCGAGCGCGATGCGGGCGCGTTCGCCGCCGGACAGACGGTCAATGCGCGTGTTCACGCGGTCGTCCTCGAAGAGGAACCGCCGGAGATAGCCGCGGATGGAGACGCGTTCGTCGCCGAGGTTGATGAACTCGTGCCCCTCGCCGATCTCCTCCAGCACGGTGTGGTTCGGATTCAGCTCCAGGTGCGCCTGCCCGATGTAGTTGAAGACGACGGTCGGCGCGACCTCGATCTTTCCGCTGTCGGGCGTGAGCTGCCGCGTGATGAGCTTCAGCAGCGTGGTCTTGCCCGCGCCGTTCGGCCCCAAGATGCCGACGCGCTGCCCCGCCTCGAACTCGAACGAGAAATTGCGGATGAGCGGCTTCCCGCCCATGGCGTGGCTCACGTTTTCGATCCGCACGACCTGGTTGCCGAGGCGGCCCGCCTTCGGGATGATGAGCTCCATGCTGCCGATGCGGTCGGGCGCGGATTGTGCGGCGGTCTCCTCGTAGCGCTTGATGCGGCCGAGGTTGCGGCGGAGGCGCGCCTTCGGGGAACGCCTCACCCATTCGATCTCGCGCCGCAGGAAACTCTGGCGCTTGTACTCCGCCTGGTCCTCGCGGTATTCGCGCGCGGCCTTCGCGGCGAGGAAATCGGCGTAGGACCCCTCGCAGGAATAGAACTTGCCGTGGTCCAGCTCCACGATGCGCGTGGCGATGCGGTCGAGGAAACACCGGTCGTGCGTGACGAAGAGGCAGGTGCCGCGGTAGTCCGCGAGAAAGTCCTCGATCCAGGTGATCGCGCCGATGTCGAGGTGGTTGGTCGGCTCGTCGAGCAGGAGCAGGTCCGGATCGGCGGCGATGGCGCGCGCGAGCATGACCTTGCGGAGTTCGCCGCCGGACAGCGCGCCGCAGAGGGAATCAAGCGGCGGCAGGTTCAGTTTCTGCGCCACGACCTCGATCTTGTGCGCGGGGTCCCACGCGTCGTGAAGCGTGAGGATGCGTTCAAGCTTCTCCTGTTCGGCGGAACCCGGCCGCATGGCGTCGAGCTGCCGGTGGATGTCGTTGAAGTACGCCAGCCCCTCGGCGATCGCGTCGCGGACGGAGACGTCGCGGTAACGCGTGCAATCCTGTTCCATGCAGGCGATGCGGAGGCCGCGCGCGCACGTGATCTCGCCCGTCGCGGGCTGTTCCGTGCCCGCCACGATGCGCATGAACGTGGATTTGCCGCTGCCGTTCCGTCCGACGAGCGCGACGCGTTCGCCTGCGTGGATGGAGATCTTCGCGTCGTCGAGCAGGACCTGCGTCCCGATCGCGAGGCTGATCCCTTCGCCTGTCCAGAGTACGGTGCCCGCCATGTTCCGCTCAGTTCTCGAAATCCGCCTCGATGGCGTCCCATTCGTCCTCGATGTCCTCGATGCGCTGTTCGAACGCCTCGAGCTCGGGGCCGTCCGGCAGGTCCGCCTGGTTGTTCAGCAGGGCGAGCGTGTCGATGATGGCGCGGTGGAAATGCTTCACGCGCGTGACGAAGCGTTTGATCCGGTCCTCGTCCGCGCCGGAGAGGATCGCCTTCGTCATGGCGATTCGGGCGTTGTCGAGCTCGATCAGGCGGGATCGGATCGGAGCTTTCGCCTCGTCTTCGCCGGGGTGATACACCTCGTTGCAGGCTTCCCAGTTTTCGTCGAGGAAGTTCAGGAATGCCACTTCCTGCGTGTCGTCGGCGAAATCGTGTTCGATGAGGCCGAGGATGGACGCGCGGTAGGAATTGAAGTCCACGCCGTTCGCGATGGCGTCGAGCGTGAACGCGTACAGTTCGATATAGCCGATCGGGGCGTTCACGTCGGTCAGGATCGCGTCCAGCGAGTCCAGGTGCCCGGACGAGGCGGAGAAATCGCTTGCGGAGAGTCCGGGGACCGGATCGCCGTCCTGAGGCACGCCGTCGCGGTGTTCCCCGTGCATGACGTCGTGCCCGCCGTGATGGTGGTGATGTCCGCAGGAACAGGAATCGCCGTGTTCATGGTCGTGTTCATGCTCGTGTTCGTGCTCATCATGCGAAGAATGGGCGTCCGCGCCGGGCTCGTTGGTCTCGTCAATGGGCACGATCATGGTCTCGCCGTCCTGGTTGCTCAGCGTGACGTCGATCATGTTCCGGTGGAATTCGTCGAACGACACGCGCGGGTGCGCGAGGAGGTCGTTTCCGGCGCAGTACGCGCAGAAGAACCCGGCGGCGAGCTGTTCGGTGATCGTGATGTAGTTGTAGCTGCGGTTCCAGACTTCGATCAGCGCCGCCTCGAACTGTTCGATCCACTCGATCTTGTCGGCGTTGGAGGCGTCGAGCTCGGCGGGCCGGTATTCGAGGGAGAACCTGCCCTCCTCGGCGTCCTCGACCGTGACGATGAGGCAGTCGCCAGGGCGGAAATTTGTCTGCATGTAGAACGCGCTCAGGTCGAACGCCGGGACTTCGAGCACGGCGTTGCGGATGTTCTTCGCGGAGCGCATCCGCAGGTAGTTGTCGTGGGATTCCGCGGCGAAGGCGTCGATCATGCCGCCGTGCCCGAGCAGGAGATAGTACGGCGCGAGCTTGGCGAAATCGCAGCGGACCGCGGTCAGCCCGACGGGCTTTTTCGCGCCGGGCGTATAAAGTTCGAATTCATCGGAAGAAAGCTCGCACGGGTTGAACGCCTCGAAGCGGTCGCCCGGCAGCAGGATGCCGTCCGCCAGCTCGAAGTCGGACGGGGCGACCTTGAACCGCGCGCCGTTGAAGAATTTCGTGCGGAGCGCGCATTTGCCGTCCTGCTCGAAAACGCGGTGGTCGTCCTTCAGCATGGTGCGGACGCGTTCGAGCAGGTCTTTCTCCTGACCCGCCTCGCAAGTAATGCCGTCGGCGATCGCCTGCGCGGCTTCGTCGAGCTCGAAACATCCGCGCGGCCTTCCCTCCGCGTACGCGGTCAGCGCCTTGTCATATTGTCCGTGCTGGGCGTTGTTCAGATAAAGCATGATTTATCCCCCTGAAAAGAAAAAAAGTTACGGCCCCGTCAGAACGAGAACTTGGGCATCTTGGAGAGTTTGTTGAACAGGAAATCGTTGATGGCGGCCTTCAGCTCCTCCTGCTCCCAGGTCTTGACCGTCTCGATGTCCACAGCGTCCTTCAGCTCGAAGTCGCCGCTTCTGAGGCGGTTCAGCCGGTAGAGCGCCGCGCCGCATCCGAGCACATCGCCGACGTCCGCGCAGAGCGTGCGGATGTAGGTGCCCTTGGAGCAGGCGACCTCGAAATCGACGTACGGGAGATCGAACTTCTTGAACGTGATGGAGTGGATCGTGATGGGCTTCGGCTCGCGCTGGACCTCGACGCCCTTGCGCGCGAGGTCGTACAGGCGTTCGCCGTTGTGCTTCACCGCGGACACCATCGGCGGCGTCTGCATGATGTCGCCCTGGAACTTCAGGAACGCCTCGCGGACCTGGTCGACCGTGAGGTGCGAAGTATCGACCGTGCTGAGGACGGTGCCGTCCATGTCCTGCGAATCGGTGCGCGTGCCGAGGAGCGCGGTGCCCTCGTAGACCTTGTCCTCGCCGGAGAATTTCTGGCTGAACTTCGTGAACTTGCCGAACACGACGACGAGCAGTCCGGTTGCGGCGGGGTCGAGCGTGCCGCAGTGGCCCACCTTCACGGCGTTGAACCGCGCGCGGAAGAACCCGACGACGTCGTGGCTGGTCCATCCTTTCGGCTTGTTGACGAGGAGGATGCCGTTCTGCGTGAAGGGCGGGAGCCTGTGGCGTTTGGGGTCATATTTCATGGTTCATCTCTTTTCTGACGTAGCGGAGCAGCACCTCGGCGGCCTCCGCCTGGGTTTTCGCGAAGATCGAGCATCCGGCTGCCATTTCGTGTCCGCCGCCCTTCAGGGCGCGCGCGATGCGTCCGACGGAGATCTCCGCGTCCTTCGAGCGCAAGGAGACGCGGAAAATGCCGGGGTTGGAGGTGGGCTTGACGAGCGCGGCGACGACCACGCCCTGGATGCCGCGCACCAGCTCGATGAGCTGTTCGGTGTTCCGCAGGTTCACGTCATACTTGTCGAGCAGTTCGCGCGGGACGGAGATCCAGGCGAACTTGCCGTTGTACGCCGTTTGAATGTTGGAGAAAAGCTCGCTTTCGAACCGGACCATATTCAGCGGCTTCGAGAGGTACACCTCGTTGATGATGCGGTCGTGGTCGGCGCCGAGTTCCAGCAGGGCGGCTGCGGCGCGGTGCGATTTGGCGGTGGTGTTCGTGAACTTGAAGCAGCCGGTGTCAGTCACGACGCCGAGCATCAGGAACGTGGCGGAAAGCGGCGAGATCTTCCATCCCCGCGAGACCGCGAAGTAGTAGATCAGCTCGGCGGTCGAGCTCGCTTCCGGGTCCAGGCAGGTCAGCGTGCCGAACATCTCGTCGTCCGGGTGATGGTCGAACGTGATGACCGGGACCGTGACGTTCGCGAACTCCGCCGGGCCGAGCTGCATGCGCTTCACAGTGGACGCGTCCGCGTTCAGCACCAGCGAGAACTTCGTGTTGATCTCCTCCGCCGTGAACTCGGCGGGCGCGAACGGCAGGAACGGGCGGTAGCAGTCCGGCATCTGCGCCGCAAGAAAAAACTCTGCGCGGAACCCGTTGTCCCGCAGCAGAGTGCAAAGTCCGCACGCGGAGCCGACCGCATCGCCGTCCGGCCACTCGTGGGTGACCACGAGGATCGGAGCGGGATTGTCGCGGACGGCTTCCAGCGCGGCCGCCATGCCGGCGAAATCAGTTTCCGGCATTTTCGTCCTCCATATGCCGCAGCAGGTCGAGGACGCGGTCCCCGTCGGCGACGGAATGGTCGAGGACGAAATGCAGGACCGGCGTGTATTTGAGGATGACCTCCTTCGACATGAGCGACTGGATCTCGGATTTGCGTTCGATCAGGCGGCGGACGATGCGCGCTTCCTCCTCCTCGTTCTTCGCGCCGAGGATGCTGACGTACACGGACGCGGTTTTGAGGTTGGACGCGCAGTCCACGCGGGTGATGGATATGATCTTGCCCTGTTCCTCGTTGTATCCGAGCGTCTCCAGCAGGTCGGCGAGCACGCGTTTGAGCAGCTCGTTGACGCGGACGAGACGGTCGACCGAGGCGACCGGGTGTTTTCTGTTGTTTCGAGGCATGATGCGCCTCCCGGGCTTACAGTGTTTGTTTCTTCAGTTCGATCTCGTAGAGCTGGATCGTGTCGCCCTCGTCGAAATCGGCGAAGTTGTCCAGACGGATGCCGCACTCCATGCCGGCGCGGACCTCGCGGACGTCGTCCTTGAGGTGGCGGAGGGAGCGCACCTCGCCGTTGAACAGGAGTTCCTTTCCGCGGAAGACCCTCGCCTTCGCGCCGACCTTCGCGGTGCCCTTTTCGACGATGCAGCCGCAGATATCGGAGCCGTTGGAGAGGTGGAAGATCTTCAGGATGCGGACGGTAGCGAGCTCCTTTTCGCGCTTTTCGGGTTCCAGGCGGCCCGCCATGGCGTCCTCGATGTCCTCCAGCAGCTCGTAGATGATGCTGTACAGGCGGATCTCGACGCGTTCCTTCTTGGCGAGGTCGTTCACGCCGGGGTTGACGCGCACGTGGAAGCCGAGGATGATGGCGTTGGCGCTGCTGGCGAGCATCACGTCGTTTTCCGTGATGGCGCCGACGTCCGAATGGATGACCTCGATGCTGATCTTCGGGTTCGATTTCTTCTTCAGGGACTCCACGATCGCTTCGGTCGAGCCGCGGACGTCCGCCTTCACGACGACCTTCAGGTCGTTGCGCTTGCCTTCCTCCATCTGGGAGAAGAGCGCTTCGAGACCGGCGGCGACGGGCTTCGCGGAGAGGGTCTCCACGCGGTTCTGCGCCTCGCGGGTCTCGCCGAGGGACTTCGCGACGGCGAGCGATTCGCAGACGGCGAGCTTGGTGCCCGCGGGCGGGACGCCGGAGAGGCCGACGACCTTGACCGGGGTGCTGGGACCGGCGAGCGGGACGCGGTGCCCGCGGCTGTCGATCAGGGATTTGACCTTGCCGTAATACTGGCCGCAGATGATGGCGTCGCCGACGCGGAGCGTGCCGTTCTTTACGACGACGTTCGCGGTCGCGCCGAGGCCCTGTTCCAGCTCGGATTCGAGCACGAACGCCTGCGCCGGGTTCTTCGGGTTCGCCTTCAGCTCCAGCATTTCGGCTTCGAGCAGGATGCGTTCGAGGAGGTCGTCGATGCCGGCTCCCGTGCGTGCGGAGACCTTGATCGCGGCGGTCTGTCCGCCCCAGTCTTCCGGCATCAGGTCGTGTTCCTGCATGTTGCGGAGGACGCGGTCGAAATTCGCCTCGGGGAGGTCCATTTTGTTGACGGCGACGATGATCGGCACCTTGGCGGCCTTGGCATGGTTCAGCGCCTCGATCGTCTGCGGCATGAATCCGTCGTCCGCCGCCACGACCAGCACCACGATGTCGGTCACGTTGGCGCCGCGGGCGCGCATCTGCGTGAATGCCTCGTGGCCGGGGGTGTCGACGAACGTGATGTTCTTGCCGTCGAGGTTGACGACGGACGCGCCGATGCTCTGCGTGATGCCGCCGGCTTCGGACGCGGTCACGTGGGTCTTGCGGATGCAGTCCTGCAGCGAGGTCTTGCCGTGGTCGACGTGGCCCATGAAGGTCACGATCGGGGGGCGTTCCTTGAGCTCGGATTCGGCGCAGGCGTACACGCGGTCTTCGGGCGCGACTGCCTCTTCGACCTCGTTCTTGAGCATGTGGAGGTCTTTGTCGCGGTGGTCCACGATGAGCTTGCAGCCGAATTTTTCGGCGAGCTTCTGGGCGACCTCGGACTCCACGGTCTGGTTGATGTTCGCCAGCACGTTCATCATCATGAGGCTCATGATGACTTCGTTCGGCTTGCGCCCGATGGCGTCGGCGAGCGCCTTCACCACGATCGGGGTCTTGATATGCACCTCGCGGCCGGGGACGTTGTTCGCGGCCTGCGGCTCGTTGTTCGGGCGGTTGTCGCGGTTGTC
>JAFSZN010000048.1 GCA_017455665.1 Lentisphaeria bacterium
AGAACAAGGAAATCCAGTCTCTGATCGCGGCCATCGGCTGCGGCGTGGGCAACGATGAATGCCACCTCGAAAAGCTCCGCTACAACAAGATCGTGCTCATGACAGATGCCGACGTCGACGGCTCCCACATCGCCACGCTGCTCCTCACGTTCTTCTTCCGCCAGCTCCGCCCGCTCATCGAAGCCGGGCACATCTACCTGGCCAAGCCCCCGCTCTACAAGGTCACGAAGCGCAAACAGGAAAAGTACATCGACAGCGACGAACAGCTGGACCGCTACCTGGTCGAGCTCGGCTGCGGCGACGTCCGCGTGTCCGACATGGCCGGAAACGCGCTTTCGCAGGAGGACATCATGCGGATCTTCTCCTACGTGGCCCGCGCCCGCGCCGTCACGCAGGGACTCCACCGCCACGGCGTCGACCCGCAGAAATACTTCACGCTGGCCCGCGACGGCGCGTTCCCGTTCGACCTGGTGATCGTGCACGAGAACGACGGTTCCGTGACGGAGTCGTTCGTGTACACGCCGGAAGAGGAAGCGCAGGTCATCGCCGACGCGGAGAAACGCCTCCCGCCGCGCGAAATCCCCGAAGACCTGCCCGAAGGCACGCAGCTGGGCCTCCACCCCGCCATCGACGTGGTGCGCCTGTACGAGTCCAAGGAATGCGAGGAGCTCGGCCGCGAGATCGCGGCGTCCGGTGCCGATCCGAAGAACATCTTCTACGGCACGGAACCGCTCTACACCATCCGCACCGGTTCCGCCGACGACTCCGAAGCCGCCGAAACCCCGGCCTCCGCGCAGAACAACGTCAGGACCGTGAACTCCATGGAACAGCTCTTCGAGGCCGTGAAGCTCCAGGGCCGCGAGGGCCTCGCGCTCCAGCGCTACAAAGGTCTGGGCGAAATGAACCCGGAACAGCTCTGGGAGACCACCATGGATCCCGCCCGCAGAAAAATGGTCCGCGTCACGATGGAGGACGCGGTCGAGGCCGAACGCATCTTCACGCTCCTCATGGGCGATGCGGTCGAACCCCGCCGCGAGTACATCGAACGCCACGCCGCCGGCGTGAAGGACCTTGACATTTAACATCTTCATCCCGAAAGGAATCCACCAGCCATGGCGGACAAAGACACCAAGAAAGCCGCGGCGGCATCCGCCGCATCCGAACGCGATAAGAACCTGAACGTGGCGCTCGCCCAGATCGAGAAGGAGTTCGGCAAGGGCTCCATCATGCGCCTCGGCGACAACCACACGGTCGACGTCCCGGTCATCAGCACCGGCGCGCTGTCGCTCGACATCGCCCTCGGCATCATGGGCCTGCCGCGCGGTCGCATCATCGAAATCTTCGGCCCCGAATCCTCCGGCAAGACCACGCTGTGCATGCATGTGATCGCGAACGCCCAGAAGGCGGGCGGCACCGCGGCGTTCATCGACGCCGAACACGCCGTCGACCCGGCCTACGCGAAGCGCATCGGCGTGAACATCGACAATCTGCTGATCTCGCAGCCCGACTGCGGCGAAGACGCCCTGAACATCGCCGAGATGCTCGTGCGCAGCAACGCCGTCGACGTGCTGGTCATCGACTCCGTCGCCGCCCTCGTGCCGAAGAGCGAACTCGAAGGCAACATCGGCGACTCCTTCATGGGCCTCCAGGCGCGCCTGATGTCCCAGGCGCTCCGCAAGCTCACGCCCGCCATCAGCCGCAGCCGCACCTGCTGCATCTTCACCAACCAGATCCGCGAGAAGATCGGCGTGATGTTCGGCAACCCCGAGACCACCACCGGCGGCAACGCCATGAAGTTCTACTGCTCCATCCGCCTCGACATCCGCCGCATCCAGGCGATCAAGAACGCCAACGGCGAATCCATTGGTGCCCGCACGAAGGTCAAGGTCGTGAAGAACAAGCTCGCCGCGCCGTTCCGCGTCGCCGAGTTCGACATCAACTGGAACGAAGGCATCTCCCGCATCGGATCCATCCTCGACGTCGCCCTCGACATGGGCATCATCGAGAAGCGCGGCTCCTGGTTCTCTTTCGGCAGCGAACAGCTCGCGCAGGGTCGCGACGCCGTGAAGGCGCTCCTCACCGAGAAGCCCGAGCTCGCCGACCAGATCTACCAGAAGATCAAGGACGTGCTCGCCGCCCAGAAGGCGGGCGTCGCGGCCGAAGACGCCGCCGCGGCTCCGGCGGAAACTTCCGGCGAGGCTAATGCGTAATCGTTTCCCACACAGCCGCCGGGCTTCAACCCCGGCGGGGCCTCTTCCCGGCATCCATGCCGGGAGGGCGTTCTTTGCCTGCACGGCAGCCGGAACGCTCCTGCTGCTTTCCGGCCTGGCGCATGTTTCCGCGCAGGATGCGCCGGCGGCCTCCGCCCGGAAGGAAAAACCCGCCGCAACGGCGGTCTCCCCGGAACAGGAAAAGCCCGCGGTCGCGGCGGAAACGGAAAAGCCCGTGTATCCGGACAAGGATTCCGGCGACCGGGCGCGTGCGGCGGGCGAATACGGCACGGCGGCAAGTTTCTACCGGCAGTACCGCGCGAAAGCGGAGCAGAACGGCGACGCGGAAGCGCGCCAGGACGCGTATGCGTGCGAACTGGATGCGCTGATCCTCGCGGACCTCGCCGATTCCTCGGACAAGCTTCTGAAGGAATACCGCGCCGCGTTTCCGCAGCTGAACCCGAACCTCGTCACGCTCTGGCAGGCGGAGATCCTGCTTCTCCAGCGCCGCGCCGACGATGCGGACGAGCTGCTCCGCAAACTGATCCCTTCCCTTGAGAAAGACGATCCGGACCTGCTTGCGATGAAGCTCCGGGTCTTTTCCTGCGCGGCATTTGCCGCTGAGCTTAAGGGCGACCATGCGTCCGCCGCGAAGTATTACGGCGACATCGCCGCAAAAGCCGGCCTCAAGGCATCGCTCGGACGTCGCGCCCTGGAACGCCAGGCGCTGTCGCTCGGGGCGCTCGGCAAGTTCGACGAAGCGTTCGACCAGCTCAAAAAACTGTCCGATGCCGAATCCGACAAGCGCGAGGCCGGCGCGGACAAGCGCGACGCCGACACGGACAAGCGCGGCGTTGACACGATCAACCGTGATTCCGAGGCGAACAGGCGCAACGTCGACGCAAAAAGCCTGCTGCGGTTCTACCTGACACTTTCGCGGGACGGCTTCGACGCCGTCGCGGATGAATGGAGTGCGGTCCGCTCCATCTCCGCTCCGCGCAAGGACAATTTCTTTTTCCTTGCGGCTTGCCGCATCGGCGAGGAGTTTTCCAGACGCGAGGATTTCGAGCGTGCCGCCGAAGCGTACCGTCTGGCGTACGGTTTCGCCGCGGTCCGCGAGGACGCGTTCGATGCCATGACGCGCCTGATCGGGGCGTTTCAGCGCCTCAAGGACCGGAAGGCAGCCGCGGACCTTGCCGTCCGCATGCTTTCGCTTTTCAAGGATGCGAAGCTTTCTGCCGATTTCAAGCTCCGGATCGCTTCGATCCTCTTCCAGGCGGACCGTCCGGAAGACGCGCTGGAGATATGCCTCACGTGCATTTCCGACACAGCCGCTCCCGCCACCGAACGCGACGCCGTTTACCGCCGGTTCCTCGACATGATGCTGGCGGAAAAGGCGTACGCGTCCGCCCGCAAGTTCGTCGCGGCGTTCGACACGGTTCCGGCGAAGAAGTCCGCGCGGGCGATGGACCTGGCTGAGATCACCTGGCGCGAGGGCAAGCCCGCCGAGGCCGCGAAACTCTACCACGCCGTCGGCGAATCCTCCCCGGAACTGCATTCCGAAGCCATGCTGAACGCCATGCGCTGTTCGCTGGAGGCAGGCCTCTTCGCCGATCTGCTGGAAGCCGCCGCGGCGCTCCGCAAGGCGGATCCGGAACACCTCGACCCGGAAGCGCTCTATCTTTCGGCGGTCGCACAGGACAAGACCGGCGACGCCGCTGCCGCCGCGCAGAGTTATCTTGACTATGAAAAGGCCGCGCCGAAATCGCCCGGGACTCTGGAACGGCGCGGCGCGGCGCTCTATGCCGCCGGACGCCTTCAGATCCGCCTCGGCGAACCCGGCAAGGCGGTGGAGACTCTCCGCAGGCTCCGCCAGGACTATGCCGCGCTTCCGGTCGCGGGGCCGGGCCGCTACTGGCTGATCCATGCCCTATACGCGTCCGGCGATGAGGTCGGCGCGGAACGCGAATCCTGGCGTTTCATTGAGGACGATCCCGAATCCGAATATGCCGGGGCCGCGTTGCTCCGCCTCGCCGAACATTACCGGGGCGCGGGCTCCGTCCAGCATGCGGAAAGCACGGTCGACCAGCTGCTGAACCAGGAGAAATACCCGAAGATCCGTGCCCGCGCCTCTTACGAAAAGGCTCTGATCGCGTTTCAGCGCGACGATCTGCCGTCCGCACTTGCCGCGCTGGATGCCGTCGACGAGCTTTCCCCGGACGCCGCATTGAAGGGGGATGTCCATTACCTTCGCGGCGACATTGCCCGCGCCCTCAATGATTTCACGAAAGCCCGCGCGGAATACGAGGCGGCCGCGAAAGCCGTTCCCGGCACATTGCTGGAACAGGCGGCGCTCGGCTCGGCGGCCGACTGCGTCTATGCGCTGGCGACCGGTTCGGCGGTTGGATCGAAGCCGAAGGAAACGGCGCCCGCAGGCTCTCAGTCGGCGGCAAAGCCCGCTCCCGCGGCGCAGGGCGGCACGAAGCCTTCCGCCGCCGCACAGGCCGCCGGAACGTCCAAGCCTGCCGATCCTGCCAAATCCGCCGGTCCGGACAAGCCCGGCGATCCTGCAAAGGATGCCGAGCCGGAGATCGTCTTCCCGTCCGCCGACGCCTGCCGGCTGGCTGCCCGTCAGTATCAGGCGCTCCTGAAACTCAAAGACCTTCGTCCGGAGTATGAGGCGATGGCATACTACAAAGCCGGCCAGTCCCTCTGGAAAGCGGGCGATGAAAAGGAGGCGTTCGCCCTCTTCAACCAGGTCGTATATCTGGTCCCGGCGCAGGATGCCGCGTCCAGGCCCGTCGAAGCCTTCTGGATCTTCCGCGCGGTCGACGCCCTCGAATCCCTCGCGCATAAGGATCCGTCCGTTTCCAACGTGGAATCCGCCGTCTCGGCGCTTCGCTGGCTGGAGCAGACCGGCACGGTCGACCAGGCTTCGATCCGGCAGAGGGTCCGCGCCCTTCGCAAGAAACAGTATCAGCCGGCGCTCCCGGCGCCTTCCAATACAACCACCACTTCGGAGTCATCCAAAACATGAAATATCTGTCCATGCTTCAGCAGGGCGGTCCCGTGATCGTGCTTATCGGCATCTGCGCCCTGGTCGCCGCCTTCATCTTCATCCTGAAATGGTTCGAGTTCTACCGCGCCCAGATGGACGTCAACGAGATCGTCACCGGCCTCACCAACGTGCTCCGGCGCGACGGCATGATCGAGGCGATCACGCTGTGCGACAATTCGCCCGGCCCGGTGCCGCGCGTGCTTTCCAGCGCCATCCGCGCCTACAACGAGGGCGATGACATCCGGGATTCCCTCGCCACCCAGACGCGCATCGAAGTGCCGCGGCTGGAATCGCGCCTCAACATCCTTGCCACGCTCGCTTATGTGACGCCCCTGCTCGGCCTCCTCGGCACCGTGCTCGGACTTGTGGACTCCTTCCAGACCATCACCGCCAACCCGGACGCCGCCATCACGACGCTTCCCGAACTTTCCAAGGGCGTCTACAAGGCGCTTCTCTGCACCGCCGCCGGCCTCTCCGTGGCGATCCCCTGCCACATCGCCTACAACTACCTGGTCTCCCGCGTGCAGGATTTCTGCACGGACATGGAGAAAGCCTCCGCCGAGATCATGTATTTCTTCCGCCACCACAAAAAAGAGAACGGCGCCGACCATGCCGAATGAAGCCCCGATCCAGGTAAAGACCAAGCTCAAGATATTCAGCGGCCTGCCGAGCCTGGTCCTGTATTTCTGCGTCTTTTTCATCCTGCTGGTCTTCTTCATGCTCAGCTCGAACTTCGTCCCGCTCCGCGGCGTCGAGGTCGAACTCCCCAGGACCGGCGGCAGGCTCCTCTATACTTCCCGCAGCTACGTCGTGACCATTGACAAGGACGACCGCATCTACTTCAACGATGCCGCCGTCTCTGGCGCGGACGAGCTCAAACGCCAGCTCTCCGAATCCCTGAACGCACGCGGGTTCCAGGCGGACAAGGAACGCATCATCATCCGATGCGACGTCCATGCTTCCCTCGCCGCCGTTGCCGAGGTGCTGTCCATCGCGGAGGAACTGAACGTCAACGCGCTTTTCATGTCCGCCGGGCCTTCGCGCGGCAGGACGACCAGCTTCACCGAGCCTGAATCATGACGGACGCCCCCGGACATTTCATGCTTCCCGTCGACGAATCGCCTCCGCGCGAACGCCTCAGCCGCCCCATGCTTCTGGCTGCCGGCGCGGCGGTCCTCCTGATCCATCTGGCGCTGTTTACGGTCTTCACCCCGCTGAAGCCGGAACCGGCCGCTGTCCCGCGCACAGACCGGACCACGCTGTTCGTCTCTTCCCGCGTCACGGGATCGGACCCGCTTTTCCTGAAGATGGTCGACACGTACGATCCTGTTTCGTTCCTGCATCCGCCGGAACAATACGGTTTTTCCTTTTTCCGCATCTCCCAGGCCGACAGCGGCCCGGAAGCTCCGTTCGAGCTTCCGCTTCCGGCAAAGCTTTCCCCCGTGCCGGATGTCCCCCAAATCGCGCTGTCGGCGGTCAGCCGTCCGCTTCTTCCGGACGTTCCGGACTACGATCCCGACGTCGTTCCGGCGGCGGCTCCCGCATATCCGTATTGGGCGTCGTCGTCCACCGGCGTGGTCTTTCCGGCATACCTGCCCGGCCCCGCGGAGGAGCGCATTCTGCAGCGGCAGCATCCCTCGGAACAGTCCGTTTTCCAGGTCAAGGCTCCTGTCCTGCCCGATCTGCCATACGAGGCGGTGCTGGAGCGGTCCTGCGGCGTCTCCGAGCTCGATCTGGCGGCGCGCGCCTGGCTTGACACGCTTCTGAACTCGTCCGACTGTCCCGCCGGACTGAAAACCGGTGGCGGAGTCTGCCGTGTGGTGTGGTCCGCCGAAGCCCTGCGGAAGGAGGCGTCCGTCCGATGATCCCGATTCCCCTCGACCGTATTTTCGTGTGGTACTTCGCCACGTGGTTTTTCGTGATCGCGCTGCTGTGGATCTGCGACGAACTCCGCAAACGCAAGAACACGAGCGATTCCGTCGTGAAGGACCGCCTTTATCTCTGCGGCAAGTGCAACCTCACGTTCCTTGCCCGCGACGACCGCGAACACATCGTCCGCTGTCCGCGCTGCCACGAGATGTGCTTCTTCCGTCAGAGCAAGCGCTTCTGAACCGGTTTATTCCTCGTCCGTGTCCGGGAACTGCACCAGATAGAACCGCATGTTGTGCAGGAAGTCCGGCGCGACCGTGATCCCCATGTGCGCTCCGCTCACGTGAATGACGCCCTTCCAGCGCACAGGCGATTCCATCCTCGGCCCCCAGGCGCCCGGACTGTCCGGGTTCCGCAGGTCGGCGCGTGCGCTCACGGCGGACACTTTCCCGTCGCCGGAATCGTACCGGACCACGCGCAGGCCGCCGTCTTCCCCGACCAGCGCGAGCGAGGACGTCGGCACGGAGTCCCCGATGAAGATCATCTGGAAGACGTCGGAATCCTTCGGATCGGGCGTGGAGAGCATGGATGCGATGCGCTTCGCCGAATTCAGGCATTTCTGCAGGTGCTCGAGCGCGACGTAACGCCGTTCCGCCGCCGTCTTCACGTCCGGCAGCAGCCATTGCAGGTCGACGTCGAGGTCCGGGTTCGCGAGTCCCCATTTGTACTTGATCCACGTGTTCAGGTCGTACAGGTCGACCGCTTCCCCGCGGGCGATGGATTCCTCCTCGGTTTTGCCCGGAACGGCTTTCCGCACGGCGGCGAACTGGGGAAACGGCATCATCTCGTAGAAGGACGGGAAGGTGCCGATCACGGCGGCGGGGTAGAGCGGCGCGCCCGGCTGAAGCCGCAGGCCGTTCACCAGCTCGACCACGGTGTCCAAATATCCGCTGTTCGGCGTCCCGATTTGAATGAGCTTGCCGACGTTCTTCGCGCCTGCCCAGGTGATCGCCGGATCGGGCGCGCCTTCGGCGGGCAGGGGCGTCTCCCCGTACCGCATGTAGTAGCGCGCGATCAGCCCGCCCATGCTGTGCCCCATCAGGTCGAACCGGACGGGGTCCGGCGAAGCGCCGTAGCGGACGCGGTATTCCTCGCTCAAGCTTGCCTGCTTTGCGCGGATGAACTTTCCGAGCTCGACGGCGTTTTCCGCGATGCTCCGCCGCCAGTCGTAGTAAAACACGAAGAATGTCGGGCAGCGGCCGTCTTCCAGGTGTTCCTTCGAGCCTTCCTGCACATAGCCCGCCTGTTTGATCGTGTCCACCAGCGGCCCGTAGGCGGACATGGAGAACTGAAGCCCGATCAGGCTGACCGACACGGAGTCCAGCAGGAACGACGCCCGCGTGTTGTTGGAGAGCTCGCGCAGAGGCTTCCCCCAGCTCATCGGCACGGACAGCAGCTTCAGGCTGTCGTGGCCCGGCAGCGTCGGCGAAAACGTCCCCCAGAATTCTTTCCCGGTCGCCGGGTCTTCCAGGCGCGCGCCGAGCAGGCCGTGGATCAGGATCACGGGCTTCCGGCGGACGCCCTCGTACGCCAGGGAACGGTTTGTCGCCCGGCTGAGGATCGTCTCCGTCGGCGTCAGCGCCGACTGGTACGATCCGACCGCGTCCGGCTGGCATGCGTTCAGCACAAGCATGACAAGCAATCCCGCCGCGGCGGTCAGGATCATTCCGAATAAACGTGCTCGTTTCATGGTCTTTCACCTTCCGTTATTTGTTTCTGCTTGCCCAGCAAGCTCTGGTAATCGCCCGAAATCCGCTCCAGCGCGGTCAGATATGCTTCGATCTGTTCCCTCGTGCCGCAGATGCTCACGCAGCCCGCCGTTCCGCCGCCCTCGCACGGCATGTCCATCCGCCCGAACGCCAGGAACCCGCGTATCTGCAGGTCGGTCACGGGCGCGATGAAGACCTCCGCGTGGCGCAGCACGGAGAGCCCGAACGTGCCGACGACGTCGTGGAATTCCTTCGGCATGAGATATTTCGCGTAGTAGTAGAAGAGCGGATGGATCATGGAGAGCAGTTCGAGCATCTCGTAGGTCTCGCTGCACCGGTAGCGCGTCTTTTTCAGCCTGCGGTTGAACTCGCGCTGGAACAGAATGAACCCGCCCATCTTGTCGAGAGGCGTCATGTAGTCCGAGGGGCGTATGAACACCAGGCTCAGCTCGCGTTCAAACCGCTGCGGCGGATTGCCCTCCGCATGCTCTCCCGGCTCCACGTCGACCGGGAACAGCATCTTCGCGTCGTGCAGCTCGGGCGATTTTGCGAGGCCCCAGAGGATCATGCCGGCGATCGTCGCCGGGCCGCGCATTTCCGCCGTGTGCTTCCGGTTGATCCGCTGCCGCAGCTCCAGCAGTCCGTCGAACCGGAAAAACGCCCGTGCGCGGAACAGCCCTTTGTGCGGCGTTTCCCGGATCTCGACCTCCGCCGCGGGGCTTCCCGGCGCGGGGAAACTCATCTTTCCCGCCTCGCCCCACTCCGTTTTCAGTTCGGTCAGGACCTCCTGCATCGCCATCCCGTCCACCGGGACATGGTGGTACTGGATCCACAGATCCGCCTCGCCGAGCCGCGGATGGATGCGCACGAAGACGTTCAGCAGGCCCCAGCCCGGATGACGGTACGTCGTCACGTCCGGCGTCTTCAGGCGTTCCGTGTAAATATCCGCCTCGGTCCCGCCTTCCGGCAGCGGCAGGAACGTCACGCAGGACGCGTTCATCATGCGCCGCAGCAGACGCACCGCCTCCATGCGTTTCGCGAGGTTGGCGGCGTTCAGGTACAGCACGCGCCGCTTGACGATCCGGTACAGTTTCCGGGCGCGCGTCGGATCGGTCCCGCCGTTCAGGCGGTTGTGCGTCCGCACGAAGAGCGAGAGGATGGTGTCGATGTCTTTTTCCGAAAGCGCCGGAGCCGGCGGATACCGCGGGTCGAGCACGATCCGGGCTTTTTCCAGCGTGCCGTCAGGACGGAATTCCACCTCCAGCAGGTCGGTCTCCGTGAGGCGGCGGCGGTGCATGCGGAACGTCTTCTGCATGATCGCCCAGTGAAGCGCGCCGTGCGCCCGGAGAAATTCGGCGAACCGCGAAAGAAAACGCTCCTTTGCCTCGTTCATGCCAGGCGGCGGCGCATCGGCGGAGTACGGGGTCACGCGAAAGATGCCGAGCATGAATTTGGAGATGTCTCCTTTCAAAAAGATCCCGGTTGCCTTCCGCCAGCCGTTTTCGGTCGGCTTCGCGCCAAGCAGTTTGCACAGTTGCAGGAGCTTCAGGAAGACCAGAAAGAATACAGCGTTGAGCGACCACCGGTCGATCAGGCGCGTCATGTGGAACGACACCCACCGACGGATCCGAGATCCGCTGTCTTTTCTGCTTTCCGGTGTCTTTTTCATGCTGGAGGGGCCTCCACGGCGCTGCCTGATCCTTCGTTTGCGTCCGACGCCGGATGCCCGGCGGTCCGTCTCCGAACACAATTCCAACATTAATATACTGCTTTTTTTGCTTTGTTCAAGCCGCCTCCGGCTTTTTGTTGAAATCACGTATTCCATAGCCCGGTCTTTCGTACGGGGATGTATGGGAAAAAGAATATGCCGGCTTCCCCATCAGGTTTAAGTAAAAGGAACTTGTTTTAACTGAAACTTGCGCGTGTACGCGTGTGATGGTTTCGTCTGATTTCATCCTCTTCAGTCTGGCTTCAGGATTTGTCGGATGGTCAGGACACGCAGAAACGGCAAACAGAACGCTATTGTAATCGTACGTTCTTTCAGAAAAACAACAGAATTCGGCTTTTTCCGTTCGCATTTTTCCGTCCGTGCGCTATATTAAAATAAACTCATACGTTGGACCCCCTCTGTTTTCCGGTGACGCCAGTGAAACCTTCTCCGCCAGTCTCTGATGATCTGAACTCCTCTCCCCGTCCGGGCCTTTCCAAAAAGACCAAATTCTGGATCGGGCTGTCCCTTGCCGTGTGCATTCCCGTGATCGTCGGCGTTCTCCTGTGGCTCGCCTACCTCGCGCTTTTCCCGAACAACCCGCGCCTCGTCGTGAACAGCGTTCGCCTCGCGGGCAATTCCGGCTACTGGAGCCCGGCGGACCCCGACGAACGCCAGGCGCGCATGGACCGCATCCTTTCGATCCTCCGCATCCGTCCGGGCGAAACCCCGATGTTTTCGGGCAGGGAGGAATACGACCTTGTCGCGATGGCGGCGAAACTCCGCGCGGAGATCCCGGAGCTTGAACGCGCCGACATCCGCCGGGTCCTGCCCGACCAGCTGATCTTCGAGTTGCACGAACGCATCCCGGTCGCGAACCTCGGCACGAATTTCTACATCGACGATTCCGCCACTGTCCTCGACCGATCCGCCTACTATGACGTTTCCGGTTCCCTGCCGCTGCTTTCCTGCAAGCCGTCCGCCGTCCGCGTGTCGCAGGACGCCGAGCCTTTCAAACGCGGTGAGATCCTCACGGACTCCTCCATCCGCACCGTGCTCGACTTCCTCCGCCTCACGCGCCTGGAATTCACCGACGTGCATCCGAAGCTCATCTACATCTCGCAGGATTTTATCCAGTGCGATCTGCTCTACAGGAACGATCCGGGCGCCTTTACCATTCTGATCCCGCTCCGCGTCCGCGAGGAACAGCTTCGCGACGACATCTTCGGACGTCTGCTTCCCAAGCTGGATTCCACAATCCGGAATCACGAGGAGGAGCGTTCCCTGGACCTTCGTTTCAAAGACCGCATCATCGCAAAGAAGCGCGGCTGACGGCCGGTTTCGGTGACCGTATCGTTCCGCTTCAGCCGATCCCCGGATTCCTGAACTGGAGCAGATGAAAATCGCATGCCAGCTCCGCGGCCGGTGTTTCCGCCTTTGCCGAAGCCGTCCGCAGGAGTGACGCCGCCAGCTCGTCCAATTTCAGGTCAAGATACGGAAACATCATGGACCGTTCGTTGCACGCCGTGCCGAAAAACGAGCACCAGGACGGCGGAGAGTATGTGCCGACCCGGATCTCGCCGGACAGATAGTCGGACAGGTACGGATCGTCGATCAGGACCGCGACGGGCACATGCACATGGTCCGGCGCAGCGAGGGCGGGGACCGATTCCGCCAGAAAATCCGGAAACATCTCAAGTTCGCCGTCGAACATGACGGAGACCGTTTCGCATTCCGGGATGTACTCCCGCAGTATGCCGGGCATGAAGACATGTCCGAACCAGGGAAACGCGGAATATCTGGACATCACATGGACCGCCGAAGCGATATTATGCCGGATCATGTACAGGATGCAGTCCAGCCCGGCTTTCCGCGTGAACACGGACACCGCGTTGTTTTCCGTCTGGTCGATGGTCAGTTCGATCCGTGCGTACGGCGGTCGGCTCGCGGGATGTTCCGGCGCGGCTTTCTTCCTGGACGGCGAGGGAAACACGACCGCGACGTCCCCGGCGGAAAGCTCCAGGCATTGTTCGATTTCCGCCAGGTCGGAGTCGTGTTCCCGCAGACTGACCTTCCCGGACATCAGGATATTCCGCATGCAGTACGCCAGGTAATCGTATTCCGGCGTTTCCGCGGTCAGCGAATCCCGGAAGAAGACCGGCCTGCATGCCGGAGACGCATTGAGGTCGGCAAGGGCATCCGCCGGCACAGGCCGTTTTCCCTTCCGGCATGTGATGACGCGGCGGTCTTCCAGTACGCGAAGCACGGCGCGCGCCGTACCCGGCGAAATATGGTACGCCCGTGCCAGTTCGTCCCGGCTGTAGAACTGCTCTTCGCCCTGAAACTCTCCGGCACGAAGTCTTCTGGTGATCAGCTCCGCGATCGTCATATATTTGGCGTTGGCGTAACGGCATGACATGGCTTGGTTCCCCCTCTGGCTGAAAAGTGTGTAGAAAAACACCTCGCCGCATGCAAGGGAGACGGCGAGGCGTAAAAACGCGGAACACGTTATACTATATCGGCGTTCCCGCTCAAAATCAAGGATGATTCCATGCTTTTCGAAAAGAAATAACTTAATAAAACGACATTTGTAAGACGACATAAATCATGCTGAAAAAACACTGCAGCGAGGCGTGTTTCCCTGTCAATTATCAGGCGCAAAAAACGGAAATACGCCTCTCCCCGCGGATCGACTGCGTCCCGGACGGCGTCATCACCGGCATCCAGGATCCGCGGCACTGTGATCCGCCTGTCCTATTGTCCTTCATCCAGACCATTCCTTTTCCGACCGCCTTTTTTTTGACAAACGGAAATGCGAATTATTTCCGCCAATATGATTGACATCGTTTGCAAACCGTGATACATTAATTGTTGGCCGATGCGTTGCCGCATGCTCTGCATGGCGCGGCCGCATGCCATGCTCTGCCGCGATCAGGTTTTTTCTGCGCCGCCGTTCAGTTGCGCGGCAGGGCGGACATGAAGGAAACCGAACTTGAACTCTGTTCAAACAAGGATGGGAAAGACCGATGAAAGAGAGACAGGAAGCCATCAAACGCTACATCGAACGCAAGGGCGACGTGACGCTGTCCGAGCTCGCCCAGGAGTTTTCCGACTGGTCGGAGATGACGATCCGCCGCGACCTGGAGTTTCTGGAGCAGAGACGGTTCCTGATCCGCACGAAACGAGGCGCGCGCATCATGCCGACGAGCTATGAAGTGAGCGTGGGCATGTACGGCGAACGTGAAAAGCGCAACTGCGACCTGAAGCAGGAGATCGCCGCGAAAGCGGCGGCGCTGGTCGAAACCGACATCAGCATGTACCTCGACGCCGGTTCGACCGCGATGATGCTGGCGCGCGAGCTCCCGGACCGCAACCTGATCATCACCACGTCCGCGCCGAACATCGGGATCGAGATCGTGCT
>JAFSZN010000049.1 GCA_017455665.1 Lentisphaeria bacterium
CGCTGCGACATCGCGTTCGACGAATGCAAGGGCTGCTCCCGCTGCGTCGAAGCGTGTCCGCGTTCCCTCCTCAAACTCGGCGACGCCATCAACATGATGGGCTTCCCCGCCGCCGTCTATGACGGCGAAGGCTGCATCGGCTGCGGCGCATGCTACTACAGCTGCCCGGAACCCGGCGCGATCACGATCGTCGAGATCACGGAAGACTGAAAGGAGTATCACAGTATGAACCGAACCAACCGCGTGCTTCTGAAAGGCAACGAGGCGGCCGTGTACGGCGCCCTGCTCGCCGGATGCGAATGCTACTTCGGATACCCGATCACGCCCGCCAGCGAGATCGCCCACGCCTCCGCCCGCCTGTTCCCCGCCATGGGCAGAGTCTTCATCCAGGCTGAATGCGAGATCGCTTCCATCAACATGGTGATGGGCGCGTCCGCCGCCGGCAAACGCGTGATGACCGCGTCCAGCGGCCTTGGCATCAGCCTCAAACAGGAAGGCGTCTCCTACATCGCCACGGCGGAACTGCCCTGTGTCATCGTCGACGTGATGCGCGGCGGCCCCGGCCTCGGCAACATCTCCCCCGAACAGGCGGACTACAACCAGGTCGTGAAGGGCGGCGGACACGGCGGCTACCGCTGCATCGTGCTTTCCCCCGGCTCCGTGCAGGAGATGTGCGACCTCACCATGCTCGCGTTCGACCTCGCCGACAAATACCGCACCCCGGTCTACGTCCTCACCGACGGCATGATCGGCCAGATGATGGAAAAGCTCGAGCTGCCGGAACCCCGTCCGCGCCGCATGCCGCCCGCCTGGTCGCTCGACCGGAACGTCAGCGCCGACAACTGGATCAGCTCCATTTACATGGACCCGGTCGACCTTGAGGAGACGAACCGCCGCCTGAACCGCAAGTATGACGAGATCCGTGCCACGGAACAGCTCGTCGAGGAGTTCATGATGGACGACGCCGAATACGCGTTCGTCGCCTACGGCATCGCCTCGCGCATGGCGCGTTCCGCCGTGGACGAGCTCCGCAAGCAGGGCGTGAAGATCGGCATGGTCCGTCCGAAAACCCTCTTCCCGTTCCCCGAAAACGCGCTCCGCAAAGCCGTTCAGAACGGCGTGAAGCAGTTCTTCTCCGTCGAAATGAGCAACGGCCAGATGATCGACGACGTCCGCCTCGCCATCGAGTGCGCGCGCCCCGTCGCCCTCATCAACCGCATGGGCGGCAACGTGCCGACCGTGGAGGAAATCGTGAACCGCACGATGGATGCGATCAAAGGAGGAAAGTGATCATGAGCGAGAAAATCAAACTCGGCCGTCCCGCGGGATTCTTCGACGTCTTCGAACGCCGCCCCGGCGCCATCAAGAAAAATATGCACTACTGCCCCGGCTGCGGCCACGGCGTCCTTCACAAGCTCATCGCGGAAGCCATCGCCGACCTCGGCATCACGCACCGCGTGGTCCTCGCCGCCCCCGTCGGCTGCGCCGTCTTCGCCTACTACTACTTCAAGTGCCGTTCCATCCAGTGCGCCCACGGCCGCGCGCCGGCAGTCGCGACCGGTCTCACCCGGTCCAACCCGGACGACGTGATCATTTCCTACCAGGGCGACGGCGACCTCGCCTCCATCGGGTTCAACCACATCCTGCAGGCGGCGAACCGCGGCGAGAACATGACCGTGTTCTTCGTGAACAACGCGATCTACGGCATGACCGGCGGCCAGATGGCGCCGACCACGCTGCCCGGACAGAAGACGCAGACCAGCCCGCTCGGACGCGACGTCCTGGAGACCGGCTACCCGATCCGCGTCTGCGAAATGATCTCGCAGTTCGACGCGCCCGTGTACGTGGAACGCTGCGCGCTCACCAGCTTCAAGAACATCATGGCGGCGCGGCGCGCCGTCCGCAAGGCGCTGCAGAACAGCATGGACAAGAAGGGCTTCTCCCTCGTCGAATTCCTCTCCGGCTGCCCGGTCAACCTGAAGATGAACGCCCATGACATGAGCGAGTTCATCGAGACGAAGATGACGAAGTTCTTCCCGCTGGGCGTCTACCTGGACCGCGCCGCCGAACGCGAACCGATCGTCCGCGCCGAAATGAACTACGACGCCGACAAGATCAAGAGCCTGCTCTATCCCGAAGAGATTCAGAGCGAGCTCGGCGACTACAAGTGCTCCTCGCCCGTCTTCGACAAGGAATGCCGCGTGAAGATCAGCGGATTCGGCGGGCAGGGCGTGCTCTCCCTCGGCTACATCCTCGCCATCCTCGGCAAACAGCGTAACTTCAACGTCTCCTGGCTGCCGTCCTACGGCCCGGAAATGCGCGGCGGCACAGCCAACTGCTCCGTCGTCTTCTCCAAGTCGCACATCGGCTCGCCCGAAGCCGCCGAAAACTGCGACATGCTCGTCTGCATGAACCAGCCGTCTGTCGAAAAGTTCCTGCCCATCCTGAAGGCCGGCGGAGTCCTCGTCTACGACTCCTCGACCGTGAAGCTCCCCGAAGGCGCGGCGAAGGACCACTACGTGTACGGCCTGCCCGCTTCCGACCTGGCGAACCACCTCGGCGACCTCCGCGCCGCCAACACGGTCATGCTCGGCGCCATCGCGGCCGTCATGGCGGACAACTTCCTGGACGACGCGGACAAGGCGAACCTCGACACCGCCATGATCGAAGCCGTCCGCGAGATGTTCGCGAAGAAGGCGAAAGCCGCCGACATCAACATCGAGGCGTACAAGACCGGCAAGGAGAAGATCGAGTTCAAGTCCGTCCCGAAAGCATGAGCTCAAATTCGAACCATACTACTCCCCCTCATCATTCACGATCCCACGAGATGAAAGCGAGGCGTCCATGAACAGAATCTACTACTTTTCATCGACCGGCAACACCCTGGCGGCCGCGCGCGAATTCGCGGCGAAGCTCGGCGACACGGAGCTCCTCTCCATCGCCGACCTCGACCGTGCCGAAGAGGTCGATCTCTCCGGCGCGGACACCGTCGGCATCTTCTTCCCCGTGTACTGCTTCGGCCTGCCGGGGATCGTCCAGAAATTCATCTCCCGGATCGTGAAGGGGAGCGGCAAATACGTCTACTCGCTGTGCACCTGCGGCGGCATGAAGGGCTCTGCGGCGTACATCCTGGAGGCGCTGCTGAAGGAACGCGACATCAAGCTCGCGATCTCGTTCAGCCTGACCATGCCCTCCAACTATATCCCGCGCTCCATCCCGGCTTCCGAAAACCGCATGGAGAAGCTCTTCGCGAAGGCGTCCCGCGACATCGTGTACGCCGTGCGCGCCGTGAAGAAGCGCAAGACCGAGGAGCTCCTGCACGTGTTCCCGTTCGACGTCTTCGGCGACGCCGTGGCGCAGAAGGCGGTCGCCTTCCTCTCGAACTACGACCGTTATTTCTGGGTCACCGACAAGTGCGATTCCTGCGGCCTCTGCGAGAAGATCTGCCCGGACTCCAACATCATCATGATGAACGGCATCCCCACCTGGCACGGCCACTGCGAGCACTGCCTCGGCTGTCTTCAGTGGTGCCCCAAGGAGGCGATCCAGTTCCGCAAGGTCACGCTGAAGTACAAACGCTATCACCATCCCGCCATCAAGGCGGAGGACATGATCCTGAAGATCTGCCGCTGAAGAAAGGAGCCGCCCCGTGAACAACGACCTCATTCAACTTATTATGACGCGCACGAGCATCCGCGCGTTCCAGGACAAGCCCGTTTCCGACGAGATCGTCGAGCGGCTCCTGAAGGCTGCGATGGCGGCTCCCTCGGCGAAGAACTCCCAGCCGTGGTCGTTCGTCGTCATCCGCGACCGCGCCCTGCTCGAAAAGCTCGGCGACAGCCTGCCCAACGCGAAGATGACCGCCACCGCGCCAGTCGCGCTCGTGATCTGCGGCGTGCTGGACAAGGCGCTCCCCGGCGAGGCGCGCGAATACTGGATCCAGGACGCCGCCGCCGCGACCGAAAACTTCCTGCTCGCCGTTCACGCGCTCGGACTCGGCGCGGTTTGGACCGGCGTGCATCCCATCTCCGAACGCATCCGCATCATCAAGGAGGCTTTGCGCCTCCCCGACGGCGTCGAGCCGTTCTGCCTGATCCCGTTCGGCTACCCCGCCGTTCCGGCGTCCGTGAAGGACAAATGGGATCCGTCCATCGTTCATCAGGACACCTGGTGAGCCTGTAGTTTTTATCCTTTTTTCAAGATTTACAAAGGCAAAACGCACGGACAAATGTGTGTTTTGTCCTTTTTTGTATATCCGCATCCGGATATTCGACGCATGAAAGAGGATTATTATGAATCCATTGCACTGCGATGCCGGATGCAAAATTAAGATATGCTTATGTAATATAAAACCTAAAGTATTAAAAGAATGAAACGGCTTTTTTTCTTTCTTTCCTGTTTTTGCGGAAACACGGATATGTGTTTTGTCATTCCTGTATAATCGTCTATTTCTTAAGGCAATTTCATGGGATAGAATACACGTTGTTTGTCAAATAATCCATACATTGTATTAAATAATACATTTTCATTTTTTCGATGCCGCTGTATATTAATAAGACAAATGCCACATGATGTGGCTATGTTGTTCAAAACAATATTAAAACTTCCGGCTGCGCCCTGCGGAATGCCCCCTTTCCTGTTCGGTTCGGCAATGCCGGAACAACCCGAAGGCAGTCCAAAATGAAAAAACAATTTCTTGCAGTCACATCCTGTCGCAAACTTTTATTTATCGCGGATCGAATTCGCGCCACGTCCGTCGGCGTCTTCGGCCTCGACGGGGACTATTCCTTCGCGCAGTTTCCTATTGTAAAGTATTTCCTGGAGAATCCGGATTCCGTTCCGCAGATCAAGCGCCTCTCCGAGTATTCCGGCCTCAGTTCCGGCGCGATCTCCCAGGCGGTCGACCTGTACGTCGCGTCCGGCATCCTGGAACGCAAGTCGATTCCCGACAACCGCCGCAGCACCGGCGTGATGCTTTCGACGAAGGGCAAAGCCCAGCGGAACGCCACCTTTGCGCTGCTTGCCAAGCGGTTTGCCTCCTTTGAATCCTCGCTGGATCCGGACACGCTCGCGAAATTCCGCGAAGTGCTCGCATTCCTTTATCAGTCCAGAACCGGTTCCGAGCATCTCGGCGCGAAGCATGTCGCCGACCTCTGCAAGCTCCCCGCCGACCTGATCCCCGTCCCCGCCGGCGAAACCGCGCCCGCCAAGCTGCCGTCCTGGCTGCTTCTGATTCACTTCGTGGACGCCCTCCGCTTCCCCGTGATGCATTTCCACTATGCTTCGCGTTCCGGCCGCACCACGCTCGGCAAGCTCCGCATCCTGAACTACCTCTTCGCGATCCACGGGCGCAAGAGCCTTCCGATGATCAAGGATTTCGCGGACCGCTTCCATCTGCCGTCCGCCGCCGTCACGCAGACGCTGAACGCGCTCTATGCCGACGGCCTGGTCAACCGCATCCCGGGTCCGAAGGACCGCCGCGTCACGCTGATCAGCCTCACGGACAAAGGCGAGCATCTCTACCGCGTCTGCACGGCTTCCTATGTGCGCTTCATGAAGGAAGTGTTCGACAAGCTCCCGCAGGACCAGGTCGAAGCCTTCGTCGCCGCGCTCGAAGCCATGGCGACGTTCCTCACCAAGGAACGCTTCGTTTCTCCTTACTCCGTCACGGTCGAATCGCTCTATCCCCCGATTTCCGAGGCTGAGACCGCCGACATCGACGTCGAAGCCGAGGCCGCGGAGATCGACAAGACGAAGCTCGACTGAACACTGCCTGATTCAGGGCCGGAGCGGTTGTTCTGTTTTTTCTCCGCTCCTGCTTTCCTGTTCGCCCGGATTCCCCTTTCCCAGCGGGATCCGGGCATGTTTTTTTTGATGCGGCGGAGGGGAATGGGCGAGTTCGATTCCGCGGATCGACCGGGGCGGACCGGCTGAAACAGGATGGATGCCCCGCGGCGTTCGTTGAGGGGCAGGGGGGAGAAAGGTTCAGCAGGAGATCCGCAGGAATTCGGTCCGTGCGTGCAGGCGGACGTCGGCGGTCCCGGCGGGCAGGAATACGCAGTCTCCCTTGAAGAACTGGAGCATGGCGTCTTCGCAGAACAATGATCCGCAGCCGTTGAGGAAGAGAAAGACCTCGAATGACTCCGGAGATACCCGGAACGACGCCATTTCGCGGCGCTGTTCCGTGTTCACCAGCACGCGTTCCACCTGGAAATATTTGCAGCGGCAGAGCAGTTCGGAGGCGGTCCCGCCGGAATACCGCAGCAGGCGCATCGGCTGGCGCGGTTCCGGCATGGCGTCGAGGTTTGCGACGGCAAGCCCTTTGTCGAGGTGGAGTTCCCGCCTGTTTCCGTCGCGGTCGGTGCGGTTGTAGTCGTACAGGCGGTAGGTGAGGTTGGAACTCTGCTGGATCTCGGCGACCAGGCATCCGGCGCCGATGGCGTGGACCGTGCCGGGCGGAATAAAGAAGAGGTCGTTTTTGTGTGCCGGGACCATCTGCAGGTACTTTTCCACGTTGCCCTCTTCAATGGCATTCCGGAACTGGTCTTTGCCGATCGTGTGGTGCAGGCCGTAGGCGATCCGGGTGTCCGGTTCGGCGTCCATCACATACCACATTTCGGTCTTGCCGTTCTGGCCGTGTTCCCGCTCGTGCGCGAACTCGTCGGACGGATGCACCTGCACGGAGAGGTCGCGTTTGGCGTCGATGAGCTTCACAAGCACGGGCAAGTCCGTGCTGCCGTGCGCGTGTTCCCCCAGATACTCCGGATGCGCCCGCAGGATCTCGTCCAGCGGCATGCCGATCCATTCCCCGCTCGCGGCGATGCTTACGCCGTCCGGGTGCGTGGAGCATTCCCAGGTCTCGGCGAGCACGTCGGACGCGGCGTCTTTCGAGAAGTCGTCCTTCAGGCGCGTGCCGCCCCAGATGTAATCCTTGGCGGCGGGATGCAGCAGAAATGGATGGGGCCGGGACAAATCGGACCTCACAGGGACGGCAGTTTGTGTTTGATCTTGTCGAGCTTGGAGATTTCCTGCCCGACCTGGACTTCGATCAGTTTCAGCTCGGTGTCCGCGAAGACCGTGTGGCGGCAGCCCGCCTCGATCGTGATCACGTCTCCGGCGCGGACTTTCTGCTCCATGCCGTCGACGACCGTGCGGCCCTCGCCGCTGATGACCGTCCAGATCTCGTCGCGCTTCTCGTGGCTGTGGTAGTTCATGGCGTGTCCGGGATTCAGGACGATCCGGATGGTCAGGCTGCCCTCTTCCACGTTCAGGATCTGGAACGACCCCCACGATTTCTCCGCGAACATGATCTGGTTTTCGAACTTGTCGACGATGCTCTTGATGCGCGCGGACCGCTCCTTGTCGGAAACCAGGATCCCTTCGGGCGACGCGGCGATGATCAGGTCGCTGACTCCCATCGCCAGCACGGGCATCGAAAGTTCGTTCAGCACATGCACGTTGCTGCACTGTTCGTCGACCACGGCGTTGCCGAGCGTGTTGCCCGGCATGACCTCCGTGAGCGTGTTCCATGTGCCGATGTCGCGCCATTCGCCGCTGAACCGCATCACCTGGATATCCGGCTCCTTCTCGACCACGGCGTAGTCGAAGCTGATCTTCGGCAGCGTGGCGTACTGCTGGAAGAGGTCGTGGTAGTCTGTGTAGGAGATCATTTCGTGCGCTTTCTTCAGCACGTAGCCGATCCGGTACGCGAAGACGCCGCCGTTCCACAGCGCCCCCTGCGCGATGTATTTTTCCGCCGTCTCTTTGTCCGGTTTCTCCTTGAACTCGCGCACGCGGCTCAGTCCAGACTTTTCACACGGGATGATGTAGCCGTATTTCTCGCTCGGGTGGAGCGGCTGGATCCCCATCAGCGTCAGGTTCGCCTCGCCCTTCGACGCCTGTTCGCAAAGGCGCTTCAGGAACTCGAAATAATCGTCGTTCACGTACGGATCGACCGGGCAGACCACCACCGCCTCGTCCTCGGATGCTCCCTGGACCGTGTGAAGGTATTCCGTCGCCAGCACGATCGCCGGGAACGTGTCGCGGCGGCATGGCTCGACGGAGATCCCCAGGTCGTCGCCGAGCTGGTTGCGAAGCGAGGAGACCTGCGTCTTCGAGGTCGCGACCGTCACGGTCGAATCCGGGTCCGCCGCCTTGATCTGGCGGTACACGCGCTGCACCATGGATTCCGGTTCGCCGTCCG
Organism: Lentisphaeria bacterium; assembly: GCA_017455665.1. Lineage (GTDB taxonomy): Bacteria > Verrucomicrobiota > Lentisphaeria > Victivallales > UBA1829 > UBA1732. The sequence goes on from JAFSZN010000049.1 coordinate 8,204, forward strand.
GGCCGCGGAAGAACTTGATGAACTGTTTCGACCGGACATCGTTGGAGAGCGGCCAGAGGCGCTTTCCCGATCCGCCTGAAAGAAGGATGATGTTCATGATCTGATTCGACCTCATACGTGATATTTCTTAAATTTGCCGGATTTAATATACCGCCTTGTCAACAATAAAACAAGCGGATCCGGCGCTTTTCCTTGTTTTCTCCGGTGCTTTTGCCTCGTTTCCGCTTGACTTTTCCGCGAAAACGCTGTATAATACAGGCGATCATCGTCTTGTTTCGCCATCCTTCCAAAATCCAATACAACCAAAAGGAACAACATGAAACACCTCAGACTTTTTGCCTGTGCGGCGGCGCTCGCCGTCCTCTGCGGCTGCGCCAGCACCGGCGCGTCCACCGCCTCCACCCGGACCAGTTTCCCCGACAACGCGTTCAAGGAGATCCCGCAGGAGTACATGAGCGTCTGCGACAAGGGCGGCGTCATCAGGAACTTCACGTACAAGACGCGCGACAACCAGACCGCCGGCAGCCCCGAGTTCGAGAAATCCGGCCTCGTGTACCTGCCCTACGGCTACGACGAGAAAGACACCTCCACCCGCTACAACGTGCTGTACCTGATGCACGGCGGCGGCGACAATCCCGGCTGGTACTTCGGCGGCGAAGGACAGAACACCCGCCTCAAAAACGTGATCGACCACCTGATCGCGAACGGCGAGATGAAGCCGCTCATCATCTGCGCGCTTTCCTACTACACGCAGTACAGCAACGACGCCACCAAGAACTGCATCGACTTCCACTACGAGCTCGACAAGGACGTGATCCCGGTCTTCGAGACGCAGTACCACACCTACGCAAAGGACGTCTCCCAGGAAGCCCTCGACGCCTCCAGATGGCACCGCGGCTTCGGCGGATTCTCCATGGGCGCCTGCGCCACCTGGTCCGTCTTCGAACACTGCCTCGGCGAAATGGGCTACTTCATCCCGATGAGCGGCGACTGCTGGGCAATCGGACGCGGCAAGTCCGTCGAATCCGCAAAGCACCTCGCCGACACGGTCGTCAGGAACGGCAAGACCGCGAACGACTTCTACATCTACTCCGGGTGCGGCCGCAACGACGTCGCGGAGCCGAACATGACCCCGATGATCAACGAGATGAAGAAGTATCCCGAGATCTTCAAGTATTGCGACAACTTCAAGGACGGCAACCTCTACCAGATGGTCTACGAACGCGGCGGCCACGACATCAACTCCGTCATGCGCGTCATGTACAACGGCCTGCCGAAGATGTTCGACTGATCCGTCTCCCGTACGGTTCAAGGTCAAGAATCAAGAGTGCGTCCGCCGGCTCCGTTTCCCCGTCCGGCGGACCGTTGAAATGCCAACGGATGATCTCCGCCGGAAAACACGCCGGCGGAGATTCGTATTCTTGTGCAGCCGCGCACAACCGCAGTGGAGGCGTCCGCCTCCCTATTATTTGCCCGAGGTGTGGCGCGGATCCAGCGCGTCGCGCAGGGCGTCGCCGGTCATGTTGAGCGCGAGCACGAGCACGAACATGAATCCGGTGGCGGCGGCGATCTCCCACCACGCCCCGCGCCAGAAAAGCGACTGCCCGTTGGAGATCATCAGCCCCCAGCTCGGCTCGAACTTCACGCCGAGCCCGAGGTAGCTCACGATCACCTCGGTCATCACCGCCGACGCGAACCGCATGGTGAAATACACGATCACGAGGTGCATCAGGTTCGGCAGGATGTGGCGGAGCAGGATGCCGCGGTCGTTCACGCCGAGCGAACGCGCGGCGGTCACGTACGGGCGCGTTTTCAGCCGGAGCGTCTCCGCGCGCACCACGCGGCATAGCTGCACCCAGCCGGTGAGGCCGATCCCGAGGTAGACCGCCATCATGCCGGGCTCGGTGTTCATGGCGCGGCTGAACGCCTGGAACGCGGCTTCGAGCGGGGCGCTGAGGAAGCCCTTCGAGACGAGCAGGGCGAACGCCAGGATGAACAGCAACGACGGGATGGACGCGAACGTGCTGTAGATCCAGAGGACGACCGCGTCCGTTTTGCCGCCGTAATATCCCCCGATCAGCCCCAGCGCGACGCCCACCACCGACGAGATCAGCGACGCCACGATGCCGACTTTCACGGCGGTGCGCGTGGCGAAGACCGCCCGCAGGAGCACGTCGCGTCCGAGGTAGTCCGTGCCGAGGATGTGCCCCTTCATCGGGGCGTGGTTGCGGAGTTCGGGGTTCTGAATCTGGTAAATCGGTGTTGCGCCGGTTTTGTGGCAGTAGATCGCGTAGCATTCCGAGCCGAGCGCGAAGACAAAGAACAGCGCACAGATCAGGATGGGAACGCGGGCATAGCGGATCGCCCAGAGACGCGCCCACGCGCCGGGTTCGTGATGGATTTCTTCTGCCGGAAGGACGGCGGCGTTTTCTTTTTCAGGCTCGCTCATGGCTGGGTCGCCTCCTTTCCCGGAGACGCGGCTTCCTGTTCGCGTTTCCTGCGGGCGAGCAGCACCTGCAGAAGCCCGATCTCCGCCGGGGTCATGCCGTCGATGCGCGACGCCTGCGCGAGCGTGGCGGGGCGGATGCGCGCGAGCTTGAGGCGCGTTTCGTTTTTGAGGCCGGGAAGCGCCGTGTAATCGAGGTCGGCTGGGATCGCCCACGCCTCAAGTCCGTGCAGATGCCGGATGGAGTCCTCCTCCTGCCGCAGATACCCTTCGTAATGCGCCTGCACGGCGAGCTCGCGGACGGCGCGTCGGTCGGTCCTGTCGTTCAGGTCCAATCCGATCAGCTCCGGCGCGAACGGCAGTGCGTTCAAGTCCGGGTCGCCCTGCGCAATGCGGAGGCGTTCCCACGCTGTCCCGCCGCCGGGCATGGATGCGGCGCGCACGGCGGCTTCGAGCTCATGCAGACGGTTTTCGTAGCGTGTGTATTTTTCAAAATCACTATCGGAGAGCAACCCGAGCTCGTGCGCTTTCCGGCACAGCCTGAGGTCGGCGTTGTCCTGCCGCAGACGCAGACGGTATTCCGCGCGGCTGGTGAACATCCGGTACGGCTCCCTGATCTCCTTCGTCACCAGGTCGTCCGCCATCACGCCCAGGTACGCCTCGTCGCGCCCGAACGCGACGCCGTCCAGCCCTGCGGCGAACCGTGCGGCGTTCAGTCCGGCGGCGAGTCCCTGTGCACCCGCCTCCTCGTATCCGCTCGTGCCGTTGATCTGCCCGGCGTGGTACAGGCCCCGCCAGGCGCGCACGGCGAACGTGCGGTCCATCTGGGCGGGCTCCACATAGTCGTATTCGATGGCGTAGGCGTAGCGCAGGAAGCGGACGTGTTCGAGGCCGGGGATGGAACGCAGCATGCCCTCCTGCACCTCGGGCGGCAGGCTGGTCGAAATCCCGTTCACGTAGTATTCGTCGGTCGCCTCGCCCTCGGGTTCGAGGTAGATGAGGTGGCGTTCGTGGTCGGGGAAGCGCACGACCTTGTCCTCGAACGAGGGGCAGTAGCGCGTGCCGATGCCCTCGATCAGGCCATTGTACATCGGGGCTTTGTCGAGGTTGGCGCGCACGAGGTCGGCCGTGGCGGAGGTGGTCCATGTGATGCGGCAGTCCAGGTTGTGTTCGCTCACTTGCGGCGTGACGCCCTCGATGCCGAAGTGCGAGAAATGTTCGTCCAGGTCGGTTTCCGACGCCTGCACGTCCATCCGGCTGAAGTCCACCGAGCTGCCGAGCACGCGCGGCGGCGTGCCGGTCTTGAGGCGGCCCATCTTCAGCCCGAGGCGGCCGCGGATGGCTTCCGGTAGCAGGTCCGAGGCGGGATCGCCGGATCGTCCCCCGGAGAAATGCGTGAGCCCGTAGTGAAGCAGCCCGTGCAGGAACGTCCCGGTTGCGATCACGACCGCCTTGCACTTGTAGGTGTTTCCGAGGCGCGTGACCACGCCCGCGACGGCGTCGCCGTCCGTGACGAAGTCGACCGCCTCCTCCTGGCGGATCGTGAGGTTCGGCGTCAGCTCGAGCATGTGCTTCATGGCGCGCTGGTAGCATGCCTTGTCGCACTGGGCGCGCGGCGACCACACGGCGGGCCCTTTCGTGCGGTTCAGCATGCGGAACTGGATGGACGCCGCGTCGGCGATCTTTCCCATAAGCCCGCCGAGGGCGTCGATCTCGCGCACGAGGTGTCCCTTCGCGATGCCGCCGATGCACGGATTGCAGCTCATCTGCGCGATGTGGTCCAGATTCATGGTCAGCATCAGGGTCGGCGCGCCGAGCCGCGCGGATGCCGCGGCGGCTTCACAGGCGGCGTGTCCTCCGCCGATCACGATGACGTCAAACGAGTTTTCCATAGATCCGGTCCCGGTGCTGAAATAGTATTCGGCATACAATATACAGCGTATTCGACGTTTTTTCATCTTTTTCATTCGATTTTTTTCACTTTTTGTGCTATATTACCCCTGCGGACGGCTTATTCCACGCCCCGCTTCATCTGTTCACGGCTCAACAAGGCTCCGAAACCATGAATCCAAAACCCGACGATACAGCCCGGTCCGCCTCAGCCTCCGGCAACGCGAAACCGTTCTTTCCGCCCGGCAGCACCGGCGTCAGCCCGATGCGGCTTCGCGCCGAACTCCAGCACGAAGAGGCGAAGCTCCGCATCTTCAAGATTTTCATGGCGCTGTTCGTGCTCTGCGTCGGCGCGTTCCTCGTGTACAGCGTCGTTTCCTACCGTGCGGAATCGAACGAAAAGGCAAAACGCCTGTCCGCGGCAAAAGAGTCTCTCGCCAGGCTCGAATCCGGGCTCGCCGACGCCTCGTTGACCCCGTATGGCCGCGCGGCGCTTCTGGTCCGCATCGTGAACGCCCGCACCGAATCCGTGATGCCGCTTCTGCCGCACAATGAACGCCACGCCGCCGAACAGGACAATCAGCGTGATGCGGCGGAGATCGCGCGCCTCGCGAGCGTGTCGCTCCCCGCCGAACCGGGACAGCCCGGCGCGGATTTCATCGTGCCGTCGGCTTACCTGGACATGGCGGGGATCCCAGCGGGTACATTCCGCATGGGCGGTTCGATGGACAACGAGATGCCCGTGCGCGAGGTCGCGATCATGCATCCCTTCTGGATCGCGCGGACCGAGGTCACGAACCGTCAGATCCAGATGCTGATCCCTGGCTTCAACTCGTCCAAATGGGGCGATTTCCGCCTCAATCTGCCGTCGCAGCCCGCCGTCCGCGTCCGCTGGGACCAGGCGGTCATGTACTGCCGCAAGCTCACCGAGCTCGAACACGCCGCCGGTCGCCTGCCGTCCGGGTACGAGTACCGTCTGCCGACCGAGGCGGAATGGGAGTATGCCTGCCGCGCCGGGACGTCGGCCGATTACTACTGGGGGAAGGAATTCGGCAACGAGGGCGCGAAGTACGCGAACGGTCTGGATTACAAATCCGCGGAACGGTTCCAGTGGCGTCTGCCGCCGGTCGCCGGAGCCGCGGACGACGACGGACACCGCGTTACTGCGCCCGCCGGGAGGTTTCAGCCGAACGCCTGGGGGCTTTACGACATGTCCGGCAACGCCGCCGAATGGTGTTACGACTGGTACGACCCGAAGGCGTATTCCGATCCCGCGATGGCGGGCGCCGATCCCGTCAAACGCGATCCGGTCAGCGTCGGTTTCACGCGCTACCGTCCGTTTGACGCGGGCACCTGGACCACCGAGACGGCGTGCCGCGTGATCCGCGGCGGCGACTGGGGGATGGAACCGAAGAAACTGCGTTCCGCGTACCGCTTTTTCATGCCGCCGAACGAAAGCGACACCGCGGTCGGGTTCCGCCCTGTTCTGGCGCGCGAAATCCGCTGAAAATCAAAGATTTGACGGCTTATTCGCCGTTTCCGTCCGTCAAACGGTCAAATCTGACGGATGGATTGGCAAATCCTTCGCCATGAGCCTGTTTCAGAACAGTGTCGGCCAGTTGTCCGTATCAACGGACGACGGGTCGTTCCGATGCGCGTACACGCTCTGCGCGATGCCGAGATAGCACAGCATTGCCACCAGGAATGTGCCGCCATAGCTGATGAACGGCAGCGGCAGTCCCGTCACGGGGACCAGCCGGATGCACATGCCGATGTTGATGAAGACATGTGTCATAAGGATCGCCGCGATGCCGACGCACAGATACCGTCCGAACAGGTCGTGCGCAAACAGTGCCGACCGGAGGATCGAGAAGAGCAGCAGCGCGTAGAGCAGGATGAGCGAGAATGTCCCGGCGAAACCGGTTTCTTCCGCGATGACAGGGAAGATGAAGTCGGAGTCCGCGACTTTCGGCGGCAGGTAGCCGAGCATGGTGTGCGTGCCGTTGCGGTAGCCTTTGCCCGTCATGCCGCCCGTGCCCACCGCGATCTCCGCCTGGATCACGTTCCAGCCGCCGCCGAACCGTTCGCTTTCCGGGTTCAGGAACATGGCGATGCGTTTTTTCTGGTAGGGCTTCAGGATCGGGCTGTTGTAGGCGACAAGGGGCCCCCCGATGCAGAGCGCCGCGAAAATGATGATGTAGAGCCAGCGCAGGTTGGCGGCGAACAGGATCGCAGCGGTGAGCGGGATCAGGACGATGGCGGTCCCCAGGTCGGGCTCCCTGCAGATCAGGAGAAAGGGAATTGCGGTCAGTGCCAAGACCAGACCGAGCCAGCGGAGCTTGTTGATATTGTTTTTCGTGAAAGACGCCACCCATGCGACGATAAAGAGCACTGCCATTTTTCCGAGTTCGGACGGCTGAAGGCTGACCGGCCCGATGTCGATCCAGCGCCGGGTGTTGTTGCGGACCGGACCGAAGATCAGTACGAGCACGAGCACGGCGATGACCGCCGGATAGAACAGCATGGAGAAAAGCCCGATCAAGCGGTAATCCAGCATGATGAACGTGAACCAGAGCGCCAGGCCGACCGCAAGATAGACGCATTGGCGGCTGAACAGCTCGACATGATGCCCGCCGACCTGCTGGCCGGTGCTGTGGACGAAGCACATGCCGATGGTCAGGAGAAGCGCCAGCGGGATGATCTGCATGAGATCGAACCGCGCGAAAAACCGTGCGATCACTCCGCGCAGAATCTGCGCGTTCGTCTCTTCGCCTTCCTGCTGCTTGACGACGGTCTTGGAGAATTTCTGGCGTTTCTTCTTTTCCGCCATGCTGCGCCCCCCTCCAGCGGTTCCTTCCTTCGGCCCCCGGGGATCAGACGCGGAAGGTCTGATTGCGGTCGGGACCGACGGACACGATGCCGATCTTCGAGCCGGTGAGCTCGGCGATGCGCTTCAGGTAGTTCTGCGCGTTGGCGGGGAGGCTGTTCCAGTCGAGGATGCCGGTCGTGGAGGTCTCCCAGCCGGGCATGGTCTCGTAGACGGGCTCGACGCGGGCGAGGTCATAGACGTCCTCGGGGAACGTTTTGAAGGTCTTGTCGCCGATCTTGTAGGCGGTGCAGATCTTGATCTCTTTGAGCTTGTCAAGCACGTCCAGCTTCGTGATCGCGAGGAAATCCACGCCGTTCACCATGCAGCTGTGGCGGCACGCGACGGCGTCCAGCCAGCCGCAGCGGCGCGGACGGCCCGTGGTCGCGCCGAATTCGCCGCCCTGCTCGCGCAGGAATTCGCCCTGTTCGTCGAAGAGTTCGGTCGGGAACGGACCTTCGCCGACGCGCGTGGAGTAGGCTTTCAGGACGCCCCAGACTTCGGTGATGGCGCGGGGCGGAAGGCCGGTGCCCGTGCATGCGCCGCCGCTGGTGGTGTTGCTGCTGGTCACGTAGGGGTACGTGCCGTGGTCGATGTCGAGGAACGCGCCCTGTGCGCCTTCGAGCAGGACATGCACGCCGTTGGCGTTGGCTTCGTTGATCGTGACCACGGTGTCGGCGAGGTGGGGGACCAGGACGTCGCGAGCGGCGAGGACTTCCCTCCACGCTGCTTCGACGTCGAGCGGAGCGCCGCCCATCGGGACATATTCCTTGTTGTATGCTTCGGCGTTGTCGCGGAAATGCTTTTCGAAGCGGGCGAGGTCGCGCATTTCGCCGCCGCGGATGCCGGTGCGGTCCGCCTTGGAGGAGTACGCCGGGCCGATGCCGCGCTTGGTGGTGCCGATCTTCTTGTCGCCCTTCGCGGAGTCTTCCTTGAAGGCGTCGATGAGCTTGTGCCACGGCATGATCAGGTGGCAGCGCGTGCTGAGCTGGATCCCGGAGACGTCGATGTCGCGGGATTTGAGCATGTTCATTTCCTTCACGAGCTCGACAGGGTCGACCACCACGCCGTTCGCGATCACGCACGGCACGCCGGGACGCAGGATGCCGGACGGGATCAGGTGGAGCACGAAATGCTGTCCGTTGATCTCGACCGTGTGGCCGGCGTTGTTGCCGCCCTGGAAACGGACCACCATTCCCGCGTCTTTCGTTAAAACATCAATGATTTTACCCTTGCCTTCATCGCCCCACTGGACGCCGACGAGCACGCTGACTGACATGTTGTTTGGTTCCTTATGTAAGAAGTATCGTGTAAAGACATAAACAAATAAATATACTACAATTCCCCCGTAAATGCAAACTTTTCCGCGAAAAAACACCGGAAAGACGGGGCGGGGAAGCGCGGCCGGCTTAAGATCAATCCGACGGAGCGTAGAGCGTCCAGACGTCCGTTTCCATGACCGTGCGCCGGAAACCTTTGAGCGGGTGCTTCCTCGCTTCGCGTTTCGTGCTGACGAGGTAGTGCGGACGGGACGCCGCCTCGCTCGTCTCCGCGTCCTCCTTGGCGTGCGGGATCACGCGGTCGCCGAGGTAGAAATACGCGGAATACGGCACCTTGCGATAGAAATAGAAATATCCGTCCGGAACAGCCTCGGCGATGTCCTCGAAGAAATCGCCCGGCATCTTGTCCACCCAGTATTCGCCGGCGATCCACAGCGAGGCAAAAACCATGCCGGTCACGCACCAGACCACGGGGAGCGTCGCCCGAAGCGCCGTCCGGAATCTCGCCGTGTCCGCGTAGCCCCAGGCGGTCATGCGGTCCGCCAGCCACACGGCGAAGAACGGTACGGTCGGGAGCACGTAGGTGATCAGGACGCGGCTCGTGAGGCACCAGAAAAGCGTGATGAAGAGGAAGCCGAGCAGCGGCAGGTCGTTCGCGAGAGATTGTTTCCGCAGGACCTCCCTCAGCTTGCCGCGTCCGGCGGGCGAAAACGCCGGGACCAGCACCAGCAGCACGCCCGGCAGGTTCGAGACCAGGAACCACAGGAGCGCCATGCCGCGGAAGAATTCGCGGCCCGCGCCGTACTGGTCGCCGTACTCCTTGAACAGGAACCGCTTGAAATTCTCGTTCACGAAGAAATAATACAGGAAATCCGGATTCGCCCGCTGCATCAGGACATACCACGGGGCGGCGATCAGGAAGAACACGGCGAATCCGAGGAGCCAGGCGTGATGCCTGAGGTCGCTCCAGCGGTTCCCGAGCAGGACGAAGAGGAAGACCGGCACGCCCGCCATGACCAGCGCGACCGGCCCCTTCACAAGCATCCCGAGCGCGAGCGCGGCGAAGAACCCGACGCTCGCGATTTTTTTGTTGCGGCGGACGGTCTCGTGGTCGAATGCCATGTATGCGAACACGGCGGAGCACACGCAGAACGCCAGCGCCATGTCCGTCATGCACATCCCGGCGTACATGAAGAACACCGGGCTGCCAAGCGTGAGCAATACGGCGAGCTGTGCGACGTTTTCGCCCCTGATCCGGCGGACCGCCCAATAAAGAACGGCAAGCAGACACGCCGCGAAGAGCGTCGAGGGCAGGCGCACGGCAAAGAGGTTGATGCCGAAGATATGGCATGCGACCGCCCCCGCCTGGAAGCTCAGGGGCGGCTTCCCCTCGAAATTCATCAGGACGCCCTCGTGGATGAGCTTCGGCTCCAGAAAATTGTGGTTTTCCGCCATGATCTTGCAGATCAGGGCGTACCGCGCCTCGGACGGGTCCATGAGCGGCACGACGGCGTTCAGGATGAGCCGGAGCAGGACGAGCGCGCAGAGGAGCCAGAGAAACTGTTTCCGGTTGAAGAGCATGCCGGAATCACTGTTTTTTGAGCTCATAGCGTCAGTTCTCCTTTTTGTCTTCGGGCGTATCTTCGATGACCGGGATCGGTTCCACGCCCAGCGTTTCCCATGCCCCGCCCGTTTCATCCTCGAACTCTTCCGCCGTGTCGACGTTCCGCCACTGGTCCAGTTCGGAGTCGCTCAGGCCGCCCTTCTGCTTGCCGGACAGGATCTCCAGCACCCATGGCTGGCGTCTGGACAGCAGGTCGCCGCGCGAGGAAAGCAAAACCACGGTGTCGGACGAGATCGGCCATTCGAGCTCGATCCTGCCGTGCTTCTTCCCGCTGTAGACGATGCGCGTCACAGGTTCGTTGTCCTGGATCATCTTGCGGTGGGCTGCGCCCAGGCGCAGGCTTTTGTTGGACGCGATAAAGTGCTTGGCGTGCCAGATGATGCTTTCCGTCTCCTCTTTCGTGAGCTTGTCGGCCTCGGTCGGCTGGAAGAACGGATCGGAGACTTCCCCCGGCGAACGGCACGCGCCCAGGACGGCGGCAAGGGACAGAAACAGGATCAGGATGCGGAGTTTCATGGTTTTCTCCCGGATGCGGTATTTGGAACAGGATAATGTTTTTTCAGGTATTTGCGAAGGGCGTCGCGGATGTCGGTTTCCGAAGCCGGCTTCGGCGGCTCGGACGATTCCATGATTTCCTTGAGTTTCGGGTAGCGTCCGCCCGCGCCGTGTGCGTCATAGGTGTTCACCGCGACCTTGATGCGGCTTGTTTCGGGGATCGGTTTCCCCGTTTTTCCCAGCACGAGCGCGCCGTCGATGCCGTCCGGCGCGGTGAATCCCGTGTACATCATGCAGTCCGACGTTTTCTGTTTCGTTTCGAGTTCGCGCAGGATCGTCCTGATCCGGGCGGGCGTCAGACTCCGCACCTCGATCGTGTCCGTGTACGGCGCCAGCAGGAAAAGCTCGCGTTCGTTCAGCGTCCCGGGCGACACCTTGTAGTTCGACAGCGTCCCGGAGAATGCCGCGTCCGCCCCGGCCGCCTCCGCCATGGCAAGGCAGATCAGTTCCGCCAGGCGGTTCGGCTTCAATCCGTTTTTCATCGGTTCCAGCTCGAAGTCGAGCTTCGCGACGGGTTTGCGTCCCGCCTCGGCGGCCTGTTTCCGGACCGGATCGAGGATCGGCAGCAGTTTCTTCGATTCCGGCTGATCCATGCCTTCAATGACCTTCGAGGTCACGGACAAGACCTTGTCGCCTTTTGCCGCGGGGTCGACCTCGACCGTGATCTGCGCGCATCCGGCTCCCAGAGGCGGCGCCTGCACGAACCATGCGCCCGGATACAGGCGTTTGCCCGGCTCCGTCTGGTGCGAATGGCCCGCCAGGATCAGGTCGATCTGCGGATATTTCGCGGAAAGCGATGCCATGTTGCGAAATTTGCCGTCCGGGTTGAGGCGGCCTGCGATGAATTCGCCCAGATGAATGGCGAGCACGATCATGTCCGGTTTCGACGCCATGACTTCCGGCATGACGCGTTCGAGCGCGGCGTCCGGCGATTCCAGTTCAAGCCCGGTCAGTTTTTTCGGTTCGATCCAGAGCCCCAGATACGGCGGGACGATGCCGATCACGGCGACCTTCACGCCCTGCCGCTCGAACATCTTCCAGGCGGAGGTCTTCATCGGAAACGCGTTCGACTTCATGTTTGCAGCCAGCGAAACCCTGCGGAACGAACCGATGCGTTTTGCGAGCGTCTCCACGCCATAGTCGAAATCATGGTTGCCCGGCACCCAGATGTCGCATCCTGCGGCGTTCAATGCCTCCGCCATGGACGCGCCGGCGTCCAACGTTGCCGAAAACGACCCCTGCGTGAGGTCGCCGCAGTCGATCCAGAGGTCGGGCTTGATGCGCTCCGCGGCGCCCGCGATCTGAAGCAGTCCCGGGCTCTTTTCGTCGCCGATCGACCCGTGGATGTCGGTCGTCTGGAGGATCGTCAGTTTCTTCGGCGCGGCATCCAAAGCCGGATACAGCACGCCAAATATGACGGCCAGCAGAAATATGGCGAGAACCTTGTGCAACGTCGGATCCTTGTTTTTATGGCGGAGGAGTGAACCGCGGCGAATATGCGCGGGCGCAAAATACAACACCTAATAACATATCTCACATGCGCGTATTTTTCAACCCGCCCGGCATCCTTTTTTGCATTTTGCGGTATCGCCGGGAAAAGGCGGCGGATTTTTCATCCGAAATGAAAGACGGATCGTTATCCGAAAGATGCGCCGTGCAAATCGAGATGCCGAGCGTCATGCGCGGCGGACCAATGCGCCGCATCACGCGTGAAAACAGCCGAAAAACACAAAAAAAGAGAAAAAATAAGTTAAAACCTAAATAGATGTATGGATTTCAGGGGCTCAGAATGATTTTTTTTAGTGAAAGCTCTTGATTTTTCCATGCGCAGTGCTACATTTATAGAAAATCGCGCCCGGGTGGCGAAATGGCAGACGCAACAGACTTAAAATCTGTCGGTACATCCATGCGGGTTCGAGTCCCGCCCCGGGCATTCAGCCTTTTTGCGAAAACCATGAAAAAAACAAACGGAAAGAACGGAAAAGAACAAAAAAGCTCCAAAAAACAGCTTTTTTTCGGCGACATGCACAATAAAACGCAAAAAGGTTTCGTTAATCTGTAACGATGCCTCGCATTAACAACAAATCAAAACCAACTATAATTCGAAAGGAACGAAACTATGAACAAAATGACGGTTGCTATCCTGGCGCTGGCCCTCACGGGCAGTGTTGCTTTCGCTCAGGGGCAGGGAAACGGCGGTGCTGCCGGCGGTCGCGGCGGAGCCCGCGGCAATCGCGGCGGCGGCCGTGGTGCTAACGGCGGCGCAGCTGCTGCCGGTCAGGTTCAGCCCGGCGGAGCCGGCGGCGCAGGTGGCGCGGCCGGGATGCAGGGCGGTTTCGGCGGCGGCATCCTTCCACTAGACGACCCAGGCATCATTAC
>JAFSZN010000050.1 GCA_017455665.1 Lentisphaeria bacterium
ACGTCGGGGTCGTTGACGAGCGACCGGGCGATGGCGACGCGCTGCTGCTGGCCGCCGGAGAGCTGGGACGGGAAATGGTCGATGCGTTCTCCGAGTCCGACCTGCTTCAGCGCCTCGATGCCGCGTCGGCGCGCTTCGGAGGAGGAGAGGCCCTGTGCCGTGTAGTTCAGCGGCATGATGACGTTGTCGAGCGCGCTGGTGCGTGGAAGCAGATTGAAGCTCTGGAACACGAATCCGATCTTCTTGTTGCGGATCTTCGCGCGGCGGTCGCCGGAGATGCGCCCGACTTCCTCGCCGTCGAAGAAATAATCGCCTTCGGTCTGGCGGTCCAGACAGCCGAGGATATTCATGAGGGTGCTTTTCCCGGATCCGGACGCGCCCATGAGGGCGACGTATTCGCCTTTGCCGATCTCGAGCGAAATGCCCTTCAGGACGGGCACGGAGATCTCGCCGAGGAAATACGTCTTGCCGATGTTGACGAGTTTGATGAGTTCTTGTGACATGGAGGGGACCTCGCGATCAGTTTCTCGGGGCTCCGGGACGTCCGCCCATGCCGCCCGCGCCGGGAGCGGTGACCGCGCCGGAAGCGCCCGCGGCGGCTTCGCGCTGGCTGGCGCGTTCGCGTGCGCCCGCGCTGCCGCGTCCGGAGAACCTGGGCATTCTGGGCATGAACGGGTTGTTCTGCATGCCGGATTCGGCGCCTTCGGGGCCGCGCATGGCGGCGGAGGTGTCGATGCCGGTGATGATGACGTCGCCTTCCTTCAGGTCGTCGGTGACGATCTCGGCGAGCGTGCCGTTGTTGAGACCGACTTTGACCTTGACGGGGGAGAGGCGGCCCTCGGTCTTTTCGATCCAGAGGAGGGCTTCATTCTGTCCCGCCTGAATGGGGTTCGCGAGGGCGGCGGGGTCGATGTTCTCCACGTTCGGGGTGTAGCGGAGGGCGGAGGCGGGGACGGTGAGGACGCCGCGTTTCGCCTCGCGGATGAACTTGACGTTGGCGGTGAGGTAGGGCTTCAGCATGCCGCTGTCGTTGTCGGTGTTGACCTCGACGATGTAGGTGACGACGTTGGAGGACAGCGTGGCGTTGAGGCGGATGCGGAAGACTTTGCCGTGGAAGGTGACGCCGGGGAAGGCGTCGCAGGAGAACGTGACATCCATGCCGGGCGTGATGCTGCCGATGTCGGCTTCGTTCACGGAGACCCACACCTGCATCTTCGCGAAATCCTTCGCGACGAGGAAGATGCTGGACGCCGCCTGGTTGGAGACGACGGTCTGGCCGATGCTGACGCGGCGGTCGATCACGACGCCGTCCATCGGGGCGGTGATGGTGCAGTAGTCGAGGTTGCGTTTCGCGCGGAGCAGGGAGGCTTCGGCGCTGGAGAGGGTGCCCTTCGCGCTGGAGAGGGACGCCTTCGCCTCGGCGAGGGACGCCTTCTTCACGGCGATCTCCGCCTGGGCGGTGTTGTAGTCGGACTGGTAGCTGTCGTAGTCGCTCTTGGTCATGGTCTTGGACTGGTACAGGGTCTGCGCGCGGTCCCAGTTCGCCTTGGCGAGCGCGAGACGCGTCTCGCTCTGCTTCAGGCTGGCTTCGGCGCTTTCGATGCCGGCTTCCGCCTGGATGATGCCCGCCTTGGCGCGTTCGTGCGTGGCTTCGGCGTCCTGGAGGTCCGCCTTGTACGGCACGTCGTCGATCTGCGCCAGCACCATGCCGGTCTTCACGCGGGAGCTGAAGTCGACCGGATTGCCGTCGACGTCCTTGCCGAAGCTCATGATCTTGCCGTTGACCTGCGCGCCGACGTTCACGAGCTCTTCGGGCTCGACGGTGCCGGTGGCGGAGATGGAGCGGATCACGTCGCCGCGGACGATCTCTTCGGTCTTGAAGACGACTTTCACGCCGGCTTTGCTCCGGGAATAGCTGCGGAAAACGACCCAGCCGACGGCGAGCACGCCGAGCACGATGATGAGGACGAGAAAGTTTTTCAGGAAGTGTTTCATGGAAAAACGGCCTTTATGTTATGTTTTCTATTTGATTCTGTTCGAACTGAAATGTCAGATGCCGGTCTGCTGATCCGCGGGGACCGCGGCGGGCTGGCTGGAATTGTTCGCCGGAGCGGAGGCGCCGGCGTCTTCCAGCTCCTTGTCGACGTCTTCGCCCGTTCCTTCCTCCTGATCCGTATCGCGGTCGCTGAACGCGTAGACGGCGGCTTCGAGCTGCGCCTTGGCGTTGGATGCGCTGATGACGGCGGAGAGAAGTTCGTGCTGGGCGTTGATGACGGAGCGTTCGGCCTCGTTGAGGCGGGTCACCAGGGCGCTGCCCGCCTTGTATTCGTTCTCGACGAGGTCGCGCGTTTCCTTCGTGAGTTTGTAGATGTCGCGCGCGATATGCGCCTTTTCGATGTTGGTGACGTAGTTGTCGTAGGCCGTGCGGACGTCGGTGATGACGGTGATCCAGGTCTGCGCGAGGGAGTAGTCGGACTCGGCGAGGCTGGCGTAGGACTGGAGCGCGGCGAAGTAGTCGGAGAATCCGTTGAAGATGTTCCAGTTCGCGCTGATGCCGTAGTTGAAGCCCCAGGACCCGGACCAGCTCGTGGTCGTGCGCGCCAGGCGCGTCTGGTTGCGGTTCCAGGTGTAGCCGAGGTTGTAGTTCGCGTTGACCTTCGGTCCGAACGCCGTGAGGGAGTTCCAGAAGCTGTACTTGGCGGTTTCGAGGCGGTCGCGGTACTGCTGGAGGTCGGGACGGTTCGCGAGCGCGGAGTCGAGGTAGACGGTCACGTCCGCGAGGATCTCCTTTTCGGGCATGACGGCGTCCTCGAACGCGACGGAATCGGGGATGGTGCCGTCGGTGATGCCGAGCGTGCCGGCGAGGACGTACTTTGCGGCGCGGATGTTGTACTCGGTGCGGATCAGCTCAAGTTCGCCGTTCTTGAGCGTGATCTGGAAGTTGAGGACGTCGGAGTAGAGCGCGCTCCCGGCGTCGTACTTGTCCTGGGTCTCCTTCAGCATCTTCCTGCTGTAGTCGATCGACGCCTCCGCGATGGCTTTCTGAGAGATCGCCTGCTGGACGTCGTTGTAGGCGTACGCCACGGAGCGGAGCAGGAGGCGTTTCGCGTCTTCCTGCGCGTCCTTCGCCTGGTTGAGGTTGTATTTCTGCGCGAGGATGTTCATCTCGCGTCCGAGGCTGTCGAAGATGAGCCAGGAGCCGCTGAAGGACGGTCCGACGCTCGTGCCGTATGTCCACGGCTTTTCGCCGGAGCTGGACGACGTGACCTTGGAGAAGCTCTGGCTGAAGGACAGCCCGGCGTTCAGGGTCGGCGCGTACGAGGAGAAGCTCTGGTAGTATCTGGCGCGCGCGGAGTCGATCGAGAACTTGACGCGGAGGAAATCCGGGTTGTTCGCGAGCGCGATCTCCCGCGCCTTTTCGAGGGTGAGCGTCTTCATTTCCTCGGGGAAGAGGACTTTCTCTTCGTCCGGGATGTCGGTGTAGGTGGAGTGCTTGACGGCCATGGGGGGCTTGGTGTAGCTCTGGCAGCCGCCGAAAACGAGGACGGCCGGGATCGCGAGGAGGAGAAGTTTCTTATTCATGGTTGGTTTGGATACTCCGGAGGAAAAGTTGAACGACGGGAACGGGATCGATGGGCTCGTCCCGGAAATCGCTGAGCATGCAGATGTTGTGGATGGCGCCGTTGAAGAGGACGACGGCGGCGGCGAGGTCGACGCCGAAGAATTCGCCGGACGCGACGCCGTCGCGGATGACGCCTTCGATGATCGCCTGGCGGCGCATGTCGCCGACGATGACCGGATGCGAGGAATCCTTGGGCGGAGGCACGTTCTCCATGATCGCGCGGTGGTACTTGCGCTTCTCGCGGAACGTGCGGATGATGAAGAGCGCCATTTCGGAGAGGCGTTCGGACGCCGGCTTTCCGTTTGCGGCGATCTCCTCGAGCTTGTCGCAGAGCGCGGCGATGGAGGCGCGGGCGATGGCATACAGGATGTCGTTTTTGTCCTTGAAATAATTATAAAGGACGCCGCGCGACACATTGAGGCGCTTCGCGATGTTCTCCGTGGTGAAGGCTTCCCAGCCGCCCTCGCAGAGGAGTGCGATCCCGGCGGAGCATACGTCGTGCCGGATGGATTCGGTCATCATTTCGCGCATTTTCTGCGTGTATCTTGGCATAATGAATCGCGTGTTTGAGGGGGAAGATGCTGTATTTCGGACGAATTTGACAAGGTGATTTTATTGTGACACCGTGTCACGAACGGCATAAAAAATACACCGTTTCCGCCTGAAATCAAGAAGAAATTCAGGACAACGGCTTGAATTTGATAAAAAATGCATTACATTTAGTAAAAAATTCATGCACCAAACAGTCCCGAAAGGAGAAAAAACAAATGAGCGACAAACCGCTGCCGGACCTGACCCAACCGAAAAGCAAATGGAGCGTCGGCACGCTGACGTACACCGCCGCCGGACTCGCCGTGCTGTTCGCCCTGCTGCTGTGGGGCGATTTCGCGTGGTCGATGAAGGACCGCGTGGTCTTCCCGATGACCGTGAAGCTGGCGAAGGAACGGTTCGAGCTGAACGACACGCTGTATTCCATCCTGATCATTTCGTTCCCGAATTTCACGAACATCTTCCTGATGCCGATCGTGAGCTATCTTTCCGACCGGCACCGCGGCCGCCTGGGACGCCGCATCCCGTTCCTGCTGTTCACCACGCCGTTCATCGTGGTCGGGTTGCTCGGCATCGGCCTGAACGCGGAGATCGGCGGCGTGATCGAAAAGATCACGTCGATGAACGCGCGCACGGCGGCGCTGGTGGCGTTCTGCGTCTTCTGGGTGCTGTTCGACTTCGGCAACACGCTGGCGTCGGCGATCTTCAACGCCCTCGTGAACGACGTGGTGCCGCAGCGCATCATCGGGCGTTTCTTCAGCCTCTTCCGCATCATCAGCCTGCTGGCGGGCATCCTGTACAACTACTATCTCTTCGAGCACGCGCTTGACTGGTTCAAGTGGATATTCCTCGTGCTCGGCGCGCGGTATGCCGCGGGACTGTATTCCATGTGCTTCTTCGTGAAGGAAGGCAAGTATCCGCCGCCGGAGGAGATCCCGGCGGACAAGAGCAAGTTCCAGCGTGTCTTCGGCGCGTTCATCGACTATTTCCGGCAGTGCTTCTCCGTGCCGTACTACCGCTGGATCATCGTCGCGCTCCTGCTGGCGAACATCAGCTTCCACCCCATCAACGACTTTTCCATCCAGTACGCCAAGGCGATCGGCGTGCCGGACAGCACCTACGGTCAACTGCTCGCGATCACGTACTGTTTCTCCATCGTGCTGAGCTATCCGCTGGGCGCTCTGGCGGACCGGTTCCATCCGATCCGGACCAGTTTCGTCTCCCTCGCGGCGTACGCGGTCCTGATGCTCGTCGGCTGGCTGGTCGTCAACAATCCCTGGCAGAAGGAGATCACCTACTACATCCCCGGCCTCATGGCCGACCCGAAGAAGCTCGTCCTGTCCTCCTTCGCGATCGTGTTCATCATTCACGGCGTGGTGTCCGGGTGCTTCTTCACGCTGTCCAGTTCGCTGCCGCTGCGTCTCTTCCCCGGTTCGATCTTCGCGCAGTTCGCCTCGGCGAACGCCATGATCCTGGCGCTCGGCACCACGGTCATCGTCCCGGCGTTCGGGTTCTTCCTGGACGTGCAGGACAGCAATTACGACCTGCTGTTCGTGCTCGGCGCGATCCTGTCGCTAATCTCCGCGGTCGCATTCGTGAAGATCCATTTCTACTACAAGCGTTTCGGTGGCGACGAGAACTACATCGCGCCTGACGTGATGACGCGCGAGAATATCCGGAAGGCAGGCGACAAGTTCCGGACGTTCATCATCCCCGGCGCGGTCGCGGGCATCATCGCCGGATGCCTGTTCGGATACTGGTTCGAAGGTCCGGCGATCCGCGCGGAATACGGCTTCGGCGCATTCTACGGGCATTTCGTCGACATCATGTTCCGGCAGGCGGCGGACGCGAAGCCGCTTTTGGCGTATCTGCTTTCGGTCGTGACGTTCGGTCTGGTCGGGTTCTTCCTCGGCGCGCTGATCCCGAACAAGCGCCGTCCTGTGAAACGCGCTTCGGACGAGGCGGAAGCCGCCTGATCCATCCGCGCTGAAACAAGCTCGAAAACGACCGCTCCGGCACCGGAAAAATCCCCCGTGCCGGAGCGTTTTCTTTTCCCGAGACGGAAAACACTGTAAGATTGTGCTGTTTTTTCCTGAAAAAAACTGGAAAAAGAGCGCTTCGCGTGCTACATTATTAGAATAAAGATTTTCAACCACCCCTGAACGCGGAGATTTTTCCCTTGAAAAAAAGCACGGAAGAACAGCGGACGCGGCCGTATCTGGTGCGTCTGGTCAGCCTCGGCTGCCCGAAAAACACGGTGGACACGGGTGTGGCCGCCGGAGCGTTGCTCGTGGACGGATTCGGCCTGACCGCCGATGACGACGAAGCGGACGTGATGTGGATCAATACCTGCGCGTTCCTGCTCTCCGCCCGCAAGGAGGCGATGGAGGAGATACGCCGTGCCTGCGCTTGGAAGAAACGCCGCGCGGGACGTCTGGTCGTGGTCGCCGGGTGTCTGCCGCAATGGGACAAGGATGGCGCGGTCCGCGCGAAGTATCCGCTGGTGGACGCCTGGGAAGGCATCGATTCGCCCGCCGGGATCGGCGCCGTGCTGAAACGCCTGATCGCCGACA
The DNA here is from genome assembly GCA_017455665.1 of Lentisphaeria bacterium. GTDB lineage: Bacteria > Verrucomicrobiota > Lentisphaeria > Victivallales > UBA1829 > UBA1732. Next base: position 6,745 of record JAFSZN010000050.1, read on the forward strand.
AGCCCGGCCCCGAACGGAAAAACGTGAAGCCGTGTTCCTGGATCTACGACGAAACGACCCCGCGTCTGCCTGTCGAATCGGAGCATTTCGCCTACCTGAAGATCGCCGACGGCTGCTGCAACTGCTGTACCTACTGCCTGATCCCGTCCATCCGCGGCGCGCTCCGCAGCCGTACCGTGCAGTCAGTCGTGGCCGAGGCGCAATCGCTCGCGGAGCAGGGGTTCCGCGAACTCATCCTGATCGCGCAGGACACCGGGGCGTTCGGACGCGACCGAAGCAGGGACGGCAAATCCGAACTGCCGGAGCTGCTCGCCGCGCTCGACAAGCTCCCCGGCGAATTCCGTCTCCGCCTGATGTACGTGCATCCGGCGTCCGTCGACGACGCCATGATCCGCGCGTTCAGGAAATGCCGCCGCCTGATCCCCCATATCGAAATGCCGGTCCAGCACGTTTCCGACGCCGTGATGGCCGCGATGAACCGCCACATCACGGCGGAACGCCAGAACGAGGTGATCCGCAAGCTCCGCGAGGCGGGATTCACGATCCGCACCACGCTGATGACCGGATTCCCCGGCGAGACCGAGGCGGATTTCCAAATGCTTCTCGACGCTGTGAAGGCGCGCGTCTTCTCCCGCATCGGCGTGTTCGCATTCTCGCCAGAGGACGGAACTCCGGCGGCTTCCATGAAGGGGCGCGTCCCGGCAAAGACCGCCGCCGCGCGCGCCGCCATGATCGCCGCCGAACAGGAAAAGATTTCGCGGGAAACGAACCGGGCGCTGGTCGGACAGACGCTAGAGATCATCCTGGACGAGGACTCCGGACGCGGCCGCTGGCGTGGGCGCATGCTCATGGACGCCCCGGACATCGACCAGACGGTACATGTATCCAAGTGCCCCGCCGGGCTCACGGCGGGGATGGCAGTGCCCGTGACCATCACGCGGGCGGCCGCATACGATTTGTACAGAACCTACGAACCTGAAGGGCGTACGCCCGGAGGAAAGGCAAAATGAAACATCTCCCGAACGCACTCACGGTCAGCCGCATCATCCTGATCTTCTGTTTTGTGGTGCTGGCGAACTTCGACAGCGCGAACCCGACCTGCATCAAAGTCGGCGAACACACGGCGTATGTGTGCCACGCGATCGCCCTGATCGTGGCGTTTCTGGCGGGCATTACCGACCTGCTGGACGGCTACCTGGCGCGCAAATACCACGTGGAAAGCGATTTCGGACGTCTGATGGATCCGCTCGCCGACAAGATCTTCATCCTCGCGACGTTCATCATGATGCTGGACTACGGCATGATCCCCGGCTGGGTGCTGATCGTGATCCTGACCCGCGAGTTCATGGTGACCGGCCTGCGGACGCTCGCGTCCTCCAAGAACGTGATCATCGCCGCCGACCGCTGGGGCAAGATGAAGACCGCCACGCAGATGTTCACGCTGGCGTTCGGCGGCGCCGCCTGGATCCACCTCTTCGGACTCGACCTCGGCGTGTCGCCCGTGACAATCATCTGGAAATGCCTCCAGGGCGCGGTCGTGCTCATCACGGTCGGGTCCGGGCTGCAGTATTTCATCCGCTACCGTTCGCTGTTCAGCGACAGCATCTGATTTTTGTTTGACCTCATTTCCCGCAGGAGCTTGACCGCATGTCCCAGACGATGACATACCGGACGGACGAGAACGAACGGAAGAACGTCTTCCGCGCGTATCTGGTCGGCCCGTGCATCCATCCGGCGGACCCGGCGTCCACGGCGGACGACCTGAAGGAGCTCGCCGAGCTGGTCCGCACGCTGGAAGTGCCGGTTGCCGGGCAGGTCGTCGCCGGGCTGAAAGCGCCGAACCCGAAATACTACGTCGGGAGCGGCAAGGCGGAGGAGATACGCGACGCGGCAAAGGAGGCGGAGGCGAACATCGTGATCTTCGACGTCGCGCTCAGCCCGACCCAGCAGCGCAACCTGGAACAGCTCTTCGGCATGAAGGTGATCGACCGCCAGGAGGTCATCCTGGACATTTTTGCGTCGCGCGCGCGTACTCGCGAGGCTGTGCTTCAGGTCGAGCTCGCCCGCTGCCAGTATTTCCTGCCGCGCCTAACCGGCGCCTGGACGCACCTGTCGCGCCAGCGCGGCGGCGTGACCGGGGCGCGCGGCGGCGGCGAAAAACAGATCGAATACGACCGCCGCGAACTCCGCCAGCGCATTTCCGATTTGAAGGCCGAGCTCGCGGAGATTCGCAAGCACCGCGGCACCCAGCGGAAGAGCCGGATGCGCGCGAACCTGCCGAACGCGGCGATCGCGGGCTACACCAACGCCGGAAAATCCACGCTGCTGAACCTGCTGACCGGAGCCGACGCATACGCCGCCGACCAGCTGTTCGCCACGCTCGACCCCACGACTCGCGCGCTGACTCTGCCGGACAAGACGCACCTGATCCTGACGGACACCGTCGGATTCGTGCGCAGATTGCCTCACTCGCTGATCGAGGCGTTCCGGTCCACGCTGGAGGAGGCGGTGCTCGCCGACTTCATCGTGCTGGTGCTCGACGCGTCCAATCCGAACGTCTTCAACCACGTGGAGACCACGCTGTCCGTGCTGGGCGAACTCGGCGCGGAACGAAAGTCCATCCTCGTGGTCTGTAACAAATGCGACCTCATCACCGATCCGCTGACCCGGATCAAGCTCAAAAACACGTTCCCCGACGCCGTGTTCATTTCCTGCCGGACCCGCGAGGGCATCGACGCGCTGCTGGAGACGCTGTCCGCGAAGTGCGGCGGCCCTTCGGAGATCTGCCATGCGGAGATCCCGCCGGAACGCGCCGACCTGGTGGCGCTTCTGCACGAAAAGGCGCGGATCCTGGAGAGCGCATACCGCGACGACGGGGTGTTTGTCGCGACGGTATCCGTGTCCGGCCTCGAGTCGGGCAGATTCGCGCCGTTCCTGACCCCGGACGACCCTCAACCGAATCAATCAAACGTTTTGTGATAAAAAAACAGGAGAAACACTATGAATATCAAGCGTTCCCGTATCCTGACCGCGCTCGGCATGGCACTGCTCGCCGGGACTCTGGCAGTCCCGCAGGAAGCTGCGTCGCAATCCGCATCGGAGGCATCCACGACCAGCGCGAACTGGGATATCTTCCGCGCCGGCGGCGACAACATCGAAAAAGGCGACAAGCTTTTCGAAGCCGGGAAATACGAGGAGGCGCTCGACGCCTACAGCAAAGCCCTTGCGGCGTTCCAGAAACTCCGCACGACCGATCCGAACTGGAACCGGTCCGTCGTGAACTACCGCATCACCACGTCCCAGAGCAAGGTCAGCTCCGCCGAACGCAAAGTCAACGAGGCAAAGGCAGCCGCGGCGGGCAAGACGCCGGCGTCGACCGGAGGCGCGAAGCCGTCCAACGAGGCGATCAACCAGCAGGCGATCGCCGAGATCGCAAGCCTGCGCAAACAGGTCGACGAACTTAAGAAACAGGCCGCCGCAAATCAGGCAGCCGCCGAAAAAAACAAACAGTCCGCGGAACAGGCCGCCGCCCTCGCGCAAGAAAAGGCGGCGCTTCAGAAGCAGGTCAAAGACCTGACCGCCGAACGCGACGCGCTGAAATCAGCCGGGGATGCGGAAAAAGTCGCCGCGCAGGCGAAGGCCGCCGAGGAACTGAAGGCGAAGCTCGCGCAGACCGAACAGAAACTTGCCGATGCGGAAAAGGCTTCCGCCGACGCGAAGACGAAACTCGCCGCCGCCGAAAAGAACGCGGCGGATTCCAAGGTGAAACTTGACGCCGCGGAGAAGGCTTCCGCTGATGCGAAGACGAAGCTCGCCGCCGCCGAAAAGGATGCGGCGGACGCCAAGGCGCAGCTCGCCGCCGCGGCAGGCGCAGCCGGAGCCGCCGATGCTAATGTCAAGGCGCTTGCCGATGCCAACGCGAAGGTGAAGACGCTGACCGACGCGAACGCAAAACTGACCTCCGATCTCGCCGCGCAGAAGGCCGCTTCGGACAAGGCCGCCGCCGAACTCGCCGCCGCACAGAAGACCGCCGCCGACCGCAAGGCCGCGCTCGATACGCTCCAGGCTTCGTACAATGAAACGAAAAAATCCGAATCCGAGCTGAAACAGAAGGCCGAGGCTTCTGCCAGGACTGCCGCCGAGCTCGCCGGGATGAAGAGCACGGCGAACCAGCTGGAAAAAAAGCTCGCCGACGAACAGAAGAAATCCGCGTCGATCGAGGCGGAACGCAAGAAACTCGAGGCGGACCTCGCACAAGCGCGTTCCGCCCAGCCGGAAGCCGTCAAGAAGCTCGAAGCCGAACTCGCCGCGTTCAGGAAACAGAAAGACGCCGACGACGCGAAAACCGCCGAGCTGGCGAAGAAAAACGCGTCCCTCACCGAAGACGTCACGAAGCTGAACGCGAAGAACGGCGCGCTCACCAATGAAAACAAGGCGTTGAAGGATGCCGTCGCCGAGGCGAGAAAAGCCGCGTCCGCCGGGGCTGCCGGCACAAGTGCCGCCGACGCCAAGGCGCTTGCCGACGCGAACGCGAAGGTGAAGACTTTGACCGATGAAAACGCAAAGCTGAAAGCCGACCTGGATGCCGCGAAGAAAGCCGCGCCTGCTGGTGCCGCCGACGCCAAGGCGCTTGCCGACGCGAATGCGAAGGTGAAGACTCTGAGCGACGAAAACACGAAGCTGAAAGCTGATCTGGATGCCGCGAAGATCGCCGCGCCTGCTGGTGCCGCCGACGCCAAGGCGCTTGCCGACGCGAATGCGAAGGTGAAGACTCTGTGCGACGAAAACACGAAGCTGAAAGCCGATCTGAATGCCGCGAAGAAAGGCAGTCTGCCGATGGCGGTCCCGGTCCGTTCCGAGGCGGATGCCAAAGCGCTTGCCGATGCGGACGCAAAGGTGAAGAGCCTGACCGATGCCAATGCGAAATTGAAGGCGGATCTGGATTCGGCGAAGAAGACGCTTTCCGCGAGCTCGGATGCGAAAGCCCTGACCGACGCGAACGCGAAGGTGAAGACTTTGGTGGATGCGAACGCGAAGCTTGCCGCCGAACTGGATGCGCAGAAGTCCGCCGCGCAGAAAGCCTCCGAAGCCGCCTCGAAAGCCACCGGGACTCTGAACGAGACGAACGCGAAGATAAAGACGCTGATGGACGCGAATGCGAAACTTGCCGCCGAACTGGATGCGCAGAAGTCCGCCGTCGCAAAGTCCGCCGCGGAACTTGAAGCCGCGAAACAGGCGGCAGCCGATGCCGCAAACAAGCCCGTCCCGTCCGACGCCGCCGCGAAGATCGCCGCGCTGACGCAGGAAAAGGCGGCGCTTCAGGACGAACTGGTCGCCGCAAAGAGCGAACTCGACGCGGCGAAGGCGAAGGCCGACAAAGCCGGAACGGCCGCCGTTTCCGCGACCGCGCTTGCCGCCGCCGAAAAACGCGCATCCTCGCTCGAATCCGATGTGGCGAAACTCAACGCCGAGGTGAAGGACCTGACCGAGCAGAACAAAAAGCTCGCGGCGGGCGAGGCCGTCCGGAAATCTCTTGAGGCGGAGAACAAGACCCTGACCGATTCGAAGGCCGCTTCCGACAAGCAGATCGCCGACCTGAAGGCGCAGATCGCAAAATTCTCCGCGCCGTCCGCGTCCGATGCGCCCGAGCTCGCGAAACAGAAGGAGCTGAACGCCTCGCTCACCGCCGCCAACGAAAAACTGACCGCCGAAAAGACGGCGTCCGCCGAGGCGCTCGCCAAGGCGAACAAGGACCTCGTGACAGTCCAGGCACAGCTCGAAAAACTCAAGATCGACCAGGCGTCCAACGCGGATGTGCGCAGGCTGACAGAATCGCTTGAGGACAAGGAGGCGCTCCTGAAGAAGAGCAACACCGAAAAGGAAGCGATCGAGAAGGAAGCCGTCCAGTACAAAGACAGATGCGAGGCGCTCCAGAACACGCTTTCCAATGTGCTGACCCAGCAGACCGCGCTGAACGCCAAGCTTCAGCGTCTGGAACGGGAAGTCGAACTCCGCCGCAGAGACCCGAAGGCCGCCGGTTCCGCCGAGCTCCAGGAGAAGAACGATTCCATCGCGGAACTTCTGAAGGAACGCGCCGCATTTGATGACGAAGTGGTGAAGCTGAAAGCAGAGCTTGACGACGAACGCGCGCTTTCCTCGCGTTACAAGAAGACCATGAACGCCGCGCGCAACGTGGCGGAAGCCGCGATCGTCGAGTCCCGTACGCTCCGCGCCGAGCTCGATACCTACCGCCGCAACGATCCCGACGCGAAACCCGAGATCGGCAAAACGGAGGATTCCATCCCCGACGAACTGAAACCGATGTTCGAGGATATCCTCGCCGGGAAGGAAGTCAAGCCGACGGTCTCCGTGGACAAAGCCAAGTTTGAAGAAGCCATGAAGGAGGCGCAGAAAGCCGAGAACGCGAAGGATTTCTCGACCGCGCTGTGGCAGTACCTGATCGCCGCGGACGCCGATCCGTCCAATCCGCTCGCCCAGCTCTCCCTGGCACGCGTCCACTACGCGATGAAGCACGCCGACAACGCCCGGAAGGCATACGAAAAGGCGCTTCAGCTCGGTGCGAAACGCGACCTGAACCTGGAAGAGATGCTGAAGGCCGCCCAGGGCGGTTCGGGTAAGTAACAATTGCTCTGCTGACGGGAGACACCTATGATCGTATCGTTTGGCGTGATCGCTGTCGTTGTGATCGTCATCGCGGCCGTCTGCCTGGGGATATTCCACCACTGATCCATTGAAAACAAACCTGAAAGGGATTTACTATGTCTATGTTCGGTTCTTTCGGACAGCTCGCCGGGATGATGAAGGATTTCCAGGAGCTGAAAAAGAAAATTGAAGCCATGAAACAGGAGCTCGCGCAGATGGAGTTCCGCGGCGTGAGCCAGGACGGCACAGTGACCGCCGTCGTGAGCGGCGACTGCTTCGTGCGTTCCATCGCGAGCACGACCGCCAGCCCGAGCCCCCAGGCGACCGCCGAGGCCGTCAACCAGGGCATAGCGCAGGCGAAGAACGCGATCTCGCAGAAGATATCCGAGGCGACCGGCGGACTGCCGATGCCGGGACTTTTCTGAACTTGATTATCGGAGTCCGACGATGTTTGCGCAGCCGTGGCCGGAACCTCTTGCCGAACTGATCGAAATGCTGAAGAACCTGCCGGGCGTGGGGAAGCGCTCCGCCGAACGCATGGCGCTGTCGCTGTACCTGTGGGACCCGGCGAAACTCGAGGCGCTGGCGGGGAATCTCGCCTCGCTCCACACGCGCATCCACGCCTGCCCGGAATGCGGCAACCTGTCCGACGCGCCCGACAACGGCGCGTGCGGCATCTGCTCGTCCCCGGCGCGGGACCGTTCCATCATCTGCGTGGTGGAGGACGTGGCGCAGATCCATTCGCTGGAATCCGCCGGCGTCTTCAAAGGCGTCTATCACGTGCTCGGCGGACGCATCGCCCCGCTGGAGGGGAAGTTCCCCGAATCGCTCTCCATCCCGCGCCTCGAGGAGCGAATTGCCGCCGGCGGCATCCGCGAAATGATCCTGGCGCTGAGCCAGGATATCGAGGGGCAGGCGACCGCCGTCTACCTCGCCAACCGGTTCCAGGGACGCGGATTCGCCATCACGCGTCCGGCGCGCGGACTGCCCGCCGGGTCCGACCTGACCTACGCCGACTCCGCCACGATCGCGCTGGCACTTGACGCCCGCACGAGCCTGAACCGTCCGAACGAACAGGAGGACACCCCGCGATGAACACGAAAACGAATGAAATAAAGACTGTCCGCGTGGCGCTGGTGCAGGATTTCGCGCCGGCGACCGTCGAAGAGGCGCGCGAACGCTTCGCCGCGAAAGTCGCGGAGGCCGCGGGGCAGGGGGCGAACATCGTCTGCACGCAGGAGCTGTTCCAGACGGAGTATTTCTGCTGGAAACAGGACCCGGAATTCTTCGTGCTCGCCGAGCCGGTCCCCGGGCCGGGGACGGATTTCTACGCCGCCCTTGCGAAACGGTTCGGCGTGGTGATCGTCGCGTCGTTCTTCGAGAAGCGCGCGCCCGGGCTCTGCCACAACACCGCCGTCATCTTCGACGCGGACGGCAGCATCGCCGGGACCTACCGCAAGATGCACATCCCGCAGGACCCCGGATTCGAGGAGAAATTCTATTTCGCGCCCGGCGACGGGCCGTTCCGCGCCTGGGACACGGCCTTCGGGCGCATCGGCGTGGTGATCTGCTGGGACCAGTGGTACCCGGAATCCGCCCGCCTGACCGCGCTCGACGGCGCGTCGATCATCTTCTGTCCGACCGCGATCGGCACGATCGAATCCGAGCCGGACGACCTGATGCTGAAACAGCGTCACGCGTGGCTCACGGTCCAGCACGGACACGCCGTGGCGAACGGGTGTTTCTTCGCGGCGGTGAACCGCGTCGGCACGGAGCACGGCACGCGGTTCTGGGGCTCGTCGTTCGTGTCGGATTTCTACGGCGAGGACCTCTCGCTCGCGTCCCGCGACAAAGCCGAGATCGTGTATGCCGACTGCGACCTCGCCGCGATGGAGGAACACCGCCGCATGTGGCCGTTCTTCCGCGACCGCCGCATCGACGCCTACGGACCGATCCTGAAGCGGTTCGGAGACTGAGCCATGCCGGAGATGCCGGAGTCGGTCAGCGCCGCAGAACGCGGCTTCACGATGCCCGCGGAGTGGGAGGAACAGCGCGCGATATTGCTTTCGTGGCCGCTGAATCCCCTGACGTGGGAGGACCGCCGGGCTGAGGTCGAAGCAATATACGCCGGATTCGCGGCGGCGGTCTCGCGTTTCGAGGACGTGAAGATCAATTGCGTGCGCGCCGAACAGCCGCGCATCCTCAAGTTGCTTTCCGGCGCCGGAGCCGACGCCGCCCGTGTCGAACTGCTCGACGTGCCGACGAACGACGCCTGGTGCCGCGACCACGGCCCCGTGTGCCTCGTGAACCGCGCGACAGGGGCGCGTCTGCTGGTCCATTTCCGGTACAACGCCTGGGGCGGGAAATTTCCGCCGTGGGACCTTGACGCCGCCGTGCCGGAACACGCCGCCGCGCTGCTCGGCTATGAACGGAATGCCGTCCCGATGGTCTGCGAGGGCGGCGCGCTGGAATCGAACGGCGCGGGGTTGCTGATGACGACCGAATCCGTGATGCTGAACCCGAACCGGAACCCTTCCATGACGCGGGCGCAGATCGGCGACACGCTGATGCGCTCGCTCGGCATGGACGAGATCCTGTGGCTGAAAGGCGGCCTCTTCTGCGACGATACGGACGGGCATATTGACACGCTCGCGCGGTTCGTGAACGCAAACACCGTGCTCGCGTGCGTCGCGCCGGAAGACTCGAAAAATGCCCCGATGCTGAACGAAAACCTGCGCCGTCTGCGCGAATACCGGACGCGCCTCGGACGTCCGCTCGACGTGATCCCGCTGCCGCTGCCCGATCCCGTGGCGCCGCCCGACGGCTGGCGCGAGGAGACGCTTCCCGCGTCCTACGCGAACTATCTGCTCGTGAACGGCGCCGTGCTGGCGCCGTCCTACCGTCAGCCGCGCAACGACGCCCGCGCCGCCGCGATCATCGGAGAGGCGTTTCCCGGTCGCGAAGTCGTCCAAATCGACTGCGCGGACATCATCCTGGAGGGCGGCGCGCTGCACTGCCTTTCCCAGAATCTTTTCTGACCGTCATCCTCCCTCAAATTGCACGATAAAGAACGCCTCCGCCGCGAAAATGCGAACGGAGGCGATTGCGTTTTGTCTGAATGTCAGTCGTAGCTCATTTTTTCTCGGGCGGGGTGAGGATGGCGGCGTGGTAGACGGAGCCGATGCCGCCGCGTTCGCCTGCGGGCTGGTGACGGATCACGATGTGGTCCTTGCCCTTCGTGATGGATTCCGGGATCTCGTATTCGACCTCGAAGAACTGGTTCGGATGCGCGGCGGAAAGCTTCTGCACGGCGATTTGCTGACCGTCGGCGAGGATGGCGGTCTCGGTCCAGTTGTCGCCGCCCCAGTAGGTGCACGCGAGGATGTTCTTCTTGTCCGGGCTGACCTTCATGCGGAATTCGATCCAGCCGCCCTGATGCGCGCCGCGGTAGCCGCGCCCGTTGAAGCGCCCGGAATGGGTGTTCTGGTACTTCACGGCGTGGTCGGTCTCGGACTGCTGTTCGCCGAAGTTCATCTCGTCGACGGTGCGCGCGGCGCGTTCGCGCTGGCGTTCGGCCTCGGCCTCGATCCGCGCCTTTTCGGCCGCCCACTGCGCCTCGTTCATGTTCTTCCAGTAGACGTTGTAGTGCTGGTACGGCATCTGGTTGAACGGGCGGATGAGGACGTTGGAGCCGTCGGCCGCGGGCAGGTTGTACGCGCGGTCGGAGCCGGGAACGGGCTTCGCGGCGGCGACGAGCTGCGCGGCGTTGTCGCCAAGGAGAATGGGCACGGGCTTGCAGGCGGCGTTCTGTAGGTCGAGCTGGTCGCGCAGATAGATGCGTTTCTGGTAGTTCTCGACTTCGCCGAGGTCGCCCGCGAGGAGCGTCGGGCCGTAGAAAAACGCGTTCTGCTCGGTATGGCCGCCGTGGAGGTGTTCCGTGCGGAGCGACATCGGAATATTGATCTCGACCTTGTCGCCGGTCTTCCAGTCGGCGTTCAGGACGGCGTTTTCACCGGGCTTCCCGGTCGCGATCTCTTTACCGTTGAGCGAGAAGGTCACCGGCTTGTCCGCCCAGCCGGGGCAGCGCACGTTCAGCGCGAGCTTTTTGTCCGGCGCCTTGTCGAACGTGAGCGTAACCTTGCCGTTCTTCGGGTACTCGGTGTTCATGGTGAGCTCGAGGCCGCGTTCCGCCCATTTCAGCTTCGACGGGGTGAAGAGCGTGACGAAGAGGTTGTCGTCGTCGTGGAAATAGATCGCGTGGTTGTACTTCGTGTGGTTCTCGATGCCGGTGCCGAAGCAGCACCAGAAGGACTGGTCCGGCGAGCTGTACACGCGGAACTGGCCCGGCTTCAGCGAGACGAAGTAGGTGAACATGGAGCGCTCGGGGTCCTGCGACGGCAGGATCTGGTTCAGCAGGGCGCGTTCGCGGTAGTCGCCGTAGACGGTGTTCGCGGGCTCCTGCATCTGAAGATGCTCGGCGAGGCGGATCATGTTGTAGACGTTGCAGCACTCGACGGACGCCGGGGAGAGGTGCCGGTCGGCCTCTTCGGGACGGTAGAAATGCTCGCGGTCGCTGTTGCCGCCGGTGACGTAGGTGTGGTTCTTCACGACGATGTCGAAGAAGTTCTTGCTGACCTTGCGCCCGAAATCGTCGCCGGTGATCTCGTAGTTGACCGCCTCGGCGATGACCTTCGGCACCTGCGTGTTCGCGTGCTTGCCGGCGAGGTTGTCCTTCCCCGCCGCGAGGTCGTCCACGAGCCAGTGGTGGCGGAACCGCTGGGCGAGCGCCTTGTGCGTCTCGTCCTTCGTCTCCGCGTAGAGTTTCCAGAAGACTTCGCCAATGCCGCCGAACTCCATGTCGAGCATGCGCTGGCATTTCTTCTCGTCCAACCCCTTCGTGAGGCCGTCCACCCAGCGCGCGAAGTTCACGAGCACGTCCTTCGCCTGTTCGTTTCCGGCAATCTTCCACGCGTCATAAAGCCCCGCGGCGATCTTGTGCTGCGTGTACCACGGCGCCCACGTGTGGTTGATCGTCTCCACGTCGCCGTCCTTCAGCACCTCAAGCGCGCGGCGGGCGTTCCGCGACATGCAGCCGATGTAGCCGGAGTCGCCGTACAGCTTCTGGCAGCGCGCCATCTCGCCGATGATGTAGTCCACGCGCTCCTTGAACCGCGCGTCGCCCGTGCTGGCGTATTCCAGCGAAAGCGCCGTCAGGTAGTGCCCGAGCGTGTGGCCGGACAGGTCGCTGCTCTCCCAGCCGCCGTAGACCGGGGCTTTCGGCGTCTCGCCGCAATACTCGTACATGCGAGCCATGAGGCGGTCCGCGCTCAGCGAGAGCAGGAAATCCGCGTTGCGTTTCTTGTTCGCGAGGAACGGGCTTTCGAGGAGCTCGACCTCGTTGAGCTTGAACGGGACGGCGGGGGGTGCGCCGAACGTGAACGGGATGGCGGACGCGAGCGCGGTCGAAATGCAGAGGCAGTGTTTCAGAGCGGTTGTCATGTCGGGAGTCCTGTGTTTTTTTGGGTGTTTTCGGGACGGGGGGATGTCCCGCCGCCCATGCAAAGCAGTATAGTTTGAGGTGAATTACGTTTTAAGAACGAAACAATATAGCCTTTCACATGGAAAAAAGCAAGTCGTTTTCCCAAAAAAACAAAAGAAAAAGAGAGAAAAAGCGATCCTGATATCTTTCGAGGAAAGCCAGTCTTGCAAAACGGCGCCGCCCTTCAAGGGCAATGATCCCGCGGAATCGGCTCAAAGAAAAAAAATAACAATGTCCGCCGGAGGAGAATCCCCAAAAAAAATTGAAAAAAAACTGGCAAAATGAAAAAGAGGTGGTATATTAGTGTTGGGTATAAGCGCGCGCCCTCAAAACAAATCCGGGCGATGTGCCGTCCGCCGCAAAAGGAAAACGCGAACAATCCGGAGTCGATATGACGAAGATGAAAAGAAGAACAGCCGGGAGCTACGGGAGCTACGGGATCAAGACCGTGGAAGCCCGCCGTTCCCATACAGGGCTGTACCGTTTTTTCGCCGTTCTGCTGTTTCTGATCATTTGCGGCGCCATCGTGCTGGCGATCAAGTCGCATGCCGACAGCCGCGGGTCCATCCCGCCCGACGTGAAGCCTCTGCCGGACAACGATGCGACGACGCTGACCTTCGCGGATGAACGCGCCATCGAAGACATTTCGGCGACGAACGCGGCGATCCGGGATTACCGCGCCCGGGACAACGATTCGTCCGAACAGGCTTTCGATCTCCGGGAATTCGAACGGCAGCGCCTGAAACAGCAGCGCAAACTCTACGACGATGCGCTTCAGGCGTTCAATGAACGCAAGTTCGAGAAATGCCGCACGATCCTGCGCGACATGCTCGTGCCGATGGATCCCGCCGATTCTCTGTACGAACCGGCGGCGAGCCTGCTCGGACGCGCCAGCATGAACATCTATCGCAGCGGGACCGACTCGGAAACGAACGTCGACTACACGGTGAAGAGCGGCGACACGCTTTCCAAGATCGCCCTGAACTACAACACGTCGGTTTCCGCGATCCAGAAGGCGAACGGCATGACCACGACGCGGCTGAACATCGGGCAGAAGCTCAAGATCCCGCAGAGCGTGTGGTCCATCGAAATCCGCCGCTCCGACAACAAGTTGCTCCTCAAGACCAACAACAAGCTTTTCAAGATATACAACGTCTACCCCGGCTCCGCCATCACGCAGGCGGTCTCCGGTTCCTTCCGCATCTTTTCCAAGCAGAAAGACCCGGTCTGGCGCGTGGACGGACAGACGTATCAGCCCGGTTCCGCCGGAAACATCATCGGGCCCCGCTGGATGGCGCTGAAGGGCACAGGCGCCAGCGCCAACGCCGCGGGCACCGCCATTCACGGCACAAACCGCTCCGGCACGCCCGACAGCGCGCCCGGCGCACCCGGCTACTTCAGGATGTCGAACGACGACGTCAAAGAACTGTACGACCTCGTCCCGTGCGAAACGATCGTGGAGATCAAGTGATCCGTCCGCCGGACGTATGGCCGAACCAATAAGGAACAAAATCCAATGTCCATTGCAGTCCTGGAATTTGAAAAACCCCTTGCCGAACTGGAAGACCGCATTGACGCCCTCATGCGCATGGATGCCGTCGGCTCGGGAGACCATTCCAAAGAACTCCGGTCCCTGCGCAGAAAGCTGACCGCGTCAAAAAAGGCGATTTACAACAAGCTCACCCCTTGGCAGCGCGTCCAGCTCGCCAGACATCCTTTCCGCCCGTACACACTTGACTACATCGCCCGCATCTGCACCGATTTCATGGAATTCCACGGCGACCGCAGGTTCGCCGACGATCCCGCCATCGTGGGCGGATTCGCCCGCATCGACGGCGTCCCCGTGATGATGATCGGCACGCAGAAGGGCCGCAACGTGAAGGAGAACGTATTCCGCAACTTCGGCTGCCCGAACCCGGAAGGATACCGCAAGGCGCTGCGCCTGATGAAGGTCGCGGAACTTGCCGGGCTTCCGATCGTGACGCTGATCGACACTCCCGGCGCATATCCCGGAGTCGGCGCTGAGGAACGCCACATCGGCGAGGCGATCGCGGTCAATCTGCGCGAGATGTTCGGGCTAAAAGTCCCGGTGATCTCGTTCGTGATCGGCGAGGGCGGCAGCGGCGGCGCGCTCGGCCTCGGCGTGGCGAACAAGGTCTTCCTGCTCGAAAACGCGTATTACTCGATCATCACGCCCGAAGGCTGCGCCGCCATCCTCTGGAAGGATCGTGCCTACTCGGAACAGGCCGCCGCGGCACTGAAGCTCACGGCGGACGAGCTGCTGAAGCTCGGCCTCATCGACGGCGTGATCCAGGAGCCGGTCGGCGGCGCGCATCACAACTACGACAAGGCCGCGGCATACCTCAAGCTGGAGATCGTCAAACAGCTGGAAGAACTCTCCGGCATGTCTCCAGACGAACTGGTCGAACAGCGTTACCGCCACTTCCGCGACGTCAAGTATTTCGGGGAGGCTGAAGCCTGACATGGCGGAACAGTCGCCATGCTCCGGCGCGCTGGTCCGTCCGGCACGAATCGAGGACGCGCCCGCGATCTATGCCCTGCTGGCGACGTTCTCCACCGAGGGCAAGCTTCTGCCGCGTCCCGTGGCGGACATCCAGGCGCGCATCGCGAATTTCATCGTGGCGGAGCTGAACGGATCGGCGGCGGCATGCGGCGCGCTCCGCGACTTCGGAAACAACCTCAACGAGATCCGGTCCCTCGCCGTGCGCCGCGACCTGGCGGGGCAGGGGATCGGTTCGCGCATGGTGAAGGCGCTGCTGGCAAAAGCCATGGAACGCACCGGCGGCGAACACGGACACGTTTTTGCGCTCACGTACCGGGTGGCGTTTTTCCAGCGCCTCGGATTCCGCATCATCGACAAATACACGTTCCCGCCGAAGATCTGGAGCGACTGCTGCGTCTGCCCGAAGAAAGACCATTGCGACGAGACCGCCGTGGTGATCGACATCCCCGTCCCCGATGAACTCTTGAAGGAAGATTGACCCTATGCCAGTGAAATGCCGCACCAAGAACTATGACAACCGTCCGATCGGGCTCTTCGATTCCGGGCTCGGCGGCCTCACCGTCGTCCGTGCTGTCCGCGAGGCGCTTCCCGGCGAGGATGTGATCTACCTCGGCGACACCGCGCGCGTGCCGTACGGAAACCGTTCGCCGGAGACGGTCGAGCTGTTCGCGCGGCAGGACCTGGCGTTTCTGGAGAGATTCGGCATCAAGGCGGCTGTCGCCGCATGCAATACAGTGTCCGCGCTCGCCCTGCCGAACATCCTGCCGGAGAAACGCAGTTTTCCGCTCGGCGGCGTGATCCTGGCGGGCGTGGAGGCAGTGCTTGCTTCCGGGCGGCGCAAAGTCGCCGTGCTCGGCACACGCGGGACCATCGCCAGCGGCGCGTACGAACACGCCCTGCTTGCCGCCGATCCGCGACTGGTCGTGCGGAGCATCGCGTGTCCGCTCTTCGTGCCGGTGATCGAGGAAGGCGTGACCAACGGTGCGATCGTGCGCGAGATATTCGACCTCTATCTGGCGCAGCTGCTCCGCGATCCGCCGGACGTCGTCCTGCTCGGCTGCACCCATTATCCGCTGTTCCGGCCCGCGCTCAGCCAGTATCTCCCGAAAGGCACGCTGATCCTCGACAGCGCGGCGGCCGCGGCGGACTATTTGTGCCGTCTGCTGAAGGAAAAAAGCTTGTGCGCGGAACCCGGGAGGAAGGGGAGCGCGCAGTATTATGTGACCGACCGGACGCCCGGCTTCGAGCGCCTCGCGCGGCGTTTTCTGGATGCCGGAGACGGCGAGGTGATCGACATTCACCTGGCGGACGTCGTCAACTGACAGGAACGGCTGCCCCCTCTTTCTTGAGGGCGGGAGCGGAAGTCAATCCCGCCCCGCCGTCCCGTCATCGGCTTCACCCTCGGACGCCGATGCTTTTCTGTGCAGTCTCCACACGATGATGCCGTTTTTCTGCGCCACGATGTCGGCGTCGGCGAATCCCAGCACCGCCCGGATCTCCTTCGGCGCCATCCGGTTCGTGCCGGTGATGAAGTAGAACGGGACGCGTTCATTTTTCTTCATGAGGTCTTCCAGGAAAGCCGGATCGTCGGAGAGCGCGTAGGGAAACGGCAGATAGCATCCGGGCTGGGAGAGCAGGCCCGGCGCGAGATTGTCGAACGCGTCGCGAGGCGGCGGATCGCAGACTTTCACCTTCCGCGGCGCGGCGATCTTGTCGGCGTATTCGTGGATGCGGTTGACCGGGATGACCTTGCGGTCTGTGCCGTGCAGGAAGAACTTGTCGGCGATCGCCGGATTGAACATGGAGAGGAGAACCGCGTTTCCGGGGAGGATCGAGCCGAGATATTCCAGTTTCGCGCGGTCGTCCGGGATCCCGCGGATCGCCTTGTGGTAGTCGTTCAGGTTGCGCAGTGCGACACATTGCAGGATGATCGCCGCGCCCGCGAGAATCCAGCACGCCGTCTGGCGTTTCTTCAGGATCATCCGGAGCAGAAGCGCGGCGGCGGACGCGGCGGGCGGCAGGACCATGACCAGGATCGGCAGATACATGCGTTTGTCATAGAAGAAATAGACGATGTATAGGACGAAGATGATCGCGCTCTGGAGCAGGGCGAACGCCATGGACGCCTCCCACGCGGTCCACTTCGGGAGGCTCCGCAGCTTTTCCCCGCGTGCCGTGCGAGAGGCGCGGAACCATGCGGCGCAGACCGCCAGCAGCGCCATCGTCAGCCAGAAGCCTTTCTCCCGGACCAGACGCGGCAGATATTCCATGGCGTAGCGCGGATGGAATGTCAGGGGCATGAAGTCATACGGCACGGGACACCAGAAATGATACCCCGTGCGGAACGGCGACCCGAAGACCGCCCAGTTGAAGATGTTGGACGCGAGCAGGACCAGGGCGGTCGGGAACGCGGCGAGGAACCACAGCAGGAAGCGTTTTTTCCAGTCTTTTTCGCGCATAAAGATCAAAAGGAAGGGCAGGGCGAGCATCGGATACGCAGAGGAACGCACCGATCCGCCGAGCGCGATCAGGACGCCGCACCAGATCAGGGAGACCTTGTCGACGCCCGGATGGACCGCGAGCCGCGTCCACAGGATCATCGCCCATACGCAGAACAGCAGATACGGGACTTCGGTCATCGCGTATCCGGTCAGCGCGATGAAGAACGAACTGAGCAGCAGCACGGGGAACGTCAGGAGTCCGGCAAGTCCGCCGAACGCCAGGTCGCGCGCGCCTGCAGGTCCGGGACGCACCGTGGTCTGGCGGGCAGACAGGAACATGAGGGAGGCAAGCCCGGCCGCCGCGAGCCAGGAACCGTAGACCGCGCCGTAGACATCCCCGGAGAGAGCCTGGAACGGAGCAAGGAAGAGCAGGGGAAACCACGGCAGGTAGCGCGACGGATGCAGGACGCCGTTCAAATAGAACCCGTATTTACCCTCACGCAGAAAATTGTCGGCGCAGAAGGCGTTTTCGAGCGCATCCGGGATCACGAGCCAGCATGTGCCGAATTTCGCGGGGACATAAAGTCCAAAAATGTCCAGAGCTAGGACCAAAGCGGCGACAATGAAGACGGTACGCTGGAATTTCTGGCTCATTTTATCTGAAGTCTTCTGATTTCGAATGTGTTATTACGTTTTACCCGCAAACGGTTCCGTACGGATCACGGATTCCAATATATCACGTTTGAACAAAAAAGCAAACATTCTTTTGATTTTTTCAGAAAATGATACAATAAAAGCGTTCCGGGCAGCGTTAAATATCTTGAAAAAGCTCAAATTATACCCAGACGCCCAACCCAGGAGACCACGATGAAAAAATCATCTTCTTCGAATCCGCAAAAAAACAGCCCTCTGTACAACTTCGTCTTCATCCTTGTTCTGCTTTTCACGGCACTGCCGTTTATTCTTTTTGCCCTGCTGCAATTCGCGCCTCCTTCGTTCGGATCCTCCAAGAAAACGATCGCGGCTGTTGACAATTCGTCGAAACGCATGACGCTGGAAGAACGCCGCGCCGCGCGGGAAGAAGCCCGCAAGGCAAGCGAGGCGGCTGCGCTCGCACAGAGAAATGCTGCGTCCGCTCCGATCATGACGACCACGACCGTCACCGGTCCCGGCATGGGAATGGGACCCGGCATGGGAATGGGACCCGGCATGGACTTCGGCCCCGGCGGCATGGGCGGTTTCGGCGGTCCCGGCATGGGTCCCGGCATGGATTTCGGTCCCGGCGGCATGGGCGGCTTCGGCGGTCCCGGCATGGGCGGCATGGACTTCGGTCCCGGCGGCATGGGCGGCTTCGGCGGCGGCATGGGCGGCTTTGGCGGCGGTATGGGCGGCTTCGGCGGCGGCATGGGCGGCTTTGGCGGCGGTATGGGCGGCTTTGGCGGCGGCATGGGCGGCTTTGGCGGCGGTATGGGCGGCTTCGGCGGCGGCATGGGCGGCTTCGGCGGTTTCTGATTCGTCCGTTACACAAAACGAAATAATCAAACGGTCATTTCTTTTCGGATTTGACCGTTTTTTTATTGGTTTTGGATTTGTAAACGCACGCATGTGATGTTATATTGATTCTGTCGCGCAAAAACCGGATCGTTCCGCCGGTATGCCCCCTCACAAATCCTTTTTAATCCAGGAGTGTCATCATGAAGGTGTTGATCGCGGTCGTCATGTTCCTTTTCGGACTCTTTGTCGGGGTTCTCGTTGTTCCGATGTTCAAGGAGTTCTCCACTCCGTTTTATGCGGAGGAGGAGTATTCCACGCCCCGGATCAAAACGCTCCTGAACGAATTCGGCGTCATTCTCCCCGTTGAGGCGACTGACATCAATCTTTTCCTGCAGCGTAAGGGCGAAGTCCAAAGGGTCTGGGTCAAATTCGACTGCCCGCCAGAAGCGAAAGAGGCGTTTGTCGGCAAACTGAATTCCATGCATTCCGGATTGTTCAACCAGATCATCGAATCCCCGAAGATGATCGACGGAACCCCGATCATCTGGTGGACCTACAGCAATTCATTCCATTATTACGAATTCAAGGATATGTGCGTGGCTTATGACGAACTGATGCACAGGCTGTATCTCTATGCCGTCTCCGGGGATGTCGAGCCGCAGCCTCCCGCGCATCCGGAGGAGGATGAATAAAACCGGCATGCGGAGAAAAAACGCCAGTCATGCGAAACAGCGTTTCCCCGGATCCGCGACATGATCCACGGCGTTTCCGGAGCCGGAACCGGGAGAAAATGCGGAAAATGGGAAAAAAAACGGACTTTTTCGGAAACAGCGCTTGACAATACAGAGTTTTATGCTTAATTTCTGTATGCGATTTAACTGAACCCTTTTCACAGAGGAACGCAAGATATGGACAAATACTACTCGAAAACCCACGAATGGGTCAAGACGGACGGAGAAGAAGCCATTGTCGGCATCTCCGAATATGCTGCGGCCGACCTCGGCGACATCACGTTTGTCGATCTGCCCAGGGAAGGAACGGATCTGATCTGCGGCGACAGCATCGGGACCATCGAATCCGTGTCCGCATCCTCCGATGTCTATTCCCCCGTGAGCGGGACCGTTACCGCGGTCAACCACGCGCTTGACGACGATCCCGGCATCATCAGCACGAACGCCGAGGGGAAAGGCTGGCTGTACAAGCTCGACAACATCGACCCGACCGAGGTCGACGAGCTCATGTCGGAAGAAGAGTACGCCGAGTATCTGGAAACTCTGTGAGGCGCCGCCATGTCCGATCCCGACTTCAGAGACTTCACCGACTTTTCCGAACTTGTCGGCCTGAACGCGGAAGAGCCCTGGCGCATCTTCCGCATTATGTCCGAATTCATCGACTCGTTCGAGACCATGGCAAAGCACAAACGCCTCGTCTCCGTCTTCGGGTCCGCACGCACGAAGCCCGATGATCCCGTCTACCAGGACTGTGTCCGCTTCGGCGAGCTTCTCACGGATCACGGCTACGGCGTCCTCACCGGCGGCGGCCCCGGCATCATGGAGGCCGCCAACCGCGGCGCGTGGAACAAGAACGGCGAATCCGTCGGGCTGAACATCAAGCTCCCGATGGAACAGCATCCGAATCCATACCAGAGCGAATCGCTGGATTTCCGCTATTTCTTTGTCCGCAAAGTCTGCTTCCTCAAGTATTCCGTCGCGATCGTCGTCTATCCCGGCGGCTTCGGCACGCTCGACGAGTTCTCCGAAGCCCTTACCCTCATCCAGACCAGCAAAGTCCGGAACGTCCCGCTCGTGGCGGTCGGGAAGGAATACTGGGGCCCGCTCTTCGACTGGTTCCGTTCCACCATGCTCCGCGACCGCATGATCAACGAGGCGGACCTGGACCTCTTCTACGTCGCCGAAAACGCCGATGACGCATTCCGGTACATCAAGTCGGTCCACGACAGAAGCGGCGTCAAGACGACAGTCCGGAAAGACATCTGACCCGATAGAAAGCATATCGGTCCTGCGAGGCGCGGCCTGCTTCGACGGCATGCCGCGCCGTTTCTTTTGTTTTTTTCCCGATGGCGGCTTGTTTTCCCGTGTTTCCGGTGTATATTAATATCACACCACGGGGTGCTGGGCTATGCGTCATCCGATGCGCGGCCCGGCTGAGATCATACCCGCACAACCTGATCCGGATAATGCCGGCGTAGGAAATCGACAGCGTCATCCTTTCCGATGGAAAGCCGCCCGCGTTTTCTGCGAAACCATCAACCCAACGAAAGGACAGACAGCCATGTCGGACTCCTCCTCCCAGGTCATCGAAACGACCATCTCCCGCGCCATCGTCGAAAACTTCTCGGCGAAACTCCTCGACAACCTCACCGTCGACGTCGCCATCGTCGGCGCCGGCCCGTCCGCGCTCGTCGCGGCGCACTACCTCGCGAAAGCCGGCATCCGCACGGCCATCTTCGAACGCAAGCTCGCGCCCGGCGGCGGCACGTGGGGCGGCGGCATGCTCTTCAACGAAGTCGTCGTGCAGGACGCCTCGCTCGAGATCCTCGACGAATTCGGCATCAAACACAAGCCCATCCCCGGCGCGCCCGGCTACAACACCCTCGATTCCGTCGAAATGGCGAGCGGCCTCATCTTCGGCGCGGTCAGCGCCGGCGCGAAGATATTCAACGCCGTCAGCGTCGAGGACATCGTGTTCCGCGGCGAACAGGTCGGCGGCCTCGTCATCAACTGGACGCCCGTCGAACGCCTCGGCATGCACGTGGATCCGCTGACCGTGATCTCGCAGTGCGTGCTGGACGGCACCGGCCACCCGAGCGAGATCATGCACCTCGCGGTCGAAAAGGCGCAGCTGAAGCTCGCCACCAGCACCGGCGGCATCCTCGGCGAAAAGCCCATGTGGGTCGACAGCGGCGAAGCATCCACCGTCGAAAACACCCGCGAATACTTCCCCGGACTCTTCGCCTGCGGCATGAGCGCGAACAACGTCATGGGCGGATACCGCATGGGCCCGATCTTCGGCGGCATGATGCTCTCCGGACGCAAGGCCGCGGACCTCATCCGCAAAAGACTCGGGAAGTGACCCGATGCCGCGCCGCGTCTACACCACCCTGAACGAGCGCGTCGAAGCGTTCCGGCGCACGGACGTGTACCCCGTCGTCACGTCCGAATTCTGCGCCGGACGCAGCCCCGTCGACGTCGCCGCGTCGCTTCTGGCGGGCGGCGTCCGCCTCATGCAGATCCGCGAAAAGACCATGCCCGACCGCCCGTTCCTCGAGCTCCTGCGGCAGGTCCGCGAGCTCACATGGGACTATGGCGCGCTGCTGATCGTGGACGACCGCGTGGACGCCGCGCTGATCGCGCAGGCGGACGGCGTGCATCTGGGACAGGAGGATATCCCGCTCCCGGACGCCCGCCGCATCGCCCCGGACCTGCTGATCGGCGTCTCCACGCACAATGCCGACGAGATACGGCAGGCGCAGTACGAGGGATGTTCCTACCTCAACATCGGCCCGATCTTCCCCACGAAGACCAAACAGCTCGCATGCACGTTCCTCGGCTTGGAACAGCTCCGCATGCTGGCGCCGCTCGTGCGCGTGCCGTTCTCCGTGATGGGCGGCATCAAATATGAACACCTCGCGGAACTCAAATCCGCCGGGGCGGGGCGCATCGCCGCCGTGACAGCCTTCACACAGGCGCCCGATCCCGGCGCGGAAGCCGCCCGCTGGCGCAAAGAACTGCACTGAATCCGGAGGCGGATCGGGGCACAAAAAAGCACAAATGCAAACTGTTGCTTTTTTTTCTTAAAGTTTTTTGCTTTCCTGCTTGTATTTTCCTCTTCCGCGTGATATGTTGTTTGACGGAATACATTTCACCATGCCCCGAACGGAAAGGATTTCAACATGTTCTTCTTCGGCCCCAAAAAAGACAAATACTACGACATCGCGCAGAAACTTTTCACCTCCCTCGCCGGCGCCGCGCAGCCCGAGTGGAAAAACAGGATCCTCATCCAGCGCGACCTGATGAAACGGGCGAAACGCGCCAACGAGGACTCCGCGCTCGCGCTCTCCTTCAAGTCTCTGCCCGATGACGCACGCATCATGCCGAAGCATCCGCAAGTCCTGGAAGTCCCGTTCGCATCCGTCCGCCTGAGCAAAGACGGCAAGGAGTTTTTCGCGGACATCAGCGTCTCCCCGGACGGCGCGATCGGCTTGATCCAGTTCACGCAGCATTATTTGGCGGAAAACGGCTTCGACGTGCTCGGCGTGGACTTCTTCCCGAATCTTTTCAACGCGCCGAGTCTTGGTTTGCCGAAACAGGAAAAGCCGTTCCGCATCTCCGAAAAGCTTGTTTCGATCCTCGGCGCGGATTGGGACCGCGAGCTCCCGCCGGTGGAGATCGACGATTCGGAAGAAGATTACGGCAGGCAGACCTACGCGCCCGCCCTGCCGCCGGAGATACGGGACGAATTCGCCCGTCTGATCCACACGAAACCCCCCGATGACTGGCAGGAATTCAGCAGGCATTTCTCCCATGCGTCCTATCACGGCGCCCTCGATGTTTACGGTTACTGCGATGAAATGCAGATCATCCCGCTGGCGCCCTGCGAAACCGCGTGGTATCTCGTGGCGCGCGTGCGGAATGAAATGTCCTCCACCTTCGAATCCTATATCCTGGCGTCCTCCGATCCGGCGATGCAGGACTCGCTGTATTTCCTGACGGAACACGACGGCGGAGAATCCGATCTGATCCCGATCGGGACCGATCTCTTCGGATTCCTGCGCAAGGCGGATGACGAGGATTTCCTGGACTCGCTGAAGAAAAAGTAATTCTTCTGTGAATAAGAAATCCAAAATCTCCCGGACACGATTCGAACAGGACGAAGAGCGTCTGTTCGATGATTTCTGTTCCTACGAATCGTTTGACAGGGCGAAACTGGAGGAAGAGATCGCCGCTTTTTCTGAGATCGCCGAATCCTATCGAAACTACCTGGAGCAGCCTCGCAGGAACAAATCTCTTGCGGAGGATGTCCGGTATCGGCTCCGGGACAGTTACAGACTGCTCCGGCGTCTGTACGATGCGGCCGGAGAACCGGACAAGGCGTTTCAGGCTGCGGCGACCGCGTATCAGTTATTGCAGCAGCATGAAGAAACAAATCCTGATGACATGCCGCATTTTGACGAACGGGAAGAATACATTGATTATCTCCTCCGGCGGAAACGTTTTGAGCTCGTCCCCGATGTGCTCCGCACCATCACGCCGAGCGTGTTTATCTTTGAGGGATATGAGCGCGCGGAACAGTTTTACAACGACCTGATTGCCGTTGAGGAACTGATCCGGTCAGTGCCGGATAAACTTCAGGAATTCCGGTTCCTGCTCGGGAAGACCGTGCCGGACGAACTGTCGCAGGCGGAATACATGCTGTATCTGATGAGAAACGGCCTGTTTCAGTTCTTCCATGACGTCTTCGAATCCATGACGGATGAGGCGCTTGATGCGCTGCCGAAAAGCGGCGCGGCGTCCCTGCCTGAGATCGTGCGCGAATACGACCGCCGATACAGCGACCCGAACGATCCGGACGACGATTCTCCGTTTTATGCCCGGACGGACAAGATTCTGTCGGGATCATGCCCGGTCGCGGAGCTGGAGGAATGCCGCGCGGTCTGTGTGGCGCGGGACCTGAAATGGCGCATTCGCGATTTCGACAGGATGATAAAATCGAGGCAAAACCGCCACTGAAGATGCCGCCCCTCAGCGTTTGACGTAGGCGGTTTGTTTTCCGCGTCCGACCTTTTCGATCATGCCTTCCGTCAGAAGCTTTTTGAGAGTCTGTTCGATCATGGAAATACTGATGTCCGGGCATTCCAGCGCAATATCCGCCTTCGATATTTTCCCCAGCCGCCTGTCGAAAACCGTTCGGATCCTATCCTCTTTCGTTTGTTTCCCGTTGACGAGGTGCGCCACACGCTCTTCGAACTCCCTGTAGGCTTTGATAACGGTGCCGAGCATGTAGCGCAGGAACGGGATGTAGTTGTTCCGGCAAGTGTTCCAGCCGTCGGAACTCTCCCGGAGGACTTCGTAATAGGTCAGTTTGGAATTTTCGATCAGCCTTTCCAAACTGATGTATTTCCCGACACTGTATCCATGCCGGTACAGCAGAAGCAGTGTCAGGAGTCTGCTCATGCGGCCGTTGCCGTCGTTGAACGGATGGATGCAAAGGAAATCGAAGACAAACAGCACGGAAAGCAGGAGCGGATCGTAGACTTCCTGCCGGACAGCCTCATTGTATGCTTTGCAAAGGCGTTCCACCGCTTCGGGCGTTTCGAATGCCGAGACCGGAGTGAAACGAACGCGCTTTTTGCCCGACCGGTCGGTTTCCGCGATCACATTGTTGCTGTTTTTCCAGTGCCCGCCAGCCCCGGATGCCTGAAAGGAATAGAGATCCCGATGGAGCTGCAGGATCGTATTCGGGGTAACGGGGATGTATTCATAGTTTTCGTGGATCGTGGCAAGGACGTCACGGTACCCTGCGATCTCTTTTTCATTGCGCGTGGCGGGTTCCGCTTTTTGAACGACAAGTTCCTTCAACCGTTTATCCGAGGTGAAGATGCCCTCAATGCGGTTGGATGCGTCCGTGCTTTGGATCACGGCGAGTTCCAGCAGCGACTTCAGGATGTCTTTTTTTGCGCTTGAAAACTGAGCCTGCTTTCCACGGTATTCGTGAATCGCAGCGATCAGATTGCATAGTTCCGATGTCAGCAGGGTTTCAGGTAAAGCGGAATAATCGAACTGTCTCACTGGCTTGCCTCCAAAAGATATATCGTTCTGCCTATACTATAATCCGGTTCTGCACAATTTTCAAGTCAGATTGTGCAGAAAGAGAAAAAAGATTGTGGGAATCCGCCGAGCAGAAACTGACCGAAGTACAACCCGGTTTCCAGGTGCGGACGCCGCGTCAGAAGAGCGTACGAACGTTCGCGTTCCGGCGTGTCGAAGTATTTGCTCAGGTCGATGTCCATTTTGAACTCAATGCGGCTGTTGTTATGTTTTCGGAAGATAAGTATACCACATCTTTTACGAAAAGACAAGGGCAAATCCGCCCGAATCCGGAAAATAGTCCGAAAAAGGGCAGGGGGCAGAAAAACAAAACAGACTTACATAAAAAAACAGCAATATCTCCTCGACAAAAAACTTGACATCCGCCCGAAATCTGCTATAGTAACTGTAAACGATCGATCCGCAACCGACACGGAGAAACATGCCATGGACACGTCAGCATCGAGCCATAGCGGGAAATCCCCTGATTGGGGGGAGCTGCTGCATTGGTATCTGCTTGTTGTCCTTCTGCTGTTTTCACAACTGGTGATCCTCACTCTTTTTGCGCTCTTCTGTATCCGGGCGACTGCAGGTCTATTCACCAAGTTTATCGAATTTGCATACGTGCGCCCCGTTGTGTGGCTCGTCCCGGTCTTATTTGGAGATGAGAATCATCTGGGGAACGTCCCGCTCGGCTTGGGAATGCTTCTCCTGGTCGTCATAATCTACGCCTTCCTCGGCGGCACGGTCGTCTATCTGATTCACAGACTTTCCCATGGAAAACGGATGCTGTCCTTTTTCTGTTGCGCGCTCGGTCTGCTCCTGTTCGCCGCCTGCGGCAAAAGCGAACCCGAAGCGCCGGAATCTTCCGAAGGGAAAGCCGATTCCGTCGTTTTCACGCTGAAAGACGGCGTCGTGCTCGAAATGATCCGGGTTGAGCCCGGCACGTACACGGTCGGACTGCCCCGGGCGGACCATCTGTGGCGGCCGGACATCGACCGGCGCGAGGTGACCGTGCCCGCGCCGTACTGGCTGGGCAAGTACGAGGTCACGCAGGAACAATGGGAGGCCGTCATGAGCGGGGAGAAACGCCCCGAGGGGTTCGACCTGAGCAATCCGTCCTTGTACAAAGGGGAAAAGCGTCCTGTCGACGCCGTGAACCGGAACGATGTGAACAGGTTCATCGAAAAACTGAACGCGCTCTGCGCTGACAAGCTCCCGGATGGATACCGGTTCGACCTGCCGGATCCGCTCCGGTGGGAGATCGCATGCCGCGCCGGGACGACCACGCGGATGCCGTGGGGCGACGATTCCAAACCGGAAGCTGCGAATCTGATCGCCATGGGGGAATTGGAGAATAGCATCGACGACCTGAGTGAGGATGTTACATTCACGAATGCCGCGAAAACCCTCTTTTCCGCCGTAAAGGTGGGAATCGGTTCCAGAAACCGCCATGCATTCCGCAAGACGAGCGAAATCGGACAATACCCGCCGAACGCCTGGGGTTTCTGCGATATGATCGGGAATGTCGCGGAACTCTGCCGGGAGCGGCACACATATTCCGGCGGATACGGCGGACCGATGCAGAATGCGGCCGAAGTCACAGGCGAACTGCCGCCGGGAAATGATTATTACGAGCGGAAAACGGACGAAACAGTCACGCATGGCGGCTCATGGTGGGATCCCGACTCGGTCATCAGCCCGGCAAACAGCTGCTGGCATCCGTATTACAACCACGCGCACCCGGAACCTGTCTATGACAAAGTCACCGGGCATCATGTCGTGGGCTGGAAAGAATCCTGCATCGGGTTCCGTCTGGCGCTGGTGCCGGCCGGAACGACTGAAGTGGAAACGGTTAAAGGTGGAATGCCTGTTCATGCGGCAGGGCAGAGGACCAGAGAAAAGACGTTGGAACAGAACGCTGGATCGGGCGGCCGTGAGGTCTTTGGATATCCTGTGAACGAAACGTCGCAAAACGGAGGTCAACAGTGAACGTGAATCCATCGAAAACGAACGGCAGAATCTTCCGGGAACTGTCGCGGTGGTGGTTCTGCTTCAGGTTCGTTCTGACGGTGCAGATCCTGTTCGTTTTCTGGCTGTTTTTTCTCGGCAATTTTATCAATCTGAACCGTATCGGTCAATTCCTGTACGCAGGGGCGATTTCATGGCTCGGGAATCTGCTTTTCGATGACCCGTTCTGTGGCGATAACGTACTCGGTTTATTGATGTTTCTCCTGACGGTTATCCTCTATTCCGTGATCGCCGGAACAGGATTATATCTGTTCCGCAGATACGTTTCACACGAAACGGAATGACTGTGCCGCGCCGCATCATGTCATTCATCCGCAAAACAGGGCAGGGGGAAACACATCCGGATGGAATATATTACGGAAAGAATCCGCGCCATTCGCGCCATTTCGTTTCATTCATTTCCCATTCGCAGTACACCGCGATGCCGCGGATGTCCTCCCCCGGAGCCGCTGCCGAAATTCCCCTCAATGCCGAAATAATGTTTTCCACGCGCGGATGATGATACCCCACGCCGGCGTCCTCGTAGGCGGGGATCCCCAGCAGCAGATCGCATCCGGTCGAACGCAGGGACTCCGTCAGCTGAACCGTCCAGCGGGTCATCAGGCCGATGTAGCATTTTTCCAGCGGGATGGCGGTATCGTACATCATCACGGCCACCTGGTCGCAGCGGGCGGCGACGCTGCGCAGATACCCGGGACTCCAGTGAACATCCGGGAACCGATGCCATGCCGTCGGAGGCGGATACGCCGCCACGCTCAGTGTTTTGCGGGGGATCGCCGCGCGCAATTCATCCAGCAGCGTCAGAAAGTCCGTGTTCCCGTCCGGCATCGGCTCGATATTGACCTGAACGCCTGCGAGCCGGGGATGCGCGTTCAGAAGTTCCGATATGGAATCGACAAAACGCTTGCGCCACTCCCCGTCGGCAGGGCAGGCGGATTCGCCGAAGACGCCGCCCACCCACGGGATGACACGGATGCCGGACTGCCCGGCAAGATCGAGAAACCGTTCGGTCTGTTCATGGTCGCAGCGCGCGATCGATCCGTCGGGCCGCGCCGGACACAGGTGCGGATAGACGATCGAAATCTTGTTGTCGGCAAGCCGACGGAAAAGCGCCGCGATCTTCGATTCGCTGCGGAAGTCCGCACGATCAGCCTGTTTGCGCTCGAACCAGGCGTCGTCGCCGAGCCATCCGTGCCCGATCCAGATCGCGTTGTCGGAGTAATCGGGCAGGGGGGTGTCGCAGCCCGGATCCCAGAGCAGATAGCAGAGCGCCGCTCCGCCGAGGATCACGGTCAGGAGAAAGACGATCCGCAGCAGACTTTTCCCGAACTTTTGGAACAGAACGTGTTTCATCGTTTGCTTGATTGTTTGCTTGACGGCATGATTTGCGAGGGAAACGGATGCTTCCTTGTGCTCGAACAACTTGATGCGGCGGCAGATTGTCGAGCGCAACGAGTATTCCGAATTTTGAATACTATATCACGCTTTCTGCCGTTGTCAAGCCGGATTCAAGCCGGATTCCGGAAAACAACATCTTGTCCTTTTGTCTCATTATGGACATATATATGTGTGTATCACCAATCAGGGCAGGGGGACACACACATGTATTATAAATCAGGACAGGGGGCAAGTATAAAATAGTACGACAAATGATAATATACTCTTCGCCCCAATCTTTTGAAATGCGCGCCTCGCGGTAACGAAAAGAATAGACGCGTGCATCAGGCACGCTTACCTAGGCTTGCAAACAGCAAGCCCCCGGACGCAAAAGAATCCTTTCATTTTTTTTCTTTAGGGTAGGGGGCAAATACAGATTCGCCATCCTACTGTCAACCAATTATTTATAAATCTTTGCCGTTCGCGTCTCGCGGTCAAATAAAACTTATCAAGCTCAAGCGAGTATTCCGAGGCGAGCGGATGCGAGCCCCCGGACGCATCGCGTCCTTATTCTTTTTGGATCAGGGCCGGGAGTAAAGTTTTATTTATCTGTTTCATTGATTCTTGTTCACATTCCCATTCCCTTGTTGTTCGCGTCTCGCGGTATCGTGAAAAAACATATCGAGCGCAGAGAATTTTCCGAGGCTTGCGAACAGCAAGCCCCCGGACGCGAACGCGTCCAAAAAAGTCGAGCGTAGCGAGCATTCCGAGGCTCGCGAAAGCAAGCCCCTCGAACGCATCGCATCAAAACAAATAAAATCAGGGCAGGGGGGCAAGTATAAAATAGTACGACAAATGATAATATACTCTTCGCCCCAATCTTTTGAAATGCGCGCCTCGCGGTAACGAAAAGAATAGATGCGTGCATCAGGCACGCTTACCGAGGCTTGCGAACAACAAGCCCCCGGACGCGAACGCGTCCAAATACATTTTTTCTTTCGGGCAGGGGTCAGATATGCTTTCCCATCTTCCTCCTCCTATATTTGCCGTCGCGTCTCGCGGAAAATATATCGAAGGGCAGAGGAGAAATAATAATCTATTTTCCAGAATATTTGAAATGCGCGCCTCGCGGTCAAATAAGACATGTGTCGAGCACAGTGAGTATTCCTAGGCTTGCGAACAGCAAGCCCCCCGGACGCATCGCGTCCAAATCTATCATAACGTCAGCCACACAAAAAAACTCAATCTTTCTTCATTTCATCTTTTTGTTTGTGGCATGAAAAAACAACGGCTTCATATCCATAGAGCAGGGCGATGTTACGCTTTTTCCGTCACATGGACGCACTCAGAAAATCTCCTCTTCTTCCCAGGCGATTTAAGCGCATGATAACGACCGATACAGCTCTTCATCCGTCTCTGATTTATCCCCGTGTTAAATGGGCTTTGCGGCCCATTTATAACGTCGCATAATATATATTATGTTAAATCGAGTACGCTCAAAAGGGCGAACCAAGACATTTATATTGTCCTATAGACAAATGGATTGCGGCGTGTGTACAATCCGATTGTCAACAACTTTTTAACAACTTTTGACAATTGACATCATTTTGGACCACAGCCCTGGAAAAACGGTCATCGGTTCCAAAGCAGTTTCGAGACAACAAAAAATATTTCGTTAATGGGTCGAAGGAACTTGATAGATTTGTTTTCATCATCGTGATTCGGACCGCCCATGTGTTGCCGAACGGGAAAGAACTTTTTTCGTCGAACATTCTGAATTTGGTCCATTTTTCACGGGCAGGGCATGGCAAAAGCCGTTTTTACCCCCTCGCCTGAGGTCATTTTTTTTAGAAGGTGAGAACGATGAAAATTTTTGGGGTCTTTGGGGAGGTTGTCACGAGTTCGGTCTTGTTCGATTTTTTGATGTTTTGGATATAATATTCTCTGAAAACATGCCAATCTTTTCAAAACATCTTGTGTGTCCAAATGGGGGGGCGTTTACTTTCGGAATAGGGGCTGAGGAGAATTTGCGTCTGATGTTTTGAGCTCACTTTACTCCCCTACCCTATTGAAAAAGAGACATGTAGATACAAAATATGCCTTTTATCTTCTGCCAGGAAGAAGGAATAAATCAATAGTTTCTTTTCTTGTGTTTCTGTTTCATAATCCAATGCAGAATGATTACTTGTATTTCGAACAATCTTTTTGGACGCATTTGCGTCCGGGGGGCTTGCATTCGCAAGCCTCGGTAAGCGTGCCTGATGCACGCATCTTTTTTTTATTAACGCGAGACGCGCGAATCAAAAGGGTGGAGATATTCTTAGGTCGTATACTGTTTGATGACGTTATACTTCTTTTCTTGTTACCGCGAGACGCGCAATGCTGAGTAGCGGGAAGAAACAGTGCGTTCATACAGAGCAGACAGCGAATCCATAATCCTATGCCCCCTGCCCTAAATTTGACCAAATCAGGACGCATTCGCGTCCGGGGGGCTTGCATTCGCAAGCCTCGGTAAGCGTGCCTGATGCACGCATCTTATTTTCCCATTACCGCGAGACGCGAACGGCAATTTAAAAGTTAAACATTTCTTCTCACAAGATACAACAATGCAATGAAGGATTACAGGTGACCGCGAGACGCGATAAACAAAGTCCTTTTGTGAACTCCCCGGAGACGAGAAATAATAGAAAAGGTTCAGGTTACCGCGAGACGCGCAAGTCAAATTATTCTTTAAAAGTAAGATGTGTTTTTTGACAGACCATACAACTGACTTATCCGTTTTTGTTTCGTCTTTCGCCTTCATTAATCTTCAGTACAAAATAGCCTGACAAAGAAAGATCGAACGGGGATTCATCCTATGTCTTTCAAGACCTCTTTGAATGATTCCGTGCGAACGGGTGACGGGTCCAGTTCACGTCGTCACCGGGGCGGGGAATCGGGGCACAATGAATATTATTATCGTTTTTTGAACTCAAAATACCCCGCCGCCCCTGTCGTATATCGGATTTTTCCGCAAAAAAACAGATCGACTCTTGTTTTTTTGATTAAGATGGGGTATAATAATTATAAATCTCATGTCTTGTCGCCTCGACTGGAGGATGCCGTCCGTGTACAAAACCGTTTTTTACAATGAAGACGATAATATCCGTCTGACCAGGTATTGGTCATCCAAAGACGGGAAACTGATCCTGGATATCCACTCCGTCGGCGCGGAAGAGTATCCCGGACCGAAAGGCAATATCCAGTTCGATGCCGGGGTATGGTTCGCATACAACGTCTTCGACCGGGACGGACGCATCAAAGTGTCCTATGAGGCGGATGAACCGGACGACCGTTATCCCGATGCGTACTGGAGTGTCAATGTGACTTATTTTTACGGCTTTACGGACGAAACGGTCCTGAAAAGCTGTTTCCGGATCCTCATGGACCGGGATTTCCGGATCACGAAACGGACCATGGAAGACCTCGAGCTGCGCGATCTGGACGGTCTCCATGTCTTTTACGGGAAACGCCCGAAGTTCCTGCAGCGATACCGGGACGGGAAAAAGACCGGCGCCAACAGGTATTGTGACGACAAGCGGCTGCAGCAGTTCATCGAAATCGACCATGCCGATTACGCCGGACCGATCGACGTCTCCAGCCGCGGCTGCCGCAGGATCGAATGCGACGATGCGTTCAAATCGAAGCTTCTCAAATTCGACCGGCTGGTCTTTTATATCAAAAAGGTTTTTCTTGATCCGACCTCCAAGTATTATCAAACGCCCCCTGCCCCGGAGAACGGAAAATGATGTTGGGGATACAGGGCACCTCTAAAAATTGGTTTCCGACGGCTTTTCGCGTCCGGTTTGCTCCTCCCTGACCTGACCAATCAGCATCAAAAAATATGTTTTTTCGCTTGCATTCCTGGGCGAGACGGTGTATAATAAATCAATAATAAAAATCCAGTTCCGTTCAAACAAATCAGAATATTCTCATGCCGGACAGTCGCACCACGCACAACATAATCTTTTCGAGCATTGGCGTCTTCCTGATCGCCGCAGTCGTTTTGATCCTGCTGGCAATCCCCCGGGACGATCTTTCACTCGGCAGGATATCGAGGCTTCCCGTGATCCGCCTCTTCATTTCTCCGAATCCCGAACGGGCCGAAAGATTGTATCTTGCAGGACTCGACCTTGTCGAATACGACAAACAACAGGCGATCGAGTACATCCGGATGGCGGCGGAACTCGGCAATGTGCCGGCTCAATCCGCGCTCGGGTCTTTCTATTTCAACGGAGACGGCGTCGAACAGGATGCCGCCGAAGCCGTGAAATGGTTCCGCAAGGCGGCGGATCAGGGATTCCCCGAGGCGCAATCCAACCTCGGAATCAGTTACATAAAAGGCAGGGGCGTCGAACAGGACACCGCCGAGGCCGTGAAATGGTTCCGCAAGGCGGCGGACCTGGGATTTTCTCCCGCGCAGAACAATCTGGGGCTGTACTGTCTTGAAAACGGCCGGGAGGCAGAGGGGGTCGAACTGTTCCGCAAGGCGGCGGAATACGGACTTGCCTCGGCGATGCATAACCTCGCGTTTTGTTATGGCGAAGGCCGCGGCGTCGAAAAGGATCCTGCAGAGGAACGGAAATGGTACCGCAAAGCCGCGGAACAGGGATACGTCAATTCTCAGTTCAACCTTGGCACGCTCTATTATTCCGAAAAGGGTGACGAGAACCTGAAAGAAGCGGCGAAATGGTACCACATGACGGCGGATCAGGGGCTCGCGCAAGGGGAACTCATGCTTGGAGCATTCTATCTGAACGGCATGGGCGTCGAACAGGATATGGCGGAGGCGGTCAAATGGTTCCGCCTGGCGGCGGATCAGGGTGAAGAGTATGCGGAATACTCGCTCGGCGAGTGTTACAAGAACGGTTACGGCGTCCCACAGGATATGGCGGAGGCGGCGAAATGGTACCGCTTGGCGTCGGATCAGGGGCTTTCCTACGCTCAATGCGCGCTCGCGTTCTGTTATCGGAACGGGACCGGCGTGCCGAAGGATCCCGCCGTGGCGGACAAGCTTATCAACGAAGCCATGCCGAAACTGCGCGCGGCCGCGGAACAGGGCGACGCCGAGGCGCAGATGTGGATGGGGAGATGCTACGAAGACGGATTCGGAGCGGAAAAGGACGAGCCGAAAGCCATCGAATGGTATCGCAAAGCCGCGGAACAGGACCATGCGGATGCCCAATATTCGCTCGCGCTGATCCTCAAACGGAACGGAGACGCGGACGAAGCGGAGACGCTGCTTCGCAAGGCTGCCGAATTCGGACATCCGGAAGCGAAAAAACTCCTCGATGTACCCGGTCAAACAGACCGGAAGCCATAGGGACAGACAAGATGGAATTATCATCCGGGCGAACGAATGAGATCCTGGGGCCGTGGCGGATCGGCTGGCTGGTCCTTGCCGCCGCGCTGGCTTCGGCGTACCTGGGGCCTTCGGTCGCGCCGATCGCCGGATATGTGGATTCGTGTGTTTTGGTGCTTTTCCTGTTCTGCGGAGCGGCATTCATCGTCCTGTCGGTCTTCACGTTTGTCTGTTACATCCTCGTCGCTCCGTTTCCGGCGTTCTTCCGCCGGGACATCATTCCGTCGTGTTTCCGCCGCAACAAAGACGGCACGCCGAAGGTCGCCAGGACGGTTTCCGTTTCGGAGGAATGCCTTTCAAAGATGGAAGACTCTTACGGCCGCGGGGTCGCATTCGATCAGATCGTCGTTTATCCCGTTCTGATCTTCCTGTTTGTTCATTATATCTTGACGCGCGGATATGAGGATTATATGAACTGGCGCGATCCGAACGATTACGGGTTCTACTGGTATCCGGTGTTGTTCGCCGTCCTCTCGATCCCGTGGCATCTGCTCTATGCGTGGCGGAGCGGACGGCATTGTCCGTACTGCCTGACGCCGCGCACGAAAGACAACTTCGACCTCGAGCATCACGTCTGCATGCGGTGCCATACCCACTTCGTCGCGGGAAACGAAACCGAAACACCAAACGAAACGTCCCCGGCCCCGGAGGAGAACGGGAAATGAGAATCAAAGCCCATCATTTATCCATCCAAAGGCTCTTTTTTATCGTGGGACCGTGGCGGATCGCGTCGCTCGCGTTTGCCGCATTCGGATTTCTTTCTCCGGATGCATTTTATGGGATCGCCGTCCCTCTCGTTATTGCCGTATTCGGTTTCAGCTGCGTGATCCTGTTCGGACTGATCATCTTCGTGCCCGCCGAACTGATCGCGGATCTGACCAACGGCAGACGGGGCAGATGTTTCCACGCGGACTTGCGCGAATTGACCGGAAAGAAGAAACAGGACCGCCAGCCGATGATCTTCAGGACGTATCCCGTGCCGGAAAGCTGGCTGGCGAAGATGGAAAATCTTACCAGTCACTGGGAAGGATTCCTCCAGACTTTTGTTTTCCCCGCGATGATCGTCGGGTTGATTGCGAACTGCATGCACGGCTATGACAGATGGTTCGACTTCCATTATCCGATGCTGCCCTACGGATACTTTACCTTCGAGGCGGCGTTCATTGCACTCGGAATCCCGTGGCATCTGCTCTATGCGTGGCGGAGCGGACGGCATTGTCCGTACTGCCTGACGCCGCGCACGATCGACAACTTCGACCTCGAGCATCACGTCTGCATGCGGTGCCATACCCGGTTCATCGCGGAAAACGAAAACAAACTTGAGCCGCCCCCTGCCCCGGCGGACAAAGCATAAGAAAAAGCGCCCTGCCCGAAGCCGCCTTCCATATTGAGGAAAACTGCTCCGGACAGGACGCCCGGTCATGGCGGGATCCCGGATCGAACGGGACACCCGTTCCATGATCTGAGATCGAGGGGACTTACAGCGTATTCAGCCCGAGGTCACCACCTCCTCTGCTCTGATGTGACAGACGGCGGAGCGCCTTCTTCGCGGTCCGTCTTCTGTGGCGGAGAGGCCTGCCGAGCCGGACGGGCAGCAGATACCGCCGCGCGGTGCGATCCGCCACGTGAAGTCTCTGCGCGATGACGGTGGGGTTGCCCACCCTCTCGTAGTAGAACATCTTGTAGGCGGCCCAGCGTTTCGGCTCCCGGCTTGCCCAGTCCGCCAGCAGGATCATCCGCCGCAGCGTTTCGGTTCCCGGCATGTCATTCTTTTTCCACGAGGCGGTGTCGTATTCCGCCTCGCGCAGGATCTGGTCCATACCGATGCCATGATCTGAACCGATCTCTTCGTTGTATTCACTCATGATAACGTCCGCATCTTTCTTCCGTTTACGTTTTTATGGATGGGGTACATGTTCAATAAGGTGGATGTGTCTGGGGATTCTGTCGTACAATTGTACGACACATCGGGCGGCGAGCGGTTCATGCGCGGTCCTTTCTTTTCGAGATTTGAAGTGTATGATTCGATGCCGGATCCGGGCGCCTGAATCCGTTTGCGGAGGCATCCTCCCGAATCCGGGAAAATATAGTACGTATCCCAGCCAAAGTCAAGCTCAAATTGAAACTTTTCTGAAACTTTATTGAAACTAGTTTCAATAAAACATCTCACAAATCTGATCGTCAAAAAGAAAGAATCAAGGATCAGCCCTGCCCTGTCCGGCACAAAAACCGCTTCACGCGCTTGCAAACAGGGATCGCGCGCAGTATATTATTTGTCGGAAACGAATCAAACAAGCATCCATCGAAAGGAACCATCCATCATGGCAGAATTCTTCGTCAAGACCAGCCGTCACTGCGAGATCATCGACATCACCGAGGACGTCAACCGCGTGCTGCCGCAGTCCATGGCGTGCGGCATGTGCCACATCTACTGCCCCCACACGACCGCCGGGATCACGATCAACGAGAACGCCGACCCGGACGTGAAGCACGACGTGCTGCAGAAACTCTCCTCGCTCATCCCGCACGACGAGGCGTATTACCAGCACTGCGAGGGCAACAGCGACGCGCATCTGAAGGCGATCCTGACCGGATTCTGCCAGACCGTGCCGTTCCGCAACGGACGTCTTGAGCTCGGCACCTGGCAGGGCATCTATTTCTGCGAGTACGACGGACCGCGTACGCGCCGTGTGAAAGTCTACTTCGAACCTGCACAGGATTGACCCCTCCCCTGCCCTGCTTCTTCCTCAAAAAGAATCTCCCCTGCCCCGGAATCATATTCGAGGCAGGGGTTCGTTTTTTTAGCCTGTATACATAAAAAGCCCGTAGAAAGCATTTACGGCTTTCCACGGACTGTTGTGGCAACCTGATTCCTTGTGCCCGAGCGAAGCCGGGCACTGCCGCAGTGGAGGCGTTCGCCTCCTTAGCTCTTCTTTTCCGCCGAAGCGGCGGCGGCGTTCT
This sequence comes from Lentisphaeria bacterium, assembly GCA_017455665.1. Taxonomy (GTDB): domain Bacteria; phylum Verrucomicrobiota; class Lentisphaeria; order Victivallales; family UBA1829; genus UBA1732. Next base: position 44,003 of record JAFSZN010000050.1, read on the forward strand.
GCTCGCGGATCGCGGCGCGGCGGATCTTGCCGTTGACGGTCTTCGGGAGCTCGGCGACGAACTCGATGATGCGCGGATATTTGTACGGCGCGGTATGCGTCTTGACGTAGTTCTTGATCTCTTCCTTGAGCTCGTCGCTGCCTTCCTTGCCCTTCACGAGCACGATGGTGGCTTTCACGACCTTGCCCCGGACGGGATCCGGCACGCCGGTCACGGCGCATTCGAGGATGTACGGCAGCTCCATGAGGACGCTTTCGACCTCGAACGGGCCGACGCGGTAGCCGGACGTCTTGATGATGTCGTCGGCGCGTCCCTGGTACCAGAAGTAGCCGTCCTCGTCCTGCCACGCCTGGTCGCCGGTGTGGTAGTAGCCGTCGTGCCAGACTTTCTGTGTGTCCTCGGGATTCTTGACGTACTGGCAGAAGAGTCCGCACGGATGATCGTCCGGCTCCGCCTTCACGCAGATCTCGCCGGTCTCGCCGGTCTTGACCGGATTGCCTTCGGGATCGAGCAGGACGACCTCGTACTGCGGATTCGGGCGGCCCATGGAGCCGGGACGCGGCTTCATGTCGGCGAGCGTGGCGATGGTGAGCGTGGTCTCGGTCTGTCCGAATCCTTCGTACGGGAGCTGGCCGGAGACGCGCGCGAACGCCTCGCTGACCTCGGCGGGCATCGCCTCGCCGGCGGTGGTGACGTGTTCGAGCGTGGAGAAGTCGACGTGGGAGAGGTCTTCCTTCACGAGGAAACGGAAGATGGTCGGCGGCGCGCAGAACGTGGTGATGCCGTACTGCTTGAACATCGGGAGCAGGTCGGCGGCGTGGAAACGGTCGAAGTCGAAGGTGAAGACGCCGGCTTCGCAGAGCCACTGTCCGTAGATCTTGCCCCAGAGCGCCTTGCCCCAGCCCGTGTCGGCGACCGTGAAGTGGAGGCCGTCGGGGTTGACCTTGTGCCAGTGGCGCGCGGTCATGATGTGCCCGAGCGGATACGCGTGGTCGTGCTCGACCATCTTCGGATAGCCGGTCGTGCCGGAGCTGAAGAAGACGAGCAGCGGATCGGTGGTCTTGTGGCCGGCGGGACGCTGGAAGACGGGCGGGAAGTTCGGATACAGGGCGTCGAGGTCGAGCCAGCCGTCCTTCTGTCCGTTGACCGTGAGCTTGAGCGTCATCCCGGTCACGGCGGCGGCCTCGTCGACTTCCTTCGTGATGTTGCCGTCGGCGGAGCAGACCACATAGCGGATGTCCGCCTTCTTGAAACGGTATTCGAAGTCGTGCGCGGTCATCTGGCAGGAGGCCGGGACGGCGACGGCGCCGATCATGTGGAGCGCGTTCAGCACAAACCAGAACTGGTAGTGGCGTTTCATCACCAGCATCACGCGGTCGCCCTTGCGGATCCCGAGGGAATGCAGCAGGTTCGCGCAGCGCATGGCGTTTTCGGAGATGTCGCGGAACGTGAAGTCGCGGCAGACTTTGTCCTTGGAGACCCACTTCATGGCGATCTTGTCCGGGCACTCGGCGGCGAGGCGGTTCACCACGTCGAACGCGAAGTTGAAGTCGTCCGGCACATGGAAACGCACGTTCTTCAGCGTGCCGTCCGGGTTCCACTCCTCCTCCATGTACTCCTGGTACAGCAGACGGCGGGCGCCGGTCGGGGGTTCCTTGACCACGGGCTGCGGCACGAACGCGAACCGGTCGGGCTTTTCGTCGTCGTATTTGCTGTGCATGACGATGGAGAGGAACTTGCAGGGCTTGCCGTTGGCGGCCTGCATGGCGTGCGCCTCGCGGCCGTCGAAATAGATGCTGTCGCCCTCGTTCAGGACTTCCTCCTTGCCGTGCAGGAAGACCCTCAGCGAACCGGACAGGATCAGGACGAATTCCTGGCCGTTGTGCTCGGAATACTGAAGCGGCTCGTTCTCGCCGGCGGGCGGAGCGGTGACGATGAACGGCTCGCCGGTGCGGTCCTTCATGCGGATCGCCTGGTGCAGATAGGAGAACTCGGGGCGGCGGACGAAGGGGAAGCCCTCGCCGCTGCGCGTGACGGTATACAGGGCCAGGTTCGGAGCTTCGCCGCTGATGACGGAGGAGACGTCCAGTCCGAAGTGTCCTGCCAAGTTGTAGTAGAACGAGAACGGCGCCTGTTTGGCTCCGCTTTCGAACAGGGAGTATTCCTCCGGCGTGACGCCGAGGAGTTCCGCCATCTGTTCGACGGTGAAGTTTTTCTGAGCCCTGAGCTCACGGACTCTCATGGAGATCTGTTCTTTGTTTTCCATGTCTTGCGATCCTTGTGTTGGTTTGTATTAGGATTGCTCAGGAAAAATCAGGCATCCGGATACGGGTGGAAACACGTCCGGACCACCCGTATCTTCCCTGTGCAAAGGGTTTCAACGGGCGGCCTTCGTAATAATGATGTCGATAATGGCATCGGACGCGGTACGGATCATGGCAATGCGGACAGACGCGAACGCCGCGGCGGAGAATTCCCCGTCGCGCTGTTCAAAACCGGCTGTCGTGCGGAACATCATTTGCGATTGCCTCGATCCGTTCGTAAGAAAAAAGAATAGATACAAATATACCCTCACTTTGTTTTTTTTTCAAGCGAATCGTGAAATTATCCTCAAAAAAAGACTTCACAGACACGGAAATCAGGCTGATCCTCTATTGGCAAGTCCCGAATCGTTTTTTCAGTCGGGATCCGAATCTTTTTTTTGGCGTTCGCCGGCTTGATATTTCCTGATGCGGTGTTATATTAAACTGAATAAAAACGACTAGCTGAAAGAGATTCGATGAAACCGACTACCCTCCCGCCCGATCTTCTCCGCTCCAAACACTGGGAATGGCATATCCCGTCCGAAAAGACCGCCGAAACAGTCCGCGGTCTGGTCCTGTCCGCACAGCATCTGGTAAAAAGCACCCCGGTCCGCGCGGTGTACCACTGTGAGGATTACTTCCTCAAATTCGAACTCGCGACCAATCTGATGACATCGTTCAGAAACCGTCTGCATCCGAAGGCTGGCGCGGAGTACGAGATCGGACAGAGCCTGGCGGCGGCGGGGATCCCCGCCGTGGAATGCATCGGCTGGGGCAAGCTCGGCGGCACGAACGTGCTGATCACACGCGCCAAGCCCGGATTTATCACGATGGACGAGTATTTCTACACGCGGGTCGTCTACGGCGGAGAGAGTTTCGACGGCGTTCTTCCGGAGATCACATCATTCCTGCGGAAGTTCTTCGACGCCGGCTTTTATCACGGCGACATGCATTTCGGCAATATCCTGTACAATTCCGAAAAGCACGAACTTGCATGGGTGGACCTGATTGCGATCAGCCATATGGGTAAAGTCGAGCCTGCCGCACGCAGATTCATGTGCCGGTGCATTGTCTCGCTCCGCGAGGGGCTCTCCCGCACGCAGCTGCTGCATGCCATCCGCGAGCTCGGCGCGGCCGAGACGGACACCGAGGCGGAAACGTTCTATTTCTCGGAGATCATGCGCACGGCACGCCACCTTGTCGAAACCTGGGAAAAGCGCAGCGGCCAGGCATTGGGCGGCTATTCGAAATTCGCCGATGCCATCCCCTGCCCCGGCGCGCCCGGCAGGACAATGCTTCTGCGGAAAGACTGGCTCGGACGCCCCCTCATCACGAAGGATGCCGCCGCGCACGGATTGCCGGCCGGCCATGAACTTTTCCGTGCGAAGGATGAAGCCGAAGCGGAAACACTTTATCTGCGGAGCATCTATCTGCAGACTCTGCGGATCAAACATCGCCGCATTGTCGCGTTCGCACGTCCTGACGAGCTTTGGCTTGAGCCGCTTCCGGCAGGACTTGAGGCTGTTCCCTCCGCTCCGGACGATGCCGACACGGCATTCTTCCGGCGCACGCTGGAGGAACAGATGATCGAGGCGCCCGCGGACGCCATCCGGCGCCTGCCGGACGGGTCGTTCTACCTGACCGGCCTGACGCGCCTCAAGACAGGCTTCGAGGCGTGATCGCGCATCCTTTTTCACCAGACTTTATCCGAAACGGGTTCCATTCCACAAACGTTCAGAAAGACCCCCTATGACCGCCGTACTGGTTTTCTGCATTCTTTCACTGTTCCTGGTGCTGGGAAAGATCCTTCGCGCCTTCATCCCCCTCCTCCAAAAACTCTATCTGCCCAGCTCCATCATCGGCGGCGCGGTCGCGCTTGCCGTCTTCAAAGGTTTTCCCAGTCTGGTCCCGTCGGACGTCATCTCCGCCATCGGCAAACTGCCGGGCTTCCTCATCAATGTGGTCTTTGCGGGGCTTTTCCTCGGCGTGACCGCGCCGAAGCTTTCCAGAATGATCGCGGTGGCGTTCCCGCAGCTCTGTTTCGGGCAGTTCATCGCGTGGGGGCAATACGTGCTCGGTCTCGGCCTGACGGGATTCGTTCTCATGCCTGCCTTCGGGCTTTCCCCGGCGTTCGGCAACCTGCTGGAGATCGGATTCGAGGGCGGACACGGCACGGTCGGCGGCATGGCATCCGTGTTCGAGGAATACAACTGGAGCGACGGCATCGCGCTGGGGTACACCGTGGCGACTGTTGGCATGATCATCGCGATCATCATCGGCATGGTCCTCGTGAACTGGGCGAACCGGCGCGGCTATGTGCATGACTTCATGCCGCTGGAAGAGATGGACCGCCTGCACATGCGCGGCATCTACCGCCGCCGGGAACAGCCCTCGGCGGGGCGACAGACGGTGCTGTGCGACTCCATCGACTCGCTGGCGTGGCATTGCGCCCTGATCGGCGCGGCAGTGGCGATCGGCTATGCGATCCTGTTCGGCTGCCGCCACCTGGAAACCGCGATCTTCCCGAAGGCGTCCATCCGCATCTTCTCCGGATTCCCGCTTTTCCCGCTTTGCATGATCGGCGGACTCATCATCCAGCACATTTTCCAGCGGCTCCGCATCGCGCCGCTGATCAACGGCGACCAGATGAAACGCATCTCCGGCGCTTCGCTGGATTTCCTGGTGGTCTCCGCGATCGCCACGATCCGCATCGAAGTCGTGCTGCAGAACTGGCTGCCGCTGCTTATCCTGATCGGCTCGGGCGCGCTGCTCTCGGTCCTGATGGTGCTCTTCGTGGCGCCGAAACTCTTCCGCAACGCCTGGTTCGAACGCGCCATCGCGGACTTCGGGCAGTCGCTCGGCGTGACCGCGACGGGGCTTCTGCTGCTGCGAACCGTGGACCCGGAAAACAAGACCGACGCGACCGCGGCATTCGGCTACAAACAGCTGCTTCACGAGCCTTTCATGGGCGGCGGCATCGTGACCGCGCTTGCCCTGACGCTGGTCTTCAACATCGGCTGGCTTCCGGTCTTCATCGCCTCGGCTGTCTTTTTCGTGTTCTGGGGGATCCTGATCGGCGTGATCATCGTCCGAAACAGGAAATAATGCCGGATCCCGGTCCGCCGCTTTTTTCGGAGGAGGGGCCTTCGGGCGCGGCTTGATCCCGTTTCGGGAAAAGGCATATTGAACACACAGCAAATCCCGAATAAAAAAGATACCCTTTAGGGTATACGGTTTCCCCGTGCCCGGTTTTTGAAAAAAAATGGATGCCCGGCACAATATCCCGCGCCTTGGGAGCGTTAATTGACCAGAAGCGCGCAACGGAACAAACAAAAACACAACCAACACACAATCAGGTGACTGCAATGAAATCCATCTCCAATCTTTTTGTCAATAAGCTCTCCGCTCTTTTCCTCATCGCCGCGATCGCCGGCATGGTCTCGGTCAACGCCTATGCTCACACCGATGACTACATGGGATTCGGCGGATTCCATCACTTCAACGGATTCGGATACGGGTTCGGCGGATTCCATCACTTCAACGGATTCGGATACGGGTTCGGCGGATTCGGCGGATTCGGCGGATTCGCTCCCGGCATGGAGTTCGGATACGGATTCGGCGGACATCATTTCGACGCTTATTCCGCGGTCGATTTCAACGGATTCGGATATGGCTTCACGGCTCAGAACCCTGTTCACGCCTCGAACCGCAAGATCGTCCCTCTGCCGCCCACCGCTTCCACGGTCAACACCTCCATCACTTACGATGAATCCGGCGAACTCCACGTTCGCCCGTTCGACGACGAAGACCTCTTCGTGGAGGATTGAGGCAGCACAGGACCGCTTCCGAAAACAGCGAATTGTTCCACGGGGCGTCTCCCAGGGGGTGGGAGGCGTCCCCGTTTTTATGTGCATGCGCCCAGGCGCATATGACGAAAAACGGCCGCCCGGAATGAACCGGACGGCCTGATCTTTGCTTCAAAAAGCCCGACTTGTCGATCAGAGCTTGATGGAGACGGTTTTGCCGGAGTACTTGACGGTCTTGCATTTCTCCGCGGGGGTGCGCGTCTCCTCGACGCCGACGCCTTCCTTCACGAGGACGACGCGGAACGTGCGGTTCTTCAGCATGCCGGGGAAGGAGCCCTCGGCGTCGCCGATGGTGAGCGTGCCGTCCTTGTACGTGAACTCGATGGTGCTGAACGCGCCCTTCTCGTAGTTGTAGTTGTCGAACTCGTCCTCGTAGAGCGTGAAGGAGCCGTTTGCGCCCGGATAGACGCGAATCTCGAGGTCGTCCCACTTCTTCTGCTCGGCGTATTCGACCGGCTCGGCGATCGGGATGATGCTGCCCGCCTTCACGAACAGAGGCACGAGGTCGAGCGGAGCGGCGATGGTAACGGTCTGTCCGCCCTCGTAGGACTTGCCGGAGTGGAAGTCGATGAACTTGGAACCGGCGGGCAGATAGACGTCCCAGTTCTTCGTGTTCGAGACGTCGATGCGATTGTTCGCGAGGTACATGGACTTCACGATCGGGGCGACGAGCAGGGATTTGCCGAAGAGGAACTCGGTGTCGAGCTTGTGCGTCTTCTTGTCGGCGGGGAAGTCGGCGAAGAGCGGGCGCATCATGGAGCCGCGGTTCGCGGAGACGTCGTGCATCATGGAGTAGATGTACGGGAGGAACGCGTAACGCGTTTTGATGGCGCGGAGCATGGCGTCGTACACGGGATCGCCTTCCTTGCCGAAGAAGTACAGTTCGCGCGGACCGTCGGTGCCGTGGCTGCGCATCATGGGCGTGAACGCGCCGAACTGCATCCAGCGGGCGTAAAGCTCGAAGAAAGCGATGTTTCGGCTGCGGTTCGGGTAGTTCCAGAGGAAGAAGCCGCCGATGTCGGCGTTCCAGTACGGGAGGCCGACGAGCGCCATGTTCAGGCCGCAGGCGATCTGGTCCTTCAGGGAATCCCAGCTGGTGACGGTGTCGCCGGACCAGGTGTTCGTGCCGAAGCGCTGCTGGCCGGCGTAGGCGCAGCGCGTGAGGATGAAGACGCGCTTGCCGTCGGGATTCTCGGCGCGCTGGTGCTCGTAGACGCTGCCGGTGGTCATGAAGGGATAGAGGTTGCGGACGCGGCGGAACGTGCCCTGTTCGGTCATGAGGTCGAAGTCGGCGTCCTTGATGTTGTGGTGGTCCGGCTCGGTGGAGTCCATCCACCAGGCATCGGGGCCGTAGTCGAGGAGCTTTTTCGCGTAGCTCCAATAGATTTCGCGGGCTTCCTTGCTGTAGGGATCGTAGGGACGCGCGCCGCCGGACCCGCCGACGGAGGTGTCGTTCGGCCATGTGTCGATATCGAGGAGATGGCCTTTTTCCTTCAGGATCTTGAACTGCTCGGTCTTCTGTCCGAAGTCGGGCCAGATCACAAGCATGGCGTGCGCGTTCAGCTCATGGACGCGGTCGAACATCTTCTTCGGCTCGGGGAAGCCGGGGTTCAGGAACTGCATGGCGTTCCAGTAGTTGTTGTCCTCGCCCCAGTACTGCCAGTCCTGGATGATGCCGTCGAGCGGGATGTGGAGCTGACGGTATTTCTCGACAACTTCGAGCAGTTCCGCCTGCGTTTTGTAGCGTTCGCGGCTCTGCCAGAAGCCGAGCGTCCAGAGTGCCTGCATCGGGCTGTCGCCGGTGAGCTTGCGCATCTGCGCGACGACGCCGTCCGTGGAGCCGCCGAACATGAAGTAGTAGTCGAGGTTTTCGCCGTCCTTGAACATGAAGTTCAGGACATTGTCCTTCTCCTCGAACTCGCCGCTGGCGGGGTTGTCGAGGAAGACGCCGTAGCCCTTGACCGTCTGGAACATCGGGACGGAGACGAAACGGTAGCCCTGGTGGATCGGGAACTTGCTGCCGCGCTGGGAGAATTTGTCGTTCTGCGGCTGTCCGAACCCGTAGATCTCCTCGTCGGCGTCCACGCGGAACCGCGCCGTGACGGTGTTCGTCTTGCCGCTGGGATACTCGACGGGCGCCATCTTGAACGGCGCGGCGGCATCCTCGGCGAGGAGGCGTGTGCCGTCGGGCTTCGCGAACGAGATCGCGCCGGTCTTGCGGTCCAGGGACACGCTCACCGCGGAGGATTTCGCCGTGTAGGCCGCATCCGTCTTTTTGACCTCGACCTGGACTTTTTCCGGCTTCAGGATGACGGTGGGCGTGACGAACGGCGTTTTCGTACTGTTCGACGGGGTCTTGGTGACGCGGACGATCTCCGGCGAGTAGAAGACGACGCTCGTGACGACGCCGTTTTCTTCGAGCCGGAACCCGTTCTTTTCTTCGAATTTGCTCATGTTGATCTTCTGCGGTTCAAGCATTGACTGGTTTTCGTTCGCACAGGACGCTGCCGCGGCGGCCGCCGCGATCGCCATGCAAACGGGGAGGATGAGGTGTTTCATGCGTCTGCTCCGGACGGTTGAGGGTGGATAAAAAAGGAAAAAGCATGCATTATTATACTGCGTCGGACGAGGAAAGTCAATACGTTTTTTCTAAAAAAATGAAGATTCCGAAAATATCCTGTGAAGTCCGCAATAATCCACGGCATCGGAAAAAGTTTGCATGCATCGGGTGGAAACGTGCAAAAAGAGACAAACAGACAGGCGCCGTTTGAAGATGGCTGTCCCCGGCGGATCAGGAGCCTTTTGCCAGTTTGACGGCACAGGAAGCGCACGCTCTCAGCCGCGCGGCAAGATAGTATCCGTCCGCGAAAACACGCCCGAATCCGTGTTTCAGCAGGATACGCCGCACCTCGGACGCCGTTTCCTGCCGCCGGACCGTGCTCACGCCGCCCAGCGCGAAATCCGTGATCTCCCGGTCGACGAACCGGAACACCGCACCGGACTCCTTCGCGCGCAGGAAAAGGTCCAGGTCGGCGCAGATATTCCACTGAACATCGAATCCGCCCAGGCGCTCCAGCAGGCTCCGCCGGATCGCCGACGCCGGATGGAAGATGCGCGCGCCGCGGAATGACGACATTCCCTGCGCCGGACTGAACTTCCGCCCGTTCACGCGGATGCACCCGTGCAGGATGTCCGCGTCCGGGTTGGCGCGCAACTCGCGCACGATCTCCTCCAACGCGCCCGGCAGATAGCGGTCGTCGGCGTTCAGGAACATCACATACTCGCCCCTCGCCCGCGCCCACCCCTGGTTCATGGCGTCGTAAATGCCGCGGTCGGGAGACTGCACGACGACCGCGTCCGGCTGGACTGCGCGGACGGCTTCGCAGGTCCCGTCCGTCGATCCGGCGTCCTTCAGGATGTATTCGACGCCCTCGGGCAATGGGCACCCGAGGGATTCCGCGGCGTGCGCCACGGTCCCGGCGGCATTTTTTGTGACGGTTACGATGGAGAGAAGCATGTTCGCCTTTCCTGTGAATGTTCTGCCTGATAATATCGCACGTTTCCGCGCAAAAATCAAGTCCGTTTTCGTTTTTGCGTTTGAAATCGCCCGCGCGGGAGATTATTTTATTAGAGTGTTTTTCCATCAACCCTCAACCATTGAACACACCATGAGCATCCGGGAAAGCTACGTCCATACACTCCACGCCTGCAACATCAGCTATGTCACGCAGGCAATCGTCAACGACTTCGCGCCGCTGCTCTTCCTGTGGTTCATGCGCGCCTACGACCTGAAGCTGGGCCAGCTCACGTATCTCCTCATCGGGAATTTCTGGCTTCAGATGTGCGTGGCGTTCGCCTGCGCCAAGCTTGCCGACAGGATCTCCTACCGCCTCACGCTCGTGATCGGGCAGTTCTGTTCCGCCGCCGGGCTCGTGCTCATGACGGTCCTGCCCGACCTCATGCCGAATCCGCTCCTCGGCTTGACCTGCGCGGTCGCGCTGTACGCGGTCGGGGGCGGCGTGGTAGAGGCGGTCACCAGCCCGGTCGTCGAGGCGTGCCCGTTCAAACGCAAGGCCGCCGCGATGAGCCTCGTTCATTCGTTCTACTGCTGGGGACAGATGATCGTCGTGCTCGGATCGACCTTCTTTTTCCATCGTTTCGGGCTGGACAACTGGCGGCTGCTCGCGTATGTGTGGGCGGCGGTCCCGCTCTTCGACGGCGTGTACTTCATGTTCGTGCCGATGCGGCCGCTGATCGCCGAGGGGAAACAGGGACTCGGCATCCTCGGGCTCTTCAAGCTTCCGGTCTTCTGGCTCATGGCGGTGATGATGCTCTGCGCGGGCGCGTCCGAACACTGCATGAACCAGTGGGCGTCGTCGTTCGCGGAATCCGCCCTGGGCGTGAAGAAGGAGGTCGGCGACCTCGCCGGGCCGTGCCTCTTCGCGCTCCTCATGGGGCTTTCGCGCACGCTCTACGCCGCGTTCAGCACGCGCCTCAACCTCATCAACTGCCTCATCGCGAGCTGCGCGCTCAGCATCGCCGCCTATCTCACCGCCGTCTTCGCGCCCTGGCCGCCCCTCGCGCTTGCCGGGTGCGCCCTCTGCGGCTGGGCGGCGGGCATCCTCTGGGCGGGCGTCTTCAGCACGGCGTCCCTCGCGATCCCGCTCGGCGGAACCGCCATGTTCGCGCTGCTCGCCCTGCCCGGCGACTTCGGCTGTGGCCTCGGTCCCGTGTACGTCGGCAGGATCGCGGCGTTCTGCGGCGACGACCTCAAAGCCGGGCTTCTCGCGGCCGCCTTCTTCCCCGCGCTCATGCTCGGATGCCTCCTGTACTACAAGTTCGGCTATCTGCCGCGCCACGGGGAGCTCGCCTCGAGCGGCATCCCCGAGGGCTGACCGCGGCGCGTGCAACACCTCAATCATCCCTCTCCCCGCCCTCTAACGCGTCTTTCCGTTTTTTCAAGCCCGGTTCCGCATTTTTCCGCAAAAAAGTCCCTTCGGATCCGGCAGTTTATTTATTCTTCTGATTATCAGTGTTTTTACTGTTTTCGTCGGTGCGGATCGCAAGTGCCATTTTGACACAATGTAAAATACAAATTAATATTGAATAATTTTTTGTTGAATTTTTTCCGTTTCGGTATTGCATTTGTCAAGGGATTGATTATATTATACGGGAACACCACAAGATGTTGTGGTCTTCGTCCGTTTATCACCACTCTTGCCACCATTCATTCTTTCCCCGCTCAAATGAACGCCGACTCACGTTTCGGACTGCAGAAGCTCACGTTGCTGGATTACCCCGGCAAGGTCGCCTGCACCATTTTCCTGCACGGATGCAACTTCCGCTGCCCGTTCTGCCACAACGCCTCGCTCGTCGTGGTCCCGCAGGAGGATTCCGCCATGATCACGCTCGACGAGCTGAAGGATTTCCTGTCGAAACGGGGAAAGATCCTGGACGGCGCGTGCATCACGGGCGGCGAGCCTGTGATGCGTCCCGACCTCGCCGAGCTGCTGGAGCTGCTGCGTTCGTACCGCCTGCTCGTCAAGCTCGACACGAACGGCTCGTTCCCGGAACGCCTGCGTGAGCTCGTGGAACGTCGTCTCGTGGACGCCGTGGCGATGGACATCAAGAATACCTATGCAAAGTACGACGAGACGACCGGCGTGTCCGGCATGGCGGAACGCGTCGCGGAGAGCGCGGCATACCTCAAAACTGCCCCGCTGGACTACTACGAACTCCGCACGACGGTCGTCCGTCAGTTCCATACAGTGGACGGCCTGGCGGCGCTCGCACGCGAGCACGCCGGAGTCGAACATTACTTCCTTCAGAAATTCAAGGATTCCGGCGACCTGCTCGGCGCAGGGCTGAGCGCGATGCCGGACGAGGAGATGGAGCGCGCGCTGGAAGCCGTCCGGGAGTTCATCCCGAACGCACAGCTGCGCGGCGTCGACACGTCCGGGGCGGAATCATGAACACTTTTTCATTTTTTCAATCATAACATTTTCAACACAGGAGCAGCAAAAAAATGTACCAAGTCCAGAAACGCAACGGCAAAGTCATCGACTTCGACATCACGAAGATCTCCGACGCGATCAAGATGGCGTTCGAGGCGCAGGAAAAGAACTACCACCCCTCGATCATCGACTTTCTCGCGCTGAAGGTCACCGCCGAATTCGAGCCGAAGATCAAGGAAGGCCTGATCGCCGTTGAGGACATTCAGGACAGCGTGGAGTCCGTGCTCGTGCAGGCGGGCTACGCCGACGTCGCGAAAGCCTACATCCTCTACCGCCGCCAGCGCGAAAAACTCCGCAACACCGCCAACACGATCATCGACTTCAAGACCACCATCGACGACTATCTGAAGATCAACGACTGGCGCGTGAAGGAAAACTCGACCGTCACTTACTCCGTCGGCGGCCTCATCCTCTCCAACTCCGGCGCCCTCACCGCCAACTACTGGCTCTCCGAGATCTACGACGACGAGATCGCGAATGCGCACCGCAACGCCGACCTGCACCTCCACGACCTCTCCATGCTCACCGGCTACTGCGCCGGCTGGTCCCTCAAGCAGCTCATCCAGGAAGGCCTCGGCGGCGTCCCCGGCAAGATCACCAGCGCCCCGGCGTCTCACCTCGCCACCCTCTGCAACCAGATGGTCAACTTCCTCGGCATAATGCAGAACGAGTGGGCAGGCGCTCAGGCCTTTTCCTCCTTCGACACCTATCTTGCCCCCTTTGTAAAGGTAGATAACCTCAGTCAGAAGGAGGTCAAGCAGTGCATCCAGAGCTTTGTCTACGGCGTGAACACGCCCAGCCGCTGGGGCACTCAGGCTCCCTTCTCCAACATAACTCTCGACTGGGTCGTGCCCAACGACCTCAAGAATCTGCCCGCTATCATCGGCGGCAGGGAGATGGACTTCACCTACGGCGACTGCAAGAAGGAAATGGACATGGTGAACAAGGCGTTCATCGAGGTCATGATCGAGGGCGACGCCAACGGCCGGGGCTTCCAGTACCCCATCCCCACCTACTCCATCACCCGGGATTTCGATTGGAGCGAGACCGAGAACAACAAGCTCCTCTTCGAGATGACCGCCAAGTACGGCACGCCCTACTTCTCCAACTACATCAACTCCGACATGGAGCCCAGCGACGTGCGGTCCATGTGCTGCCGTCTTCGGCTGGACCTTCGCGAGCTTCGCAAGAAGTCCGGCGGCTTCTTCGGCTCCGGCGAGAGCACGGGTTCCGTGGGCGTGGTAACCATCAACCTGCCCCGGCTGGCGTATCTGGCTGCCGACGAGAAGGACTTCTACGCCCGGCTGGATCGGATGATGGACATCGCCGCCAGAAGCCTCAAGACCAAGCGGACCGTCATCACCAAGCTGTTGGACGCGGGCCTCTATCCCTACACCAAGCGGTATCTCGGCACCTTCAACAACCACTTCTCCACCATCGGCCTCATCGGCATGAACGAGGTGGGCCTCAACGCCAAGTGGCTCCGCAAGGATCTGACCCATCCCGAGACCCAGCAGTTCGCCAAGGACGTGCTGAACCACATGCGCAACCGCCTCTCCGACTACCAGGAGAAGTACGGCGACCTCTACAACCTGGAGGCCACCCCGGCGGAATCCACCACCTACCGCTTCGCCAAGCACGACAAGGAGGAGTTCCCCGACATCATCACCGCCAACGAGAACGGCACGCCCTACTACACCAACTCCTCCCACCTGCCCGTGGGCTACACGGAGGACGTGTTCTCCGCGTTGGACATTCAGGACGATCTGCAGACCCTCTACACCTCCGGCACCGTGTTCCACGCCTTCCTGGGCGAGAAGCTCCCCGACTGGAAGGCTGCGGCCAACCTGGTCCGGAAGATCGCCGAGAACTACAAGCTCCCCTACTACACCATGTCCCCCACCTATTCGGTGTGCAAGGATCACGGCTACATCACGGGCGAGCACTTCACCTGCCCCATCTGCGGTCAGAAGACCGAGGTCTACAGCCGCATCACCGGCTACTATCGGCCCGTGCAGAACTGGAACGACGGCAAGGCCCAGGAGTTCAAGGATCGGAAGGTCTACAACATCGGCCGGTCCGTGCTGACCCATGTGGGCCCCAAGCCCGAGGGCGCGCCCGCGGAGAAGCCCCTGTTCACGGCGCCGGCGGAGGTCCAGCCCGAGCCCGTGGAGGAAGCGAAGGCGGACGCCACGATCCTGCTGTTCAAGACGCCCACCTGTCCCAACTGCAAGCTGGCCATGGCGCTCCTCGACAAGGCGGGCGTGGCTTACACGGCCCTGAACGCCAACGAGAACAAGGAGCTGGTGGCCCAGTACGGCGTGAAGCAGGCCCCCACGCTGGTGCTCCTGGAGAAGGACGGGTTCGCCTCCTTCCGCGGCGTATCTGATATCAAGGGCTGGCTCATGGGGAAGAAATAAAGGATTGTATTGAAAGCTCGCACCCTTTCTTGTAAGAAAGGGTGCGTCCCAAAGAACTTTTGATTGGGATAAGGGGTAGTATTTTCATCAGCTGCTTGCAACGAAAGCTTGTGCTGTCAAGCATCTATCCACCCGATCAGTAATACTGTTTCTTGGCTTTTCTTTTTCGGTCCCTTTTTCTTTTCTCCTGAAAAGAAAAAGGGACACAAAAATAATTGGAGAAAAAACCATGTACGACATCATCGTCATCGGCGGCGGGCCGGCGGGAATGACCGCGGCGCTCTATGCCCTTCGGAACGGCAAATCCGTGCTGGTGCTGGAAAAGCACGGCTTCGGGGGCCAGATCACCTACTCCCCCAAGGTGGAGAACTACCCCGGCACCATCCAGATGAGCGGCAACGAGTTCGCCGACAAGATGCTGGAGCAGATTTTGGCCCTGGGCGCGGAGGTGGAGCTGGAGAAGGCCGTGGCCGTGGAAGAAGCGGACGGCCGCAAGCTGGTGAAGACCGAGGAGGGGAACGCCTTCGAGGCCATGGCCGTCATCCTCGCCACGGGCGTGAAGCATCGGATGCTGGGCCTGCCCGGGGAGAACGAGCTGGTGGGCAACGGCATCTCCTTCTGCGCCGTGTGCGACGGCGATTTCTTCTCCGGCCAGACCGTCTGCGTGGCGGGCGGCGGCAACTCCGCGCTGCAGGAGGCGATCCTGCTGGCGGAGAAGTGCAAGGAGGTCATCCTCCTCCAGGATCTGCCGGAGCTCACGGGCGAAGCGACCCTGCAAACCATCCTCAAACACCGGGCCAACGTGACCATCGAGACCAACCGGAAGATCGTGGGCGTCCAGGCCGGCGACGACGGCCTCACCGGCGTCACCGTGGAGGATCGGCTCACCGGGTGGCAGAGGACCATCCCCGCCGAGGGCCTGTTCATCGCCATCGGTCTGATCCCCGAGAACGGACCCTTCGCAGACCTGGCCGACCTCAACAGCTACGGCTATTTCGCCTCCGGCGAGGACTGCCTGACGAAGACCCCCGGCGTGTACGTGGCCGGGGACTGCCGCAGCAAATCCATCCGCCAGCTCACCACCGCCTGCGCCGACGGCGCCGTGGCCGCCCTGGCCGCCTGCCGGTATGTGAACGAACGAAAGTAAAATGGTCCTTTTGCTCTTCTGTGAAGAGAAGAAGGAACCGAAAAAGACAAGCGTAAGAAGACAAAGAGAGCTATGTGCAAAAGCACAGCCCTCTTTTATGCTCTCTGGTTTTGGTTCATTCCTTTATCAGATCCTTAATGACTTCCCCCGCGATGATGAGCCCTGCCACCGAGGGCACGAAGGCCACGCTGCCCGGGGTGGCCCGGCGGTGGGTGTCCTCGTCCGCAGGGGCGGGGGAGAGGGCCGGTTCCGTGGAGTAGACCACCTTCACGTGCTCGACGCCCCGCTTCCTGAGCTCCCGGCGCATGATCCGGGCCAGGGGGCACACGGAGGTCTCGGAGATGTCCGCCACCCGGAAGGCCGTGGGGTCCAGCTTGTTTCCCGCGCCCATGGAGGAGATCACGGCCGTCCCCGCCGCCTTGGCCGCCTCGATGAGCTGGAGCTTGCCGGCCACGGTGTCGATGGCGTCCACCACGTAATCATATTGGCTGAAATCAAATTGATCCGCCGTTTCGGGGAGATAGAAGACGGGCCGGGTCCTGACCTGGCAGTCGGGGTTGACGCTCAGGACCCTTGCCTTGGCCGCGTCCACCTTCAGCATGCCCAGGGTGTCCCGGGTGGCGATGATCTGCCGGTTCAGGTTGGACAGGACCACCCGGTCGCTGTCGATCAAATCCAGAGCCCCTATGCCGCTTCGGGCCAGGGCCTCCACCGCATAGCCGCCCACGCCGCCGACGCCGAACACGGCCACCCGCGCACGGGCGAGGCGTTGTAGAGCTTCCTCCCCCAGCAGCATCCGGGTCCTCGAAAACATATCCTCCATAGGTTACGCCTCCCGTACGGGCAGATCCTCGATCAGCACGTCCATGGTGCCCCCGCAGACCATGCCCTCCAGAGCCGCCACGTCGCCGGTCATATCCACGGTGACCACCTGGCTTCGGCCCGTGCCCATGAGCCGCCGGGCCGCCAAAATGGCCTGATTCTCCCCGCAGCCGCCGCCGATGGTCCCGGCGCTGTTGCCCAGCTTGTCCGTGCCCATGAGGGCCCCGCCCTTCACCGGCGTGGAGCCCTTGGCGGAGAGCACCAGCAGCAATGCGGCGGGCCGACTGTCGTCGCTGAGGAAGCGCAGGGCGTCCAGGTCCGTGTTCTGCTGGGGCAAAAGGCCTTCGCCTGCGGGCAGGGCGTGGCGAACGGCGATAAGCTCCGCCAGGATGGACACGGCGATCTCCGCCGGGGTCACCGCCCCGATGGAAAGGCCGATGGGCGCGTGGACCCGAGCGAGGCGCGCCTGGTCATATCCCTCTTCCACCAGCAGCTCGAACAGCCCCTTCACCCGGCGGCGGGAGCCGATCATGCCCAGGTATCGGGGCTCGTTTCCTCGGAGCAGATATTTCATGCAGGTCACGTCGTCCTTGTGGCCCCGGGTCAACACGCACACAAAGTCCCCCGCGCCGATGTTCAGCCGGGGCAGAGCCGCTTCAAAGCTGTCGCAGAGGACCTCTTTGGCCTCCGGAAACCGGGCGTAGCCGGCGAAGGCGGGCCGATCGTCCGCCACCGTCACCGCAAAGCCCACCCGTATCGCCGCCTCATAGAGGGCCAGCGACACGTGGCCGCCGCCCAGCAGAACGAGACGCTCCGGGGGCAGGAACCGGCGAACGATTCGCTGCCCGTTCACCTGGCGGACCAGGTCCGCCTCCCGGCCGGCCGTCACCGCGTCGAAAATCTCCTGAAACTCTTTACGCATCCTGCTGTGCCTCGTACCATTTCATGGCGTCCAGGGTGTCGGACAGGAGCTGTTCGAGAGGCCAGCCCAGCATATCCGCGCCCTTTTCGATCACATCCCGGGAGCAGCCGGCGGCGAAGTTCAACGTCTTATACTTCTTCTTCAGGGACTTCAAGCTCACCTCGCCCACCTTCTTGTTGGGGTGGATCAGGGCCACGGCGCCGATGAGGCCGGTGAGCTCGTCCGTGGCGTAGAGGACCTTTTCCATCTCGTGCTCCGGCTTCACGTCGTTCCTATGGCCGTAGCCGTGGCTCACGACGGCCCGGATGAGCCGGGGGTCCAGATCCAGTTCCTCCATGATCTCCCTGGTCTTCTCGCAGTGCCGCTCGGGCCACTTCTCGTAATCAAGATCGTGCAGCAGCCCCACCAGCTTCCAGAAGTCCTTCTCGTCCCCGTAGCCCAGCTTGTCCGCGTACCAGCCCATGACGGCCTCCACGGTCTGGCCGTGCTGCAGATGGAAGGGCTCCTGATTGTATTTCGTGAGCAGGTCCCAAGCCTCCGCCCGGGTGATCTCTCTTGCCATGTTTCGTCCACACCTTTCCGTACGTTTATTGCCTATTATAGGAAGAAAGGGGGGCGGCTGTCAATTCCCGTTCCATGCAAAAAAGCCCTCCCCTGGAAGGGGAAGGAAGCGTTTGCGACGGATGAGGCGTTCCTGTCCGCCCTCGTTGCATGTGATTGCGGGCCGGGCAAGCCGCGGCCCCTACGGCATAGAAGCGCAACTTTCATGCCGAGCCGCCGTAGGGGAGGGGCTTGCCCCTCCCGTGGCTAAAGGTTCAAGCGCACATGCCGTGGGCGGCCATGTAGTCATAGAGCATCTGGCCGTGCTCCTGCTCCTCCTTCTGGATGTGGTTCAGGGTCGACCGGGCGCCGGCGTCGGTGAACTCGAAGATGCAGGTGTCGTACACGCTGGACACGTGCTTCTCCGTGTCCAAGGCGTCCTTCAGCAGGTATTCGTCGTTCTTGCTGTGGGATTTTTCCGCGGGCTGGCCGCTGCCGGGCTGGCTGCTCTGCTGGCTCTGGCTCCCGGACATCATGGGCACCGTGCCCTCCATCAGGCGGTTGATGGTCTTCAGGTGCTCCTCCTCCTTGGACCGGATGGTCAAAAACAGATCCGCCAGGGCCTGGTCCTCGGCCTTCTGGGCGTACTGGCCGTACTTCTCGATGCAGATCTCCTCCGAAGTCTTGAGGTCCTGCAACAGCATGGATTCTTTTTGCGTCAGTTTCATTGTTTTCATCACCTCGCTTATAGGATGACCCGGTGCGCCGCCCGCCATGCGGCGAGGACAAAGTCTCTCCTTTTTTGCGGTTTTCTCTTGCGTTTTTCATCTTAGTGTCGTATACTGTCCCATATTTTTTGCGAGGTGATCCCCATGGAAGCATATGGATACAGGGAGGGACTCAGGGACGGGCTCCCCATCGGCCTGGGGTATCTGTCCGTGTCCTTCGGCTTTGCCATCTGGGCGGTGAAGCAGGGCATCCCGGGCCTGGTGCTCGTGCTCCTTTCCGGCACCAATCTGACCTCCGCAGGCCAGGTGGCGGGGGTCACGGTCATGGCGGCGGGCGGGCTGCTCATCGAGCTCGCCTTGACGGAGTTCATCATCAACCTTCGCTACGCCCTCATGAGCGTCACCCTGACCCAAAAGCTCCACCCGGACTTCTCCCTGATGAAGCGGATGCTGGCGGCGTTCTTCGTCACCGACGAGATCTTCGCCGTGTCCTCCACCCGCAAGGGGCTGTTGACCTTCCCCTATATGATGGGCCTGGGGTGCCTGCCCTGGATCGGCTGGACCTTGGGCACGGCCCTGGGCGCCTTCGCCGGAACGCTGCTCCCCCCGGCCCTGTCCGCCGCCTTGGGCATCGCCATCTACGGCATGTTCATGGCCATCATCGTGCCGGGAGCCATGGAGGAGAAGGGCGTGCTGCTGGCCATATCGGCCGCCGTGGGCCTGGGCCTGGTGCTCCGGTATGTGCCCCTGTTTCGCTTCCTGTCGGAGGGGTTCGTCATCATTCTCAGCGCCGTTTTCGGGGCCTGCATGGCCGCCTGGCTCCAGCCGGTGAAGGCGGGGGAGGGGGACGCATGAAGCTGTATCTGTATCTCCTCGTCATGGCGGGCGTCACCTATCTCATTCGCATGCTGCCCCTCGCTTTCTTCCGCAAAAAGATCACCAGCCCCTTTCTGCTGGGCGTCCTCCACTATATGCCCTTCGCGGTGCTGGGGACCATGACCGTCCCCGCCATCTTCACCTCCACCGGGGAACCCATCTCCGCCGTGGCGGGCTTTTTGGTGGCTCTGCTCCTGGGCCTCAAGCGCCGGTCCCTCATCGAGGTGGCCTTGGCCGCCACCGCCGCGGCGTATGTGACCTCCCTGATCCTGCCGCTGCTGTAACGGTGCATGGGGCTCGGGAGGGTCAAGACCCTCCCCTACGGTGGGGCGCGAAGGTTGTGCTGCGGTACCGTAGGGGCCGATCACGATCGGCCCGCATTCACGCGCAACTTGGGCGGGCGATTCGTGAATCGCCCCTACGGGGGAAACCGCCTTTCGCGCCTGGAAACCGTACGGCGGGGCGCGAAGGCTGCGTGGCGAAACCTGGGCTCGCCCATCCCGTGTACACAGAAAAAAAGACTTGACCCTGACGCAACGTCAGGGTTTATACTTATAGGCGAAGGGAGGCGATGACCATGATGACGGTCCATGAGGTCAGCAAATTGACCGGCGTCAGCGTCCGGGCGCTGCACCACTACGACCAGCTGGGCCTCTTGAAGCCGGCGGCGGTGACGGAGGCGGGGTATCGGCTGTATGATGAGGATTCCCTCGTCCGGCTCCAGAGCATCCTGCTCTTTCGGGAGCTGCAGTTTCCGCTGAAGGACATCGGGGCGATCCTGGACAGCCCCACCTTCGACAGGAACCGGGCCCTGGACCAGCAGATCCGCCTGCTGGAGCTGCAGAAGGAGCATATAGAGAATCTGATCGACTTAGCTAAGGGAATGAAACTGGTGGGGGTGAAACCAATGGCAGACTTCAAAGCATTCGACACCAAGAAGATCGACGAGTACGCCCGGGAGGCCAAGGCGTCCTGGGGCCAGACCAAGGAATGGAAGGAATACGAGCAGAAATCCCGGGGCCGGACCCGGGAGGACAACAACGCCATCGCCCGGGGCATGATGGACATCTTCGCCGAATTTGGGGCCATCCGGGACCGGGACCCTGCTTCGCCCCAGGCCCAGGCCCTGGTAGATAAGCTCCAGGGGTACATCACGGAGCACTATTACACCTGCTCCGACGAGATACTGTTGAGCCTGTCCAAGATGTACGACGGGGGCGGCACCATGACGGAGAATATCGACAAGGTGGGCGGCCCCGGCACCGGGGACTTTGCCGCCCGGGCCATCGCGGTACATTGTAAGGCATAGCCATATTGCGCGGAAACGAATAAAGCGGTATACTCATCCTATCAACGACAAGGAGGGCGGGTATGCCTCTTTTATTGGTGCGCAACGATATCACGAAGATGACCGTGGACGCCATCGTCAACGCGGCCAATCCTTCGCTCCTGGGCGGCGGCGGGGTGGACGGCGCCATCCACCGGGCCGCGGGGCCGGAGCTGCTGACGGAGTGCCGGACCCTGGGCGGATGCCGAACGGGGGAGGCGAAGATCACCGGCGCCTACCGCCTCCACGCCCAATACGTCATCCACACCGTGGGACCCATCTGGCGGGGCGGCGGCTGCGGGGAGGAGCATCTCTTACGCTCCTGCTATCGTCGCTCTCTGGAACTGGCGGCGGACCGGGGCTGCGAGACCGTGGCCTTTCCCCTGATCTCCAGCGG
>JAFSZN010000051.1 GCA_017455665.1 Lentisphaeria bacterium
ATTGTCGCCAGCAGCCTGCGCGATCTTGCGGAGTTCGGTCGGGATGTCGATCTGCTGCGGGCATCTTCTGACGCAGCGGCGGCATCCGATGCAGGCGCTTGCCTTGACCGAAAGCTTGTTGTAGGCTTCCTTGAACGCGGCCTCGTCCTTCTTCTCGCAGAAGTCATTCCAGGCCGTGAATACCGCCGGGATCTCGATCTTGACCGGGCATTCACTGACGCAGTATCTGCAGGTCGTGCAGGGGACGCGGCTCTTGGAGACGCCCAGGTACACGTCGCGCGCCTCGGCGAGCACCTTGCGCTCGGCGTCGGTCAGCGGCTTGAAATCCGTGAACGTCTCGATGTTTTCCTTCAGCACGTCCATCGTGGTCATGCCGCTGAGGATCGTGAGCACGTTCGGGAGCGAGCCGACATAACGGAACGCCCAGGATGCCGGAGTGGACTTCGGATCGGCTTTCTTGAGGATGTCGGCGGCAGCCGGAGTGAGGTTGGCGAGACGGCCGCCCTGGAGCGGTTCCATGATGACGACGGGGATGTCCTTCGAAGTCAGGAACTCGTACATGCGCTTGGCGTTGGTCTGATTGTCCCAGTCGATGAAGTTGAGCTGGATCTGAACGAAATCCCATTCGTGCGCGTTCACGATGGGCTCGAGAGCCTCCGCGGAATCATGGAAGGAAAAGCCGAGATGCTTGATGACTCCGGCGTCTTTCTGCTTCTTGAAAAAATCGTAAAGCTTGAGATCCTCGAAGGTGCGGAAGCTGTTCGCATTGAACGCATGCATCAGGTAGAAGTCGAAATAGTCGGTCTTGCAGGCTTCGAGCTGACCCTTGAAGATGCTTTCCGCCTCGGCGACCGACCGGAGGGACCAGAGCGGGAGCTTGGTCGCGATCATGTAGGACTTGCGGTCATACTTCTTCAGCGCGTCGCCCACGAACTGCTGGCTTTCGCCTCCGTGGTAGGGCTGGGCGGTGTCGAAGTAGTTCACGCCGGCCGCCATCGCCGTGTCGACGAGCTTCTGTGCCTCTTCGCGGTCGATCTTGCCGTTCTTCTGCGGCAGACGCATCATGCCGTAGCCGAGCAGAGGCACGGTGAGATCGGTCTTTTTGTATTTACGGCGGGTGACCTTCTTCGACTTGGAAGCTTCGCCTTCCTTTGCGGGTTCGGACGACTTCGCATCGGCCGGCGTGATGCCGGTCTGTGCGGCGAGATGGGACAGGGCGCCGAGCGTGGTAAGCGCGGCCGCGCCTTTCAGAAACTCTCTTCGATTCATATTCTGGACCTCAAATATGATTGTGGATTAAGTTTCGGGTGCAACGACGGAAATGTCACCCCTCGGCAACGGCGGTTTTGCGCTTGACGATGGCGGAGCTGACGACCAGCATGCCGATCCAGACGGCAAGGATAAGAGCCGTCATGGCGCCGCCGACGGTCGCGATCTCGCGCAGGACTTCCGCGGTGTTGCCGTCGCGGACTCCGGTCAGGAACGGGAACTGGAAGATGATCTCGCCGTGCCAGATGTGCTCGAATGCGAGCAGGGCGCATCCGCCGAAGGAGAGCTTTTCGAGCCAGCCGAGCTTCGTTGCCCAGCTGATGGTTTCCGTGGAGCCGGTGTCTTTCACGGTGCGGCGGACGAGTCCGGCTGCGACTGCGGCGGCGAGAGGAGCGGTGAAACAAGCCATTTTGTGTTCCTTTCATGGAAACGCTGCCTCGTCTTAAGGCAGCTTTGGTTCAGTTGTTGCGTGCGGAATCCGTGGCAGGATGCTTCTGCATCCCCTGCGGCTGCTTCGTGCGGCCCCGGGTTCTCTTATTTGCTATACTATATCACGCGCAATCTACAATATCAAGCTGAGTTTTTCTTTTTTTCGACTTTTTTTCGGAAACAGGATACACCAGAAAAAGCGGGCAGGGATGCCGGGGGGGGTTCCCGCGCAATCCAGGTCAAAAAAAACGTTCCGGTTCGAGCCGCATTCTTTCATCACGGAGACAAAAAAGGCGGCTCCGGGATGAGTCGGAACCGCCTGAACTTGCGTTTGGATGTGCCGTAAGATTATTTCTTGTGGCAGGTATCCGGATCGCTGCAGTCCTGGCCGACTTTGCGCTTCGGGCAGTCGGTCCAGTCGCCAATGCCCATAGAGGCGCAGCCGGTCGGGTTGGTGTCGCCGTAGGACGTCTTCTTGGAGATGAGCAGACCTTCCTTGCTCGGGAGCGTCTGCTGCGGCTTCATGTGCTTGGCATGGCCGTCAAGGTAGAGCTCGCCCGCGGTGTTGTGGGAGCTGAGTCTCTTGACGATGATGGAGACCTGCTGGTGAACGGCGCTGGCGGAGCCGGGGCTGTTGATGTCGGTCTTGGAGAACTTGGCGCTGCCGATGTTGTTGCCTTCGGAAACGTTTTCACCGATGATAATCAGAGAGGAAGCGGTATGGACGGCAGTCGTCTTGTTGCCGCTGATATAGCCTTTGTTGTTGTCTCCTTTGCCTTCCTTGCCGTTCGGTCCAAGCATATTCGGGATGCGCGGATGGATGGCTTCCTGAAGGTTGTTGAGGCTGTAGGATTTTTTGTTGCCGCCGGCGGTCGCGGTCTCGCTGGAGGCGTCGGCGTCGCAGAAGAAGGAGTTTCTGAACGGGGATTTGTTGCGGTCCTGTCCGAGCGCGTCGATCAGGGCGTATTCCCAGCTGCAGCTGGAGCCGGTCTGCGAACTTGTGAGCGCAGGCATGAAATCGTTGTAGCCCGTGGCATACATCTGGAACGCCTTGGAGAACTGGCCGAGGTTGCTGAGGCAGGTCGCGGTGCTGGCGCTTTCTCGTGCACTCTGCAGAGCGGGCAGCAGCATGGACGCCAGGATCGCGATGATGCAGATGACGACCAGCAGCTCGATGAGGGTAAACGCCTGGTTGCGGTGTTTCATTTTGAGCTTACCTTTCGATTTATTTGTTTTTTGGTATGTTATGTCGTATGTTGTCGGATTTCAGGCATGCATCCCTGCGCGGGAAACTGCATGCACTATATATTATACCGGATTTCTTGAGAAATGCAAATAGCAAATCGCCAAAAAATCGGAAAAAAATCGGGCTTTTCCGGAAAAAAAGACGGTTGCAACAGGTTTTAAAGAAAAAACCGGCGATTCCGCGTTATTTTTTCGTGGAATATGGATCGAACTTGTATCCTTTATCCTCCTTCATGATGTAGCCGACGCCGGGGAACGGGATATGCGCGCCAAAGACGATGTTGCCTTCCTTGCTCATGGTCTCCAGGAAGGACACGCGGGTCTGGTACGCCTGCTTCTGGTCGGCGTCGAACGACGCGCAGTATTCGGGATGTTCGACCTGCAGGTCGACCGCGTGCACCACATCGCCGACGAAGCGGAGCTTGCCCTGACGGTAATAGCAATGGCCGGGAGTATGTCCGACCGCCCTGACTGCGTACAGTCCCGACACGATGGGTTCGCCGAAGTTCAGAGTCTGGATGCGCCCGTTGTAGGCGTCGCGGAACTGGCGGAGCAGTTCGGTGGGTTTCTGCTTGGCGATGATCGGGCTCCAGTGCCTCCACTCCTCGTAGGACATGTAGACCTTCGCGTTCGGGAAGACCGCTTTGCCGTCCTTGTCGACGAGGCCGCCGACATGGTCCGGGTGCAGATGGGTGAGCAGGATGTAGTCGACCGCGGTCGGACGGATGTTGATGGATGCAAGCTTGGTGACGAGCGATCCCTTCGGGTCGAAGTTGCCCGCGTCGATGAGATAGGTCTTGAAGTTGTAGCGCATCACGAAGCAGTTGACGGACGAGGGATATTCCTTCTCCAGTTTGTCCTTCTTGAGGGAGGACGTCTTGGTATAGTCGCTGAAGAGCGTGCCCTTCATCGTCGTGGCCTTGTCGCGGATGGCGTACACCTTCACGTCGTTGGCGAACGTGAATTCCTTTACATCGGCGGAGTCCGCCGCAAACGCCGCGGCTCCGGCACAAAGGATAGCGGCGACTGCTGTAAACAATTTCATAACGCACCTCATGGTTCTGGTTGCGGTAAAATGACGGAAAACGTTTTTTCCTACAATATACTATGAAAAATCAAAAAATCAAACCTTGAAAAAAAAGAAAAGGCGTTTAAATTAAAGAAATTTCCGTTTCGAGGCTTGTTTCGCGTCTTTTTTCTGAGATTCCAGCAATCCGGAGTTTTTCATGATTTGGATCATACTGCTTCTTCTCGCCGTCGCATACGCGCCGTGCAGCATCGGGCTGTCGCTGCCCGTCAACAAAAAATACCGTCCGCTCATCGCGCTGGGGCTGTTCTTTTTCGCGGTCGCGGTCCAGTTCGTTATTTTCATCGGGATCCTGCCGCGCGTGGTGCTTCTGGTCGTCGCATGGGGTTCCGGCGTGCTTGTCTTCTCCACGCCGTTCTTCTTCCTGCGGGACATGGTCCTGCTCGTCATGCACTTCAAAAAACGCCGCATCCCGAACCAGAAATACAGCATCGCGGCCATCCTGGTCCTTTCCGGCTTTCTGGCTGCATGGGGCGAATACAGCGCGGTGCGTCCGCCCATGGTCAAGCCGGTGGCGGTCACGATCCCCGGCCTGCCGGACGCGTTCGACGGTTTCCGAATCGTGTACATCACGGACACGCACATCAGCAGGACCAGCTCGAATCTCTACCTCTGGACCGTCGTCTGCCGCGCAAACGCCGTGCATCCCGACCTGATCCTGCTTGGCGGCGACCTGGGCGACCTGGAGCCGGACGAGATCAAGCCGTACATGCACCAGCTCGGCGACCTGCACGCGAAATACGGCGTCTACTCCTCGCCCGGCAACCACGAGTATTTCCGCGGATTCGACGAGTGGATCGAGTTCCTTGATTCGGTCGGCATCGAAACGCTGCTCAACCGCCACATCGTGATCGAAAAGGACGGCGCGCAGCTCGTGATCGCCGGCGTGCCCGATAAAAACAAGAGCAGCAAGTGGCACGCCGGACGTGAAGAGCCCGACCTGGACAAAACGCTTGCCGGGGCTCCCGAGGGCGCTCCGGTCGTCCTGCTGTCGCATCAGCCGCGATTCGCGCACGACTACGCAAAATATCCCGTTTCGCTTCAGCTCTCCGGGCATACGCACGGCGGCATGATCGCCGGACTGCCCGCCTTGCTGGTGAAGATCGCCAACAAGGGGTTCGTCTCCGGCAAGTATCAGGTCGGGAATATGACGCTGTACGTGAGCAACGGCGCGGGCCTCTGGAACGGATTCATGTTCCGGCTCGACGTCCCGTCCGAGATCACGGAGATCATCCTGCGCAAGCCCGATGAGGCTGAGCCTCAACTGCGGTAGTACGCGGCTGACGCTCGCGTACGGGCATTCTGTGTTATCCGCGATTCATCAGGACGTTCAGCACGCCCAGCCCAGCAATTGCGGCGGTCTCCACGCGGAGCGTCCAGTTCCCGATCCTGAGCGGGGCCGCTCCGGCGGCAAACATCGCGTCCGTTTCGGCGTCCGTGAACCCGCCCTCCGGCCCGACGAAGAACGCGACGTCGGAGGCTGTGCCGAGTTCGGGAAAAACTCCCGTGCGGTTGGACCCGGTGATCAGGACGTCGCACGTCTCGCGGGCGTGGGCGAGCGCAGCAGCGAACGGCATCGGAGTTGCGACGACGGGGAGGAACGGATTGCCCGACTGCTTGCAGGCTTCGAAAAGCAGGTCCATCCAGCGGCCCGCGACCGAGTTTTCGCCCGGCTGAACGACAGACCGTTCGCAGAGGACCGGCACAAGCGCGTACACGCCCAGTTCGACCGCCTGTTTCAGCAGGGCGTCGAGCTTCTGTTTTTTCGGCGGCGCGAAGTAGAGATGCAGACGGCGCGCGGGCGGCGGCACGGTGCGCTTCGATTCGAGGCGCAGCCGATGATCCGCCTCGATGACCGCCGTTCCGAGCGTGCCGTGTCCGTCCAGGACCGCGACCGTTTCGCCGGGGCGCGCCCGGAGAATGCGGAAGAGGTGGGCTTCCTCCCTCGAATCGAGGCAAAACGAAGAGCCGGATTCGGTCGAGGCGAGGTCGTCGAAACGGAACGCGTGCATCGGGAAACCGGCTCCTTGTGCGTGAATGAAGCGGAAAAAGGCGGGGATCAGAAGACGAACTTGCAGTCGCCCAGGCGGCGCGCAAACTCGTCGAGGACGCGTTTTTCATCCTCGATGCCGCCGCGCGCGACGAACGTGGCGCTGAAGCGGACGAAGTGTCCGGCGTCGTCCCACGGCACGGAGCTGATGAGCTTGTTGCGGATGAGCCACTGGCTGAACGCCTCGCCGTTTTCGAACTGCGTGCCGTCCGCGGTCGCCTTCGGCGCCTTCACGTAGAGGTAGAAGCTGCCGGCGGGGACCTTGGCGTTGAAGCCGAGTTTCTTCAGCGTCTCGACCATGCTGGCGAGGCGGCGGTGGTATTTCTCGCAGATCGCCGGGGTGATGGCGGCCTGGTCGTCGAGCGCGGCGATGGCGGCCTTCTGGATCGCGAGGAACTGTCCGCTGTCGGCGTTGTCCTTCACGGTCGCGAACGCCTTCACGGCGAGCGGATTGCCGCAGACCCAGCTGAGACGCCAGCCGGTCATGTTGAATCCCTTGGACATGCTGTGGAGCTCCACGCAGCACTCGAACGCGCCGGGAATGGAGAGGATGCTCAGCGGCTTGCCGGTGAAGTTCAGCGGCGCGTAGGCGGCGTCGCTCACGATGAGGATATGGTTCTGACGGGCGAACTCGACCGCCTTCGTGAAGAATTCGACGGTGGCGGACGCGCCGGTCGGGTTGTTCGGGTAGTTCAGGTAGAGCAGTTTGGCGCGCTTGCGCTGGTCTTCCGTGAGGGACTCCAGGTCGGGCAGGAACCCGTTTTCCTCGAGGAGCGGGAGCTTCACGACTTCGCCGCCGAGGTATTCGGTCCAGGTGCCGAGCACGCCGTAGCCCGGGACGGTCAGAACGGCGATGTCGCCGGGGTTGATGAAGCAGGACGGGAGAAGCGTGAGGGCGGACTTGCTGCCGATGGCGTGGACGATCTGCGTGTCGGGATCCAGCTCGACGCCGTAAAGCGCCTTCATGTAGCGGGCGGCGGCCGCCTTGAAGTCGGCGCAGCCGTTGTCGGCGTAGGTGCGGTTTTCCCATTTCGCGGCTTCTTCCGCGAGGCGGGCGACCACGGACGGGAACGCCATGTCGTCGGGTTCGCCCACGCCCATGTCGATCAGCTCGATGCCGGGGTTCTCTGCGGCAGCGGCGCGTTTGGCGCGTTTGATCTTCTCGAACTTGTAAATCTTGGTGTCTTTGCCGAAGTTGGAGCCGCCGATCCTGGCGGCGAAATTCTGCTGGAGGAAGTTTTCCTGAGACATGGCGCAAAAAGTCCTTTCTGGTTCTGAAAAATAAGCAAACAATAATATAGCACGCGGCGGGGGAAATGCAAACGGAGAATGCCCGGTCCGCTCAAACAGTTCCGTGGCGCGGGAAAAGAACGTGGGGCGGCAGGGAATGCTCTCTGATATGCCGCCCGATATGCCGCCCGTTCAGCTCTTCGGCGTGATGCGGCCCTTGTCGATCATTTCCTGGAATGCGAACGCGAGGGAGGTCTTCGTGACGGGCTTCAGGAGGATGCCGTCGAACACGGACATGTCGAAGTTGTTCTGGTTTTCGACGTCCGCGGTCACCGCCATGATAACGATCTTGTCGCCGTTCGGCGTGTTCCGGATATTCCGCGCGAGTTCTTCGCCGGACATGCCGGGCATCCACATGTCGGACAGCACCAGGTCGGGCTTGGCGTCCGGCAGTTTCGACAGGGCGTCGGCGCCGGAGTTCGCCTGGACGATGTTGAGGTGGAATCCCTTCAGCATGGCGCCGAGGACCTTCAGGTTGATCGGCACGTCGTCGACGATGAGCGCGTTGTATCCTGCCAGATCGACTTTCGGCGTGGGCTTCTGCGGCGTCGCCGCCCCGCTGAACGCATTCGCGGGCAGCTGTTCCGCGGCGGATGCCTCGCCGTTCTTTCCGGCGTTGCGCTCCTCCTCGGTCGGGGTGATGTACGGGATGCTCTCGAAGACGATCGTGAAGACGCTGCCCTTTCCGACGTCGCTGTCCAGGTCGATCCTGCCGCCCATCGCCTTGATGTAGCGGTCGCAGATGGCGAGGCCGAGCCCGGATCCCTTGTAGACGTGCGTGTCGCGGACGGCGTCCTGCTGGACGAACGGTTCGAAGACCTTCTCCTTCTTGTCGGGGGAGATGCCGATGCCGGAGTCGCGGATGGCGATGGCGAGGCGGCACTTGCCCTGTTCCAGGATCTTGCAGGAGACCTTGATGCCGACGTAGCCGCGGTCGGTGAACTTGAACGCGTTGCCGAGCAGGTTCACCAGCACCTGGCGCAGGCGCATGCGGTCGAGCACCACGTACGGGAGGTCGTCCGGGACCACCAGCGGCTGCGCGAGCTGCTTCTTCTCGGCGAGCGACTTGAACATGCTGACCATGTCGGTGACGATCTTGCGGACGTCCGTCTTTTCGTTCTGGAGCTCGATCTGTTCGGTTTCGAGCTTGCATGTGTCGAGGATGTTGCTGATGAGGTCCAGCAGGGTATGGCCGGCGACGGAGATGGACTTGAGGTATTCGAGCTGGCTTTCGCGCGGCAGGGCGTTGTTCTGCAGGAGCTCGCAGAACCCGATCACGGCGTTCAGCGGCGTGCGGAGCTCGTGGCTCATGGACGCGAGGAAGAGGCTCTTCGCCTTGCTGGCGTCCTTCGCTTCGCGGAACGCGGCTTCCAGCTTGCGCTGGTTTTCGTTTTCCGCGGTCACGTCGAACCACGCCAGCAGGATGTTCGCCAGCTCGCCCCCGATCATGATCGGGTAGGCGTTGACCATGTAGTCCTTGCCGTTGAACGTCAGAGCCTTCACGTGCGGCTTGAAGTCGTTCAGCACGCCGCGGACAGGGCAGTCCTCCGGCGGAACGCTCGCCTTGCAGAAAACGGTGTGGCAGAGATTGTCGCGGAGCGCGTCCGGGAATCCGAGCAGGTCCTTCTGCGCCGCGGAATTGCGCTGGATCAGGTTCAGGTTGCGGTCCAGCAGGATGAGCGGCAGCGGCAGGTTCTCCATGATGAGCTGTTTCTCGTATTCGCCGCGTTCAAGCCTGGAGTGGATGAATCGGTATTCGAGCATTGCCTCCACGACGTGCGCCGTGCCCTGAAGGAACTGCACATACAGGTCGGGAAACTCGTATTTCGCCTTCTGGTGAATGGCGGCGATATGACCCCAGAGCTTGCCGTCGATGAAGACAGGCGACAAGCACAGGCTGATCTTTTTCGGTCGTTTGTTCCCCGTTTGCGCGGCAGCGTCCTGTTTTTTCAGGAGAAAGTCCGGATAGTCTTTCAGCACCACCGGGAGATGCTCTCCCAGGCGATGCAGGACATTGTCGTCCTTTTCTTTCGGGAACGGGATGAAATCCGTATTTGCGTTTATTTCCAGTCCGTCGGATGCTTCGCTGACGAAGAACTCCATGCCCATGGCTTCGAAGTTGTAGCGCATGATGCAGCAGAAATCCGCCTTCATGTGTTCCTTCACGCTGCGGACGATGAACGACAGCACTTCGTTTGTCATGTCGACCGCGGTGCCGCCTGCGGAAAGCTTCTTCAGGGAGGCGGCGAAGATGTCGTTCAGTTTTTCCTGGCTTGCGAGCCCTTCCTTCAGTTCATTCTGCGCCTGCAGAAGCTCTTCGACGTCGTGCGAGATCCAGAACGCCGTGTCGCGCCCGAAGAGCTCCTTGTTCTCGAACAGCGCCATTTCCACGGAACGGTGCCGGCTGCCCGTCGCCATCTGGAATTTCTGCGTCTCGCCCGTGGCGAAGACCTCTTCCCAGGCATGGCGGAACGTCTCGTCCGCGTATTCCGGCAGTTCGTTCACGGGGAACCGCACGACGCCGCTGTCCTCGCCGAACTTGCCCACGTGGATGAAGTGCGCGATGCCGTTGCGGCTGCCGACGACGATGCGGCTGGGGATCTGCTTGAACACGGCGCGGAGGAGCTTCAGCAGGCGGCGCCGGTAGTGGTCCCATACGGCGATATAGCAGAGAAGCGCCAGGACCAGTACAACCGAGAATGTCATGGCGACCAGTGCGCGGGCATTCTCCCAGCGGAACATCGACTGGCTGTCCATGCTGATCATCAGGTTTTCCGCATTCGTCTGGCGGCTGACGCCGAACCGCTGGAAACTGCCGGCGGTGATGATCCTCTTCGCCTCGACCGTCTCCCACTCCTCCGCCGCGGAAACATCGTCCAGCACGCAGCGGTCGAGCAGCTTGAGCAACTTGCCTGCCGACGCCTCGGACTGGCACACCGTGCCGCCGGCGACGGAGAACGCAAACATCGAATCATGGACGGCGAACACCGGAACATTGGGGTTGAGGCAGAGGCGCTGCAGGAAGAAAGACAGGGACGCCAGGTTCACCGCGTTAAGCCCGTGCCACGAATGGAACAGGACGACGGACTCCGTATCCTTGCCGCTTTGTACGACGCGGCGGATCATTTCGGGCGTGTCCACCCGGTTGTTGTCGATGACCATGCATTCCGTTCCGGGATGCGAGCTTTCCAGCGCTTCCTTTACATCCTCGATGAACCGTTTTCCCGTCTCCGTACGGCCTGCGAGCGGGATGACACGTTTTGTGCCTGGAAAGATCTGGAAAGCCAGGTCGACGGTTTTACTCACCGGATTGTCCAGAAACACGCCGCCGATATTCTCGCGGCCTGCAAATTCGGTTTCCAGAGGCTTTCGCTCCGTGAAGAGCAGCAGCGCCGTTTTTTCCGGGATCATGGCCGCGTTCCTGGAGAGCAGAGGAAGAAGCTCCTGGCCGATGCCGATCACCGCTGCCACTTTTCCGCTTTCCAGAAGGGGCTTCAGGCTTTCAAACCGGCTCTGAAGCTCGTCCTGCGACACGTTCAGCATGTCGAATTCTTTCTGCATCACGACGAAGTTGCCGTTCATTGACGCCACGTGCTTCGATACGGCATTCGAAACGTACACATGCTCCGCATAGGATGATGAGAACGGGAGCAGCATCAGGATGCAGCGGGAACGGTCTGCCTCCACAAAACCGGATTCCTCTTCCGGCTGGTCGGGCGCGGATTCTTCGGGTTCGACTTTTCCTGTTTCGGCCTCTTCCGGTTCGGCATCTTCCAATTCGGCATTTCCCGTCTCTGTTTCGGCGGCATCCGCATCCTGCGCGGAAAGCGGCGCGGCAACGAACATCAGAAGGAGCAGGAAAAGGAGCGGGAGCCGTCCCGCGCGAAGCGTCCAAACCGCCGCATGAAGAACGCGGCCGGAGATGATATGTAATAAGAAGTTTTGCATGGTCGGGGAACGTGAAAGAGTTGTCTTATCATCTTATTGAGAAAGTAATGTACATCTTTTTCCGTGTTTTTTCAACATGAATTCGGCTGTTTTTTCTGTTTTTTTGAATGTCGCCGTCCATGGGGCGCTTTCAAAGATCGTTTCCGAAGCATATCCTCCCAGCACCCGGCACGCTTTTTTTCAAAAAAAAACGAATATCTTCCGCTTTCCGGTTGAAGTTCGCCTGTTCCGGCTGTATCTTATTAGGTTTATGGTTTTCGCGCCCGCATGCCGGGCATCCGTTTTTATCAGGCAACCAGCGCCCGTACCGGGAGAAAGAGGACCGTTCCGTGACTCAGCAGGACATACCGCGGGATCGATCGGTGGAGACGTCGCACGCCGAAGCACAGGCTCCGGAGGTTTCCGCGCGTCCGCATGCCGGGCTTTGCCGTGCAGGACGGATCATGCTGGTTTTCGCGTTCCTGGTCCCAGCCGTGTGGCTGGGCGCGCTCCGCGTCTGTGTGATAAAGTCCGGCGAAAACTCGCAGGACGCGCTGTACCATGCGATGATGGCGAAACTCGGGCCGGGCGTGTATGCGGCGAAAGAGTTCCCGTGGACGCAGATGTCCGTGTGGAAGGACCATTTCGCAGACAAGGAGCTGCTTTATCACGCCGGGCTGAACGTCATCTTCACGGTCGAAAAGGCGTTCGGCGCGGCCCTGAATCCGCCGTTCCACATCGCCGCGCTGTTCTATTGCTCCCTCGCGATCCTAGGCTGTGTTTTTGCGGCGAGGCGCCTCGGGGTGCGTCCGCTCTATCTGCTGCTCGCCTCGCCGTTCTTCGCGGTCATCGTGCCGAACTACACGTTCCGCCTCTCCGTGCTGCGTCCGCACATCCTTTCCATCGCGTTTCTGACGTTCACTGCCGGACTGCTGGCAAAAGGCTCGTTCCGGTTCCGCCTGGCTGTCGTCGGCGTGCTGTCGTTCTGCTTCGCTTGGAGCTACTCGAATCCGCATTTCATCGTGATCATCCCGCTGGTCTTTGCGCTGTCGCGCCTGAAATGCGGCGGCCGGCGCGAGTTGTGGCTGCCGGCGCTGTCGCTCGGCGGCGTCCTGCTCGGCCTCACGCTGCATCCGCAGTTCCCGAATTCGTTCATCATCTGGAAAGTCCAGTCGTGGGACGCCCTGATCGCCCCGATGATGGCGGGCATCCGCCTCGCGAAACCGAACGAAATGCTCGCGCCGCGTTTCGGGTACCACAAAACCATCGCTCCGCTCTACCTCATGGCGTGGTGCATCCTGATGATGTTCGTCCGTCTGGTCGAACGCAAAGGCCTGTGGAAGATCGACCCGAACGTCATCGCGGTCACGGTGCTTGCGGGCGGGTTCACCGCCGGCATCTTTGTGGCGGCGCGCTCCGTGGAATACGCCGGACCGTTCGTCGCGATCGCGTTTCTGCTCCTGCTGGAGCACATGACGCGCGAAGGGTTCCGCCTGCCGCTCAGCAGGTTCAAATGGGGTGTGCCGTGCCTGCTGGCTGTTCTGTCGGTCGGTCTGGGCGCGTATTCCTCGCGGCTCTTCGCCAAAGAATGTCCGCAGGTGCTGGTCCAGCCTCTGCCGAAGATGGTCGCGTTCCTGAAGGAGCATGTGCCCGAGGGGCGTCCGGTCGTCAACCTGGACTGGAGCGATTTCCCGGCTCTTTTCTACAACGACACGGACCATTTGTGGCAGTGGGGCATGGACCCGATGTTCTCGTATTCGAAGGACCCGCGCCGCACGCTGCTGCTGACCTCGACCACGCCCGGGCTCGGCGGCGACCCGTACCCGGAGGACGTCTACAAGGCGTTCGGCTCGAAGTACGCCGTGCTGCTCTGGCCGCGCGTTTCCCAGGCGTCCTACCTCTACGAACACGGCTGGAAGATCGTCCAGTCGTACCTCGACCCCGGCGAGGAGGAAGGCTGGATCTTCGCGCTCGACGAACGCCTTCTCTATCCGCAGCCGGGCAGTTTCCAGAAACGTCAGGAGGAGTCGACCGACTCGATCGTGAACTGAACTTAACCAAACACAATCAACATACCAAATGAGCAGGGGAGTCCGCCGAGGCGGGCTGAGAGGAAGCCGGAGGGCTTCGACCCGTATGCGCCGGACACGGCGCATGAGACCTGATCCGGATCATGCCGGCGAAGGGATTTGCCGATGGATGCTTTCCTGCTCAACAACGACAAGGAGTCACGCATGAAAGCAGAAAAGACCCAGATGGACGCCGCGAAACAGGGCGTCGTAACCCCCGAAATGGCGGCGGTCGCCGCCTCGGAATATCTCTCGCCGGAGTTCATCCGCGACGGCGTCGCCGCCGGCACGATCGTGATCCCGGCGAACGTGAACCACACCAGCCTGAAGCCGATGGGCATCGGCCGCGCCCTGCGCACCAAGATCAATTCCAACATCGGCAACTCCCAGACGTCCAGCTGCCCGAAAAACGAGTTCGAGAAGCTCGAGACCTCCCTCAAATACGGCGCGGACACCATCATGGACCTCAGTACGCGCGGCGACCTGGCGCTCTTCCGCAAGGAGCTCATCCGGCTGTCCCCGATCCCGGTCGGAACCGTGCCGGTCTACGAGATCGCCGCACGCGCGGGCGCCGGCAAGTTCGACCGCGACACCATTCTTGAGGTCGTCGAGGACCAGGCGAAGCAGGGCGTCGACTACATGACCATCCACGCCGGGCTCCTCGCGAAGCACATCCCCGCCGCGCTGAAACGCAAGCTCGGCATCGTGAGCCGCGGCGGCGCGCTCATCGCCGCCTGGATCGGCGACCACAAGATGGAAAACCCGTTCTACGACGCGTTCGACGACATCCTGAAGATCTGCCGCGACTACGAGGTGACGCTCTCCCTCGGCGACGGGCTCCGGCCCGGCTGCATCGCCGACGCCTCCGACGAGGCGCAGTTCGGCGAACTCGACGTGATCGGCGAGCTGGTGCAGCGCTGCCGCGCGGCGAACGTCCAGGCGATGGTCGAGGGGCCCGGTCACGTGCCGTTCAACCAGATCGAGATGAACATGAAGCGCGAGCAGCAGGTCTGCGGCGACGCGCCGTTCTACATCCTCGGCCCGGTCGTCACAGACTGCGCACCCGGCTACGACCATATGGTCGCCGCGATGGGCGGCCTCGCGGGCGCGTATTGGGGCGCCGCCATGCTCTGCTACGTGACCCCGAAGGAACACCTCGGGCTCCCGGACAACGAGGACGTGCGCCGCGGCGTCGTGGCGTTTAAGATTGCCGCCCATGCCGCCGACGTCGCGCTCGGCAGACCCCACGCGCAGGACCGCGACGACGCCATTTCCGACGCCCGCGCGGACTTCGACTGGGAACGCCAGTTCGGATTCGCGCTCGACCCGGACCGCGCCCGCGAATACCGCTGCGCCGCGCTTCAGGAGAGCCATTGCGCCGAGGACGCCGCGTCCGGCAAATACTGCACGATGTGCGGCCCGGACTTCTGCTCCGTCCGTCTCTCGAACAAGCTCAAAGAAATGAACAAATGAGGTGACTCGATGCTGATCCGCTGTTTTTCACGCGTCCGGGAGAAACGCCCGCTCGTCGAATGCTTCGCGAACGTCGTCACCACAAACGGCTGCGCGAACATGCTGCTCGCCGCCGGAGCCTCGCCCGTCATGGCGGACGACCCGGTCGGCGCGATCGAGTTCACGGAGAAGGCCGACGCCCTCTCCATCAACATCGGCACGTTCACGCCCACCTTCCGCGACGCCATCCGGGGCGCGCAGGAAGTCGCGCTCCGCCGCGGCATCCCGATCCTGCTCGACCCGGTCGGAACCGGTTGCGCGCCGTCACGCACCGAACTTTCGCTCGAAATCCTGAAACGCGGCGTCTCCGTGGTGCGCTGCAACCGGTCCGAGGCGAACGCCCTGCTCGGGCTGAAAAGCGCCACGCGCGGCGTCGACGCCTCGGCGGACGACGCGATCACGGAGGAGACGCTCGACCGCGCCGTGGAGGACGTCCGTGCGCTTGCCGCCAAGTACAACTGCGTGTTTGCCGTGACCGGCGCGATCGACCTCGTCGGCGGCATGGACGGGCGCGTCGCGGTCATCCGCGGCGGCCACGAGATCATGACGAAGGTCACGGGATCCGGCTGCATGCTGTCCGCCCTGGCCGCCGCCTACGCCGGAGCCGAACCGAAGTTTATCTTCGAGGCGGTCGCCGCCGCGCTCGCCGCCTACGGCGTCTGCGGCGAAATCGCGTACGAATCCCTGAAGCCGGGCGAAGGATGCGGCACATTCGCCGTGCGCCTCTTCGACGCCGTCGGCAACCTCGACGTGACCGCGCTCCACGAAAGGCTCGATTATGAAGTCCGCCAGGCATGATTACCTCAAACTCTACGCCATCACCGACGACGGCCCGAATCTGATCGAACGCGTCCGCCTCGCGCTCGAGGGCGGCGCGACCTGCATCCAGCACCGCGCGAAAGGCGCGTCGTTCGAGGCCGCCAAGGCCGATGCGCTCGCGATCCAGGCGCTCTGCCGCGAGTTCGGTGTGCCGTTCATCGTGAACGATTCCCTCGAGCTCGCGCTGGCGATCGGCGCGGACGGCCTGCACGTGGGCCAGAGCGACACCGCCGCCCGCGAGGCGCGCCGCGTGCTCGGTCCCGACGCGATCCTGGGCGTTTCCGCCGCCACCGTGGCGGAGGCGGTCCGGGCGGAAGAGGACGGCGCGGACTACATCGGCGTCGGCGCGGTCTTTCCGACCTCGACCAAGCTCGACGCCACCTGCGTGACGCATACCGCGCTCCGGGGTATCTGCGGCGCGGTGGACATCCCCGCGGTCGCCATCGGCGGCATCCACGCGGGCAACCTGCTCCAGCTCGAACACAGCGGCATCGCGGGCGTCTCGGTCGTGTCCGCCGTCTTCGGCGCACCGGACGTGAAGGCTGCGGCGCGCGAGCTCAAATCGCTTGTGGACCGTGCGGATTTCACGCTCCCGGACGAGACCGGCATGATCCTCGATTTCGACGGCACCGTGCTCGACTCCATGCGCGTCTGGCAGGGGCTCGCCTCGGATTTCCTGCGCGCGAACGGCGCGGAACCGAAGTCCGACCTGGACGAACAGCTCGCGAACTGCACCGATCTGGCCGCCGGCGCGGCGTATCTGCAGAGGGATTACGGACTGAAGATCACGCCCGGAGAGACGATGCAGGGCCTGCTCGACATGCTGAACACGCGCTATCTGGCGTGCGAGCTCAAACCCGGCGCGGAGGAATTCCTGCGCGAGGCGGGGCGGCGCGGTTTCCGACTCGTGATCGGCACCGCCAGCGACCGCAAGGCTGTCGAAGCCATCCTCGCGAAACACGGCCTGCTCGACCTTTTCCTCGACATCATCACGACCGGCGAGACCGGCCTCGACAAGAAGGATCGGGCGTTCTACTGGACCGCGCTCGAACGCCTCGGCACGCGCCGGAGCGCCACATGGCTCTTCGACGACATCCCCGTCTGCCTCGAAACCGCGCGCTCGTGCGGACTCCGCACCGCCGGCGTGCCCGACATGTTCTTCACCGAGGCGGATTTCGCCGACGCCGACCGCGTGCTGAAACGCCTCGACGAATGGTTCCGCGCATGAAAGCCGTGCTGTCCATAGCGGCGTCCGATCCGAGCGGCGGAGCCGGGATCCAGGCGGACCTGCGCGCCATCACGGCGCACGGCCTGTACGGGATGGCGGTGCCGACCGCGCTCACCGTGCAGAACACGCTGGGCGTGACCGGGGTGCGGGTCCTTGAACCGGAGTTTCTGGAGGCGCAGCTCGAAGCCGTGCTGTCCGACATTCCCCCGGACGCCGTGAAGATCGGCGCGATGCCCGGCGCGGATCATGCCCGCGCGACCGCCGGGCTCCTGCGGAAATTCAACGCGGCGAACGTCGTGTTCGATCCCGTGCTTGCGTCCACCAGCGGCGCAGCGCTCGGCACGGTTGAAGCCGTCGAACTCCTCGCGCCGTGCGTGTCGCTCCTCACGCCGAACCTGCCGGAAGCCGCGAAGCTCCTCGGCCGCGATCCGGAGGAACTCGCCGCGCCGGACGGAATCGAATCCGCCGCTACCGAGCTTGTAAAACGTTTCCGTACCGCCGTCCTGCTGAAGGGCGGACACCGCGCCGACGGTTCGTTCGACGATTATTTCCTGCCGGTGGAGAGCGAAGGCGTGTGGCTTCCGACTCGCGTCGCGCCGCCGTGCGGCAACCACGGCACGGGCTGCCTGCTGTCCAGCTCCATCGCGTGCGGCCTGGCGTCCGGGCTGCCCATGCTCGAAAGCATCCGGCGCGCCAAGGAACGCCTCTCCGACGCCCTTGAACGCGGGCTTTCGCTCGGACACGGCAACAGCCCCGTCGATTTCCGCTGACCCCCCTGAAAACGCCCGCAACGAAAGGAAGTATCTCATGCACGACCGGGAAGAAAAGACCTCCGCCGAACCGGGACTCGACATCTCCGAGTACATCCCGGGGCACGACCTTTCCGCGCAGGACGCGGACGAGCCGCGGCTGAACGAGGCGCAGCGGAAGGAAATACGCAGACGCCGGAAACTCCGCCGGAATGTCATCAAGGGGATCCTGGTCCTGATTCTGGCGGTCCTGCTGCTGTCGGTCGGGCTCGAACTGAACCGGGATATGCCGGCCCTCGTCCAGTACATCTTTTTCTACTTCCTCTTCGAGGTGATGTTCACCGAGGACTGGACGCTCCTCGTCACGGCGGGCGTGATGCTGCTGTGTTTCGGGCTGGTGATGGCGCTGATCCTGCCGTGGAGGATCTTCGTCTACCTGACGTGCGTCGCGCTGATCCTCTTCGTCCGGCACGAGGAGAAACTCTGGCTCCGCGCCCTGAACATCCTCGTGCTCGGCGCATGGGTGCTGTTCTCGATCCTGGTCGCCCTGACAGCGTGACTGTTGCTCATTTTTTTATATTATCGTCGGAATTCCTCTTGTTTTTTCCGGATCATTGGATTATATTATCATCAAATTCGCCTCTCAATCCGGACAACAACCGCTTCCGAAGCAGCCATGAAACATCGTTCCATCACGTTTGTCCCGGTCTGCGCCGCGATTGCGGCGGGGATCCTCTTTGCCGCATGCGGTTCGACCCCGGATGATCCCGCCCCGAGGGGGAGCGCGGAGACGAAAACGGACATCGTATCGCTCCGCGCGGCCGCCGAACGCGGTGATGCCGACGCCCAGTACAGGCTTGGCGAGTGCTATTGCATCGGAGACAGCGTGCGGCAGGACGTATCCGAGATGGCGGCATGGTACCGCAAGGCGGCGGAACAGGGGCACGCGGAAGCGCAGTATGAACTCGGATTGTCCTACGCCCGAGGCGAAGGCGTGCCGCAGGACAACGCAGAGGCGGTCAAATGGTACTGTCTCTCAGCCGCGCAGGGGGTTGCCCGCGCGCAGAACAATCTCGGGGTATGTTTTGAATACGGCGAGGGCATGCCGCAGGATGCCGCCGAAGCGGTCAAATGGTACCGTTTCGCCGCCGGACAGCAGCTGGCTGTGGCGCAGCGGAATCTGGGGCACTGCTATTCCCGGGGGATCGGCGTGGAAAAGGACTTCGCGGAAGCCGTGAAGTGGTTCCGGCTGGCGGCGGTGCAGGGGTACGCTTCCGCGCAGTCTGATCTTGGAGCCTGCTATTACTCCGGACAAGGCGTGACAGAGGACAAGGCGGAGGCGGTCCGCTGGCTTCGCAAGGCCGCCGAACAGGATGAGGAGAGGGCGCAATCCCTGCTCGGCATGTGCTGCTACAGGGGCGAAGGGACCGCTCAGGACTATAACGAGGCGTTTCAATGGTTCCGCAAGGCCGCCGAACAGGGCCGCGCGGATGCGCAATTCCTGCTCGGAACATGCTACTATAAGGGTGAGGGGACCGCTCAGGACTATGACAAGGCGTTTCAATGGTTCCGCAAGGCCGCCGAACAGGGCGACGCCGAGGCGCAGTACAACCTCGGCATCTGCTATTACAACGGCAGGGGCGTGAAGAAAGACACGGCGGAAGCGGCGAAATGGTTCCGAGAGGCGGCGAAGAACGGCGACGCCGACGCGAAAGAAATGCTGGAGGTGCTGGACAGCCACACAGAGTGTGCCGGGTAGTGCGCGGCTCCGCTCGCGCACACAGCAAGCGGTGCTGTGTAGTGTCCGGCTCTGCTCGGACACACGGCGTGTGCTGAAGTAGTGTCCGGCTTCGCTCGGACACGGGTACAACTGGGCGGAAAAAAGAACGCCCTCCTTTTTACGGGAGAGCGTGAATCCAAAAGGAAAGCTGATGCACAGCCGGACGGAAAACCGCCCGGCATGTGTTCAATCAAGTGAAACTCACTCGGCCTTGGCTTCCTCGGCCTTGGGGGCTTCGGCTTCGGCCTTGGGGGCTTCTTCCTTCTTCGCCTTGGCCTTGACGGGCTCGTTGAGGAGCTGGATCAGGCACATGGGGGCGGAGTCGCCTCTG
>JAFSZN010000052.1 GCA_017455665.1 Lentisphaeria bacterium
CACGAGTTCGGTGTTCTCCACGTCCGGCACGTATTTCGCGCGCGCTTCGGTCGTCGGGATGATGTTGTCCACGAAGACGCCGTACGGGGCGATGCCCGCGGCACGGAGTTCTTCGGCTTTCGCCTTGCGCTGGGAGAAAATGTCGTCGAGCTGTTTCTGCTCGGCTTCTGCGGAGATGATTTCGTCGGACATGGTCGTTTCCTTCGTCATAAGATGGGATTTTGCGGAAAATATAATATACACCTCGAACCCTGTTTTTTCAAGGAAAAAACATGTCCGGAAGCCCCCTTCCCACGCTCATTTTCCCGGCGAAAACGCCGTGATGCCGGAGAAAGGTCATTCCGGCGCGTTGCCCATGGTGTTTTCCGGCTCCGCGGCCGCCGCCTCCTCCATCGCACGGAGCTCTTCCGTGACACGCTGAAGTCCGGCATGGTCGTTTCGGTTGTTCAGCTCCATCAGGAGATACAGCATGGCGTATTCCCGCCCGTAGACGCGGTCCATGAAGAACTGCGTAAGCGCGGAGCGCGGCGAGGTCTGCCAGCAGAACACGAACGCGTTGGCGAGGAAGCCGTTTTTGAAATGGTTCGGGAGGGCGTTCTTCGGCGTGCTCGAACCCTCGTATCCGGCGTTCCACGGGTTCATCACGCCGACTGCGGCGAACACCACGCCCCACAGCAGCGCCAGACGGAACACTTTCCAGCGTTTCAGGCGCGGACGAGGCCGCCCGAACCAGACCGCGGTGTAGTACAGGAGCACAGGCGCGAACGGGATCAGGAACCGGTATCCGTAGCACCAGCCGCCGTAATCCGAGGTCCCGATGATAAAAAGGAAGACCGCGGCAAGCGCCGAAGCCATCATGTACACGAAGACGCGGTCCCGGCGCATGCGTTCCGAGGCGAAGGCGAACCCGGCGAACAGCAGCGCGGGCATGTACAGGAAGAACCCTTCGAATCCGAACAGGATGTTGAACGCGTAGGACAGGTAGTTCTTTTCCGTGAACGACGGTTTGTGCGTGAAGAGGTACAGCGGCAGCGGCGATCCGTAGGACATCATGTTCATCCCCGCCTCAAGC
Source organism: Lentisphaeria bacterium (assembly GCA_017455665.1). Lineage (GTDB taxonomy): Bacteria > Verrucomicrobiota > Lentisphaeria > Victivallales > UBA1829 > UBA1732. Next base: position 1,073 of record JAFSZN010000052.1, read on the forward strand.
AGGATCAGCAGCCCGGCTCCCGCCGCATACATCAGGGCGTTTTCGGCGCGGCGCGGCGAAACCGAGGTCAGGACAAAGACAAACACGGCGATCCCCAGCACGCCTCCCGTCACGAATTCCAGGTTCAGGATCAGTCCGGTCAGGACGCCCGCCATGAACGCGCGCAGACGCGTCAGCCCGGTCTCCTCGCAGCGTTCCAGCAGCAGGACCAGCCCCATCAGCACCGCCGCGCACAGCGTGTGGTTGTTCAGCGTGACGGCGTAGGAGAGCACGAGTGTGGAGGCGACCGACAGCACGGACATCGCGATCCGGTAGTTTTCCAGCATGCGCGGACGCCGCCTCAATCCGAGGTAGAAAAACCATCCGGTGAAGCAGGAGAGGATGAACGTGAGCACGCCCGTGAGGTAGACCGCGCGGAAGTAGTTGCCGTCCAGATACCGCACGCCGAAACACTTCAGCACGCGTCCCCACGCGATCGCGCCGAACGTGACCAGCGGCGGCTTGTCGCCGTAGAAATGCCCGCTGCGTTCGCACTTGTCCGGCGTCGTGAAAAAACTGTCGTCGATCGCGAACGTGCCGCGTTCCAGCACGGATTCCACCGTGGAATACCGCGACGTCTCGATCCCGACGTGCGTCACGTCATGCTTCGCCAGCAGGAAGGCGAATACGGTCGAAACGATCAGGAATATCAGGAAGCGGAGTTTCATGGCGGGGGGAAAGAAGAAGCCGGAGAACCCGAAATCAACGCAAGCGGACGGCGCCGCCTGCCGTTTTCGTTCTCCGGCTCGAATCGCCGACCGGCGGGAGACAGGTCAGAACCAGTCGTCGCGGTCGTTGCGGTTGTTATTGTTGTTGCGGTTGTTGTTATTGTTCCGGTTGTTGTTATTGTTCCGGGCGTTGTTGTTATTGTTCCGGTTGTTGTTATTGTTCTGCTGGTTCCGGTTGTTATTGTTGTTATTGTTCTTGTTCTGATTGTTGTTATTGTTGTTGCGCTGACGGGCGATGTTCCCCGCCTCGGACGGCGTGAGCAGCGTAAGCTCGATCCGTTCGTTGTTCTTGGTGAGCACGGCGCTGGTGCGGGTCACTTCTTCGAGCTTGTAGCCGTTCACGGTGGTGTCGCCGATTTTCAGGTGCTGGCGGAACACGTTGTTCGCGGAGATCGAGGGGCTGCCCCCGACGATGACGATCTGCTTGGGATCCTTTTCCGTTTCGCCTTCCTTGACGTCATTTTTCTCTTCGGCGTCCCCGTCCGTTCTCGCCGCCGCGGCCTCCGCTTTCTTCTTCGGATCGGTCACGCGGTTCGAAGACAGCGCGTACTGTTCGTATTCCTTCTGCTGAAGCGCCTTCAGCTGCTGCTGGGAGTTACCCTGAAGCCGCTGGAGAATGATCGCACCGAGGGAATCGCCGATGACATACGTGCCGACCAGGCTCATATCCGCGCGGATCTGCTGGCTGTTCTTCTGCGCCGTCTTGTTCGCGGGCGCTTCGGGCACGCGTTCCGTCTTGAAGATGTTGTGCTCTAGAACGGCGGTGATCTTCTGTTCCGTCACCTCGGGAGAGTCCAGCGGATTCTTCTCCGCACGCTTCACGGTCGCGGCCGCGCGTTTCCGTTCCAGCTTGGCGGGCGAAAACTTTTTCGACGTCGAGGCAAACGAAAGCGGCTCGGACGAATACGTCCAGGCGAGATGGGCGACAGCTGCGACAAGTAAAACATTCAGAGCGATCAGCATAAATTTCATAGCGGAGGACTCCTTGGAAGGGGCGGTTCTGATTGGTGCTTGCTTCAATATATCACATCAAATGAAAAATGCAAACCAGTTTGGCGCGTTGAACGGTTATTTTTCTAAATTTTTTTGATTCTTACCGACATTCAATGTTACCGAAACGGAAAACCCGGCCGTCCACAGGGTTGCGGAACGGCCGGGATCGTTTTCGGATTTGAGCTGAACGAGCTGAGGATCAGTACACGAACAGCATTTCGCGGTACTTCGGCAGCGGCCAGCTTTCGTCGGCGACGTTCTTCTCGATGGAGTCGACCGTCACGCGCAGGTCCGCCATCGCGGCGAGGATCTCCTCGTGGAGTCCGCCGAGCGCCTTGCGAAGGGCGTCGGACTTCGCCTGGAGCTCGTCGAGCTTCGCGCCGAGCACGGCGGCGGAACCGGACAGCGCCTTCACGCCGGTCTTCAGCCCGGCGGACTTGCCCGCGGCCGCGGCGGCGGCGAGCTTGGCGTATTCCTGCGCGACGGCGGGGTAGATCATGCTCGTGGCGATCTCGAGCGCGACCTCGCCTTCGATATGGATTCTGCGATGGTAGTCCTCGAGGAAGACTTCGTAGCGGGATTCGAGCTCGCGCTTCGTGTAGACGTGATACTTCTCGAACATCTTCACGTTGGCGGGCGCGGTGAGGCAGCGGAGCGCGTCCATCGTGGTCTTGGCGTTCGGCAGGCCGCGCTTCGCGGCTTCCTTCAGCCAGTTGTCGGCGTAGCCGTCGCCGTTGAAAATGATCCGCTTGTGCGTGCGGATGATCTTGCGGAGCTCCTTCTGCAGGCCGTCGTGGAAATCCTTCTTCGGGAGCTTCTCCAGGACGGACGCGATGCGCTCGAACGCCTCGGAGATGATCACGTTCAGGACGGTGTTCGGGCCGGCGCAGGACTGGCTGGAGCCGGGCGCGCGGAATTCGAACTTGTTTCCGGTGAACGCGAACGGGCTGGTGCGGTTGCGGTCGGTCGCATCCTTCGGGAGCGGCGGGAGCGTGTCGACGCCGATTCGCATGGCGCCCGCGCTGCGGCTGGTCTTGACCTCGTTGTGCTCGAGCTGGTCGATCACGTCCGCGAGCTGGTCGCCGAGGTACATGGAGATGACGGCCGGCGGCGCTTCATTCGCGCCGAGGCGGTGGTCGTTGCCCGCTCCGGTCACGGTGGCGCGGAGAAGGTCGGCATGCTTGTCGATCGCCTCGATGATCGCGCAGAGCACGGTCAGGAAGATGGCGTTCTGGCGCGGATCGCTGCCCGGATTGAGCAGGTTGGTCTTGCCGTAGGAGACCGCCCAGTTGTTGTGCTTGCCGGACCCGTTCACGCCGGCGAACGGCTTTTCATGGAGCAGGCAGACGAATCCGTAGCGGTCGGCGACCTGGCGGAGCACTTCCATGATAAGCATGTTGTGGTCGCACGCGAGGTTGACTTCCTCGAACATCGGCGCGAGTTCGAACTGGGCGGGCGCGACTTCGTTGTGGCGCGTCTTCGCCGGGATGCCGAGCTTCCACAGCTCATTCTCGACCTCGGTCATGAAATTCAGCACGCGCAGTTTGATGGAGCCGAAATAGTGGTCCTCGAGCTGCTGGTGTTTCGCCGGGGGCGCGCCGAACACGGTGCGTCCGGTCTGGACGAGGTCCGGCCGCATGAGGTAGAAATGCTTGTCGATCAGGAAATACTCCTGTTCGGCGCCGAGCGTGATCTCGACCTTTTCCTCGGGCAGATTGAAGCACTTCATGAGGCGTTTCGTCGCGACGGACAGCGCCTGCATGGAACGCAGAAGCGGGGTCTTCTTGTCGAGCGCTTCGCCGGTGTACGCGCAGAACGCCGTCGGGATGCACAGCGTGGCGCCGTTGCCGTGGCGCTTGATGAACGCCGGGCTGGTCGGATCCCAGGCGGTGTAGCCGCGCGCTTCGAACGTCGAACGGATGCCGCCCGACGGGAAGCTGGAGGCATCCGGCTCGCCGACGATCAGGTTCTTGCCGGAGAAGGACTGGATGGGCTTGCCGTCCTTGATCTCGAGGAAGGCATCATGCTTTTCGGCGGTCGATCCGGTCAGCGGCTGGAACCAGTGCGTGTAGTGCGTGGCGCCGCGCTCGAGCGCCCACTTCTTCATGGCGTGGGCGACATCGGCGGCGATATCCACGTCCAGAGGCACGCCCTTCTCGATGGTGGCGAGCAGCTTGCCGCAGATCTCCTTCGGCAGGTACTCGCGCATGGAGGCGGCGTCGAAGACGTCTTCCGCGTAGTTGTGATCGGGTTCGATGGGGGCTGCGGGCGCGGGTTCCGTCGCGGGGAACTCTGCGACCGCGTTGATCGCGTTGATCCTGTTCAGATAGCTCATACTGTCCAACTCCTTGGGTTGTTGAGGTTGTCTGCCGCTTTCAAGCATATCCCGTGCCAACTTCCGTTTCAGGCAAAAGCCGGATCCCCGATTTTACACAAAACGTAAACTTTCCGGTCAATATCACATTTTCTGTAAAAGAATGCGCCTCCCGGACGTCGAAACGGCATGCTTTTCGGCAGAAACCGCGGACATATCATAATAATATACCCCGCTTTTACAGGATTTCCAGTGGCGGACGCATCCTTTTTCATCATTTCTTTGCGTCTTTTTCACGCAAAAGCCATGTGCGGCGCTTTTTCCGAAAAACTGGCACGCGTTATGCTTGAATTCAAACATCTGGTTCCTTCCGCAATCCGGGTTCTTCCGCGCACCCGTTGGGAGGTGTGTTTCTGCCGGGGCCGCCTTCTACTCCCGGCACAACGCGCTCCGGACTGCCGGACACAGATCGACGGCTCCGCTCTTTTCCGTGTTTTTGGGCGGGGCCGTCTTTTTTAACTTTCTTTTTAACGTTCCGAAGCCGGATTTTTTCATATAATAACGGATTTTTTCGGACAAGTGTTTGACTTTATTCTTAACGCGTGGTAGTGTTAAGCGAATGAAACGATCATCGACACGAAACACGCTCGAATCAACTCAATTATCCATGAAAGGAGCCACATTCCGTATGACGTTCCGCAAAAAACAATTTGTGCCCATGCCCGGATTCGTCCGCGTGCGCACCGCGGCATTCCTGTGCGCCCTCGCCGCGCTCGCCGCCGGGACCGCGTCCGCCGACGACGCGTTCGAGTACAAGGCGACCGACGCCGGACTTCAGATCAAGGCGGGAAATCTCACGAAGAACATCGAGGTCTTCGGCGACAAGGGGCAGACGCTCCGCGTGACCTCGAACCTGAACGGCGTTTCCCACGCGAAGCACCCGAGCATCTCCGTGATCGCGAAGCCCGTCAAGGCGGATTTCAAGCTCAAGCAGGACGCGGCCGATGCCGCCACGTTCACCTCGCAGTCCATTACGGTCAAGGTTGAGAAGAGCACCGGATCGCTCACGTTCACGCGCCCCGACGGCAAGGTCATCCTCGCCGAGAAGTCCGGCGTCCGCCCCGAGATCAGGGAGGTCACGATCTCCGACGCCCCGACCTATGAGGTCAAGCAGACCTTCACGCTCCAGCCCGACGAGGCCATCTACGGCCTCGGCCAGGCGATCCGCCCCTACCTGAACTACCGCGGACAGGAGATCCTCATCGTCCAGGCGAACATCCCCGCCTACTCGAACGTGCTCACATCGTCCAACGACTACGGCATCCTCTGGGACATCTGCTCGCAGTCCATTTTCAAGGACGACAGGAACGGCATGTCCATCTGGTCGGAAAGCGCGCCCGCGGGCGTCGACTACTACCTCATGACCGGAAACAGCCTCGACGAGGTCATCACGCAGTACCGCGAGCTCACCGGCGACGCCCCGATGTTCCCGCGCCAGGCGTACGGCTTCTTCATGAGCAAGGAGCGCTACAGCAGCCAGAAGGAGCTGATCGGCATGGTCGAGACCTTCCGCAACAACCACTATCCGCTCGACTTCATCGTGCAGGACTGGCAGTACTGGACCGACCGCGACGGCAACTGGACCAGCATGACCTGGGACCCGGAGCGCTACCCCGATCCGAAGGCGATGTGCGACACCATCCACAACGACCTCCACGCGAAGGTCCTGATCTCCATCTGGCCGACCGTCGGCCTCGACTGCGACGTCGGGCGCGAGCTTAAATCGAAGAATCTCCTGTTCGACCCGCCGCACTGGATCCGTCAGGGCCGCGTGTACGACGCCTACAGCCAGGAAGGCCGCGAGATCTACTTCAAGCACGTCAAGAAGGGCCTCCTCGACGTCGGCGTCGACGCCACCTGGATGGACGGCACCGAGGTCGAGACGCGTTCCGCCTGCCACAACCAGCGCGACATGATCCGCGACATCAAGGAAAACGGCATCAACGCCATGGGCGACTTCACGCGCTACCTGAACTCCTACTCCCTCATGACCACCATGGGCTGCTACGAGGGACAGCGCGCCACCTCCGACAAGCGCGTCCTCACGCTCACGCGTTCCGCCTGGGCAGGTCAGCAGCGCTACGCCGCCCTCTCCTGGTCCGGCGACACCACATCCAGCTGGGCGCGCCTCAAGGAAGACATCGTCGGCGGCCTCTCCGCCTCGCTCTCCGGCCTGCCCTACTGGACGCAGGACACCGGCGGGTTCTTCTCCGGCGGATTCCGCGGCATCGACAACCCCGAATACCAGGAGCTGCTCGCCCGCTGGAACCAGTTCGCGGTCTTCAACCCGGTCTACCGCTGGCACGGCACCGGATTCAGCAAGGAACCCTGGCGCTTCAAGGACATCGCCCCCGAGGCGTACAATTCCTACCTCTCCGGTGCGAAGCTCCGCTACCGCATGATGCCCTACATCTACAGTCTCGCCTGGATGACCACGCAGGACCACTACACCATGACACGCCCGATCGTCATGGACTTCCCGGACACCCCCGGCGCCACCACGAACGAAGCCCAGTTCATGTTCGGCCCCTCCATGCTTGTCCAGCCGGTCACGCGCTCCCTTCGCCAGGCCACGCGTCCGCGTCCCCCGGTCATCGACGCCTCCGCGCTCACCACGCCCGACGGCGAGCCCGGCGTGAAGATCGAATACTTCAACGACGAACGTCTGCGCCGCAAGGTCAGCGAAGCCGTGGAAAAGGTCATCGACCTCTCCTGGCCCGGACCGCCCCTCGTCGAATGGCCCGAAGGGCTCCGCAACGGCGACCACTTCTCCGCCCGCCTCACCGGCTTCATCACCGCCCCCGAGGACGGCAAGTACGAGATCGGCGTCTCCGGCGACGACGGATTCCGCCTGTGGCTCGACGGCAAGCTTGTCGTCGAGGACTGGAATTCCGCGGACGCCCGCTACAAATCCACCGACGTCGAGCTGAAGAAAGGCCAGAAGGTCGAATTCCGTCTCGACTACTACCAGAACCTCTACACGCGTGAGCTCAAACTCTGCTGGAGGACCCCGGAAGAGCTGAAGAAGTACGCCGCGGACCACGACGACTCCGCCGTCGAGGTCAAACTCCCCGTCGGCGCCAAGTGGTACGACTACTTCACCAACGAGCTCATCGACGGCGGCAAAACCGTCAGCCGCGCATGCCCGCTCGACCAGTTCCCGTTCTTCATCAAGGCGGGCAGCATCATCCCGTTCAACGGCGAGGACACCGAGTACGCCACGCAGAAGACCTCCGCACCGATGGAGATCCGCGTGTACCCCGGTAAGGACGCCGCGTTCACGCTCCATGAGGACGACAACGAGACCTACGCCTACGAAAAAGGCGAATACTCCGACATCACGTTCTCCTGGGACGATGCCGCGTCCACGCTGAAGGTCGGTCGCCGCAAAGGCTCCTACCCCACCGGAGAACGCACCCGTACGTTCCGCGCGACCGTCGTGCGCGACGGAAAGATCTCCGAGGGCAAGACCGTCAACTACAGCGGAAACGAGGTCTCCGTGAAACTCTGACGGAAACCGGCGCCCGCGTGCGGAATGTGCGCGGCGCGCCGTTCCCATCAAACTGAATTTTATCAAATAGTATATCTTTTTGGATAAATCCGGCATACCAAACGCGCCCGCACAGGTTATATTATTTGCATGATTTAGTTTCGGTTTTTCACAATTCGATTCCTTAACGATCACAGAAAGGTTTCTACAACATGAAGCACACCTTTGCTCTCCTGGCGCTTGCCGCCGCCGTCTGCTGCTCCGCCGCATGCGCCACGGCCGACGACGCCGTTGCCGCCGACAACGGCAAGCAGGCTCCCCTCAACCCCATCATCTGGGCCGACGTCCCCGACGTCTCCGTCCTCCGCGTGGGCGACACCTACTACATGACCAGCACCACCATGCACATGAACCCGGGCGTGCCCGTGATGATGTCCAAGGATCTGGTGAACTGGGAGATCGTCAGCTACTGCTACGACGACCTGCTGGACGACGACCTGCCCCAGAACGTGAAGGACCGCCTCACGCTCTCCAACGGCCAGAACGAATACGGCAACGGCACCTGGGCGAGCTGCATCCGCTACAAGGACGGCACGTTCTACGTCTCCTCCTTCTCCCAGCCCACCAACCGCACCTACATCTGGACCAGCAAGGACCCGAAGAAGGGCGACTGGAAACGCATCGCCACGCTCCCGCGCTTCCACGACCACACGCTCGTGCTTGACAACGACGGCCGCAACTACATCATCTGGGACGGCGGCGACCGCAAGATCGTCGAACTGACCGCCGACCTCACCGCCGTCAAGAAAGGCGGCGTCGGCGTCGACGCCAACGGACGCATCCAGAACAAGGTCCTCGTCTCCCGCGCGGACACCGCCCGCGACGCCGGAAACACCGGCAGTCTGCTCGAAGGCTCCCAAATGCACCTGATCAACGGCAAATACTACCTTTTCAACATCGGCTGGCCGGACGTCCGCAGCGTCTACTGCGCCCGCGCAGACAAGATCGAGGGCCCCTATGAATCCAAAAAGGTCTTCTCCTGCGAAGGCATCGCCCAGGGCGGCCTCGTCGACACCCCCGACGGAAAATGGTACGCCATGCTCTTCGGCGACCGCGGCGGCGTCGGCCGCATCCCGTTCCTCGTCCCCGTGACCTGGAAAGACGGCTGGCCGATGATCGGCACCGACGGCGACGGCAAGACCCTGCCCGCGCTCCCGATCAACGTGAAGCACCCCGCCATCCCGAAGTGCGTCGCCTCCGACGAGTTCAACCGCAAGTCCGGCGACCGCGATCTCCCGCTCGTCTGGCAGTGGAACCACATCCCGGTCAACTCCCTCTGGAGCCTCAAGGACCGTCCCGGCTGGATCCGTTTCAAGACCGGCGACGTCGTGAACTCCCTTGAAAAGGCGAAAAACACCCTCACGCAGCGCACGTTCGGCCCCGCCTCCACCGCCGAGATCAAGATCGACACCAAGAACATGAAGGACGGCGACTATGCCGGCCTCTCCTCCTTCCAGAGCCAGTGGGGCTTCGTCGGCGTCAAGATGGCGGACGGCAAGAAGACCATCGTCATGTGCACACCTGCCGGTGGCGGCGGCCGCGGCCGCGGCGGTCGTCCCGGCGGATTCGGCCCCGGACAGGGTCCGCAGCAGCAGCCTCAGCAACCTCAGCAGGCCATGAACGAAGTCGCATCCGTCCCGCTCGACGGCGACATCGCCTACCTCCGCGTGGAAGTCGACGTGGCGCCGGTCAACGCGCCCGCCGAAGACGAATACAAGCTCAACGCCCCGAGGAAGGACCAGTCCTACTTCTACTACAGCAAGGACGGCAAGACCTGGACGCGCATCGGCAACGCCATCCGCATGCCCTACAGCATGCCCCACTTCATGGGCTACCGCTTCGGCATCTTCAACTTCGCCACGAAGGCCGCCGGCGGCTATGTCGACGTCGACTACTTCCGCATCGGCACCGACCTCTCCCCCGAGAGCAAGTGACCCGAAGCTCTGAAGCAATAAAGCTCTGCGATCCCGTGCCGGGCTCCGTTTTCCGCGGAGTCCGGCACGTTTTCTATGTCCAGAGCGTTTCGATAAACCAAAATCAACGGTTTTTCTTATAATTCATAAGTTCAAAAAGCTCATTTTTCAGGATTTTTTCGGCTTTTTTCAGATTCGAGCTTGCATTTTCTGCGAACATGCAGTATAATATGTTAGGACGTGCGAGCGCGAAATGCTGCACGCCGGCAGAGTTTGCGCGCCGTCTGCCGCGAAAAGTCCATTTCCCGGCGGACGGCTTCCGAAGACAACACGCAGGCACCCCGAACACAAGGAGGCTTGAACCACCATGAAGAAACTGTATTTCACCGCATTGACAGCGATGCTGGCGCTCGTCGCGGCATCGGATTTCGCCGCGGACGGAACGGTCACGACCGAGAACGAAAAGAAAACGACGACCACGACGACCACCACGACTGTGATCACGGAGACGGTCAGGACGAAGGCGAAGGAAAAGCCCGCCTGGAAGCCGTTCAAGGTCTGCGTGCTGGACTTCACCTCGATCGACATCTCCGGTCAGGTCCGTTTCCTTGATGGAAAGAACGATCCGATCGTGATCCCCGCCCAGAACACGCTGAACGACGCCGACCACCGGACCATCAACTCGATCATGCAGGGCTATGTCCGCATGATCGACGCGTGGGACAACAGCTGGACGAACTCGGCGAACCGCGAGGCGCAGGTCGACGACAACGTCTTCACGCGCAAGAAGGCGATCGACCTGTACAACACGATCGTGAAGGGCGCGCCGCGTCCGATGGTGATCGGCGCCGAATACCTGAGCGCGTACCTGGGCAAGCACAACGACGTCTTCGGGACCATGGATGTCTCGCAGGTCGCCGCCGCCATGCAGAAACTCCAGAAACAGGACGATTTCCCGCGCGATTTCATGCTCCGCATCGCGAAGGAGACCGGAGCCACGCACCTGATCTACGGCACGGTCGGAGATATCCACAGCAGGACCCGGTCGTTCTCCGGCTACGGCATCAACACCAACACCACAACGTACGAGCTTGACGTCACGGTCAAGATGATCGACCTCGCGGCGCAGCACAGCGTGTACAGCAACGTCTACACGGGCAGCTGCCGCGAACAGCGTCCGGTCAGCAATGACGCGTTCGACAACAACATCTTCCTGACGCTCATGAAGTCCGCGCTGGAACAGGCCGCCGAGGATCTCTACGACGTCTGCAAGGAAGGCAGAAAGAACAAAGTGACCGTCACGCCTATGCCGTACATGATCACGGTCACGCCGACCGCCGGAGACGATTTCAAGGCGTCTCAGGCCACAGTCTATGCCGACGGCATCGTGGTCGGCACGGGCGGAGAGGCGTTCCCGCTTCCCGAGGGCGCGCACAAGATCGAGATCAAGGCGGACGGCTATCAGACCAGGACGCTCACGCTGGACGTGAAGAGCGACCAGACCGTCACCACCACACTGGAACGCTAACCGGAAAGGATGACTGCAATGAACTTCAAGAAACTCATCACCGCGCTTGCATGCGTCGTTCTGTCCGCCGGCGCATTCGCCGCCGATAAGCTCGCCGTCGCCGAACCCGTCGGAAAGGGCGGCGTGCCCGCCGCCGATATCGAAGCCTTCTGGGGCATCCTGGAATCCTCGATCCAGTCCGACGAATACACGCTCGTGTCCCGCGGCGCGCTGAAACAGATGCTCACGGAAATCGGCCTCACGACCAGTTCCGACCTCGTGAGCCTGAATTCCAGGCAGAAGGCGAAGCTCGGCGAAGTCGAGGGCGTGAAATACATCCTCGTCTCCGAGATCAGCAAATTCGGCACGCGCCTGAACTGCACCATGCGCATCCTGGACGCCACCACGGGCGAGATCGACCAGGCGCGCACGGCGAATCTGCGCGTGAAGGACCTTGATGAGCTCGCCGACGAGATCGAAGCCGCCCTGCAGAAGCTCCTGTCCGACGATAAGGCGCTTCACCGGTCCGCGATCCTCGCGCCGGTCATCAAGGTCTCCGCGCCCGGCTACCTCGCCGACGACTTTAACGTCCGTCTTGAGAACGAGATGCTTGACAAGGGCCTGCGCCTCCAGAATCTCCAGTCCGTGACGAAGATCCTGAAGAAGAACGACATGGACAACCTGAACGAGCTGGAGCCGAAGATGTACGTCAAGGCGGGCAAGCTCCTCGAGGTCGAAATGCTCATCCAGGCAACGATCACCCGTTTCGAGATCGAAAAGATTGCCTACAACGTCGCCGAGACCGGCGCCAGCGGATTCCGCTACATCGGCAACATCGAGGGCAGCGTACGCATCATCTCCGCGCAGACCGGCGAAACGCTCGGCAGCGTCCCGTTCGACGAACGCGTCGACTTCCGCAGCATCCCGATCTCGACACGGCGCGACTGGACCGTCGACGACTACGGCAAGCACCTCATCCGGACCGTCATCCCGCAGAAGGTCATCCCCGGCATCATGAAGTCTCCGGCGTTCAAGGACAAAGCCGAAGCGAAAGCCGAAGAAAAGAAGGCTGACACGGAAAAGTCCGCCGGCGAGGCGAAGCCGTCCGTGAAATCCTCCGGGCTCATCGGCGTGGACCAGCTTCTGAAAAACGCTTCAAAAGATGCCAGCCCCACGATCGAACTCGAAAGCGTCGTTGAATGATCCCATGACGATCCGCCGTCTCATCGCCCTTTTCTCGCACAGAGTCCTCCCCGCTGCGGCGGCCGGCTTCATCCTCGCCGGCTGCTCCAGCGTCGTGAACGCGCACAAGCAGAAAGAGGATATGATGGCGGACTACCTGAACGGCGACAACGCGGGCGCGCTGGACGAGATCGAATACAAGCTCCGCGAGCCCGCGTGGTACAACACCTCGGTCGTCGGCACCGGCGACGAGCTGATGTGGCGTCTGGAAGCCGGCAGCATGAACTTCCACCTCGGCAATTTCGAGGAATGCCTTGAACAGCTCAGGATCGCCGAGGACATGATCAACGACTACGACGAACGCGCCGAAGTCAGCGCGCGCGACCTCGGCGCCGAGACCGGAGCCGCCCTGACCAACCTCAACGCCCTGCCCTACCGCGGGTACTGCCGCGACCGCATCGCGCTCGCCGTCTACAAGGCGCTCGCCTACCTCGGCACCGGCAACGAAGAGGCGTTCCACGCGCAGATACGCCGTCTGCGCAACGAACAGAAGAAGGTCCAGGATGACTACAGCAGGTTCTTCGAGCAGGAAAAGGCGCGTCTCGACGAGGAAAAGGCGAAGAATCCCGAAGAGGCGAAAAAGGCCGACGCGCTGGGAAGCATCGAGAAACTCACCGGAAGCCCGGACAATGCCGCCTTCAAAAACAATATGGCGAAGGTCAAAAAGGTCGCGAACAAGGGCTACGGAAACTTCCTCAACCCCGTGGCGATCTTCCTTTCCGGGCTCGGATCCGTGCGCGACGGCGAATACGACAACGCACGCATCGACTTCCAGCACCTCAGCGAAGCCATGCCGAACAATCCCCTGTTCCGGCAGTATTACGTCACGGTCCTCAATAAAGCCGGACGCGAGATCCCGGAAAGCCTCGCCGACGTCAAGCCGTTCGATTTCCCGCTGGACCGGGACTGCGTGTTCGTGGTCTTCGGGAACGGACGGACCGCTGCGCTGGAGGAAAGCGCGATCTACTTCCCGGTCATGGCAGCCTGGCCCGTGTGCGCGTTCTACGATGCGCCGTTCCAGGGGCTGGAAGCGGAGGCGGACGGCAAAAAGTACAGCTCCATGATCCTCGCCGACATGGACGGCATCCTCGCGCAGGAATTCGAGGAGCGCATGCCCGCCATGATCATGAGGATCGTCCTGAACACCCTCATCAAGGAGGCCGCCTACTACGCCGGGATCGCCGTGATTGCGGCACAGAAAGACATGGACCCCGCGGTCCAGGCCGCCGCGCTCGCGACCGTCGCCATCGGCGGAGCCGCCTACCGCGCCGCCATGAACACCGCCGACACGCGCGGCTGGGAGATCCTGCCGAAGGAATTCCAGCTCACGCAGTTCCCGATGCCGGCAGACCGCAAGGTCGATCTTAAGCTTAATCTGAACGGCGGGATGGCGGTTTCGAAATCCCTGCAGCTCCCGGAAGACTGCAAGTCCGCCATCATCTTCGTCGACGCACCCAGCGTGCAGAACGTGGCATTCCACGTCCTGCCGATCAAATCCAAATAAGGAGAACAACCATGAAGAAAATATGCATGATCGGATGGTTCGCAGCCGTCGTGATGCTCGCCGCCTGCCAGAACTCCGTGAACACCATCGAAAACGCGGACAAGACCATGACGCCGAACACCGTCAGCGACACACGTTTCGTGACTGACGGCTTCCTGAAACGCCGTCTCGCGCTCCAGAGCCTCACGCTGGGCCAGACCGCCGACGGCTACAAGCGCGCGCAGGTCGAAGTGACGAACGTCCGCACCGGCGCCGCCGCGCAGTTCTGGAGCTCCATCACGCGCGAAAACCCGTACCACATCCGCTACCGCTTCACCTGGTTCACCGAAGACGGCATGGCGGTCAATCACACGGTCCTCGCCGACTGGCAGGACGCCGTCATCATCCCCGGCGAAACCCTCTTCCTCCAGTCCGTCGCCCCGAACAAGAATTGCAGCGATTTCAAAATCAGCCTCAGAGAGGCAGACTAATAGAAAGGATACGCATATGAACGCACGTTTTCTGATCCTCGGCCTTTCCGCAGCCGGAGCCCTCGCGCTCGCCGCGTGTGAAAGCAATAACACCGTCATCTACGATCCCGCCACCACCAAGACCGGGCTCCGCGCCACCAGAACGGTCTCCAGCGAGGAAATGCGCGAGGTCACCGTCGCCGCCGTCCAGGAGGCAATGACCAACGCCAAGTTCACCGCCTTCCTCAGAAAATACCGCCAGGAAGTCGGCGACCCCGACGCCTGCCCCATCCTGAAGCTCGACAAGACCATCAACAACACCGACGATCCAGACCTGAACACCTCCGAGATCACCGACATGCTCTTCGAAGAACTCCTCAATGCCGGCAAGGTCGAGGTCACCCTCGCGGAAGGCTCGGGCCGCACACAGGCGATCGCCGCCTCCCGCGACCTCGAATACGACGAGAATTTCGACCAGAGCACCGTCGCGAAACGCGGCACGCTTCAGGCGGCGCGACTCGTCCTCCGCCCGAAAGTCACCTCCAACTCCGTGCGCGACGGCGGCACCCAGGCGGTGACCCGCACCTTCGTGCTGGAAATGGCGGACGTGCAGACCGGGCTGGTCATGTGGCGCTTCACCAAACAGCTCGCGTTCATGAAGAAAAGAAGCTCCGTCGGCTGGTGATCCCGCCCTCGGCTTTGTTTCGTCGCAATGACTGAGCCGCCCTCCCCCGCCCGCCTCCCGGCACACGGCGGGGGCAAGGCTGCATCGGAATCATTCTCATCGAAAAGGAGATTCATCCCATGCGAAACCTCATCCTTTCCGCGGCATTCGCCTCCGCGGCGCTCGTCCTGAGCGCCTGCACCAACGTCGCCAAGTTCGACTACGGCGCCGCCCCCGGCACGCTCGCGAAACTCCGCGAACCCGGTTCCGCCACGAAATCCGTTGCCGTAATGCCCTTCATGGACCAGCGCGGCGTGAAATACTATGACCCCGCGCAGGCCGATCTCGCCGAGGACCGTCCCGCCGGCGACCACGGCTCCTTCTTCCTCGGGTTCATCCCGCTCATGCCGTACGGGTACGTCGAGAAGGAACAGCCCGAGAACAGCGAGGACTTCGTTTCCCTCGGACGCTTCCACTTCGACGTGCAGAACGACCTTGCCGCCGCCGCGATCATGAGCCTGAAGAGTTCCGGCCTCTTCTCGAACGTCACCAAGGCGAACAACGCCGCCCAGGCCGCCAACGCCGATTACATCTGGCGCGGCTCCGTGACCAGCACGTTCTACCGCGGCCGCATGTTCTCCTACGGCATCACCTACTGCTTCTCGCACATCCTGTGGATCGTGGGGGTTCCGTACGGCAGCTCCACCAACGAACTCGCCGTGAAGTTCGAGCTGGTCGACCGCGCCGGCGGAAACGTCGTCTGGGAGTACAGCTACCGCAACAGCGACTACCTCAACCACTGGATCTATGCGCGCGTCGGCAAGGACGTCAGCATCTATCCCCGGCTGATGAAGGAAGCCATGAACAGCGCGCTGTACAAGCTCTCGCAGGACATGCCCGACCTGTGAGCATTTTTGAACAGCTTGTTTGAAAGAAAAGAATCGCCCCCGGAATCCCGAAAAGGACCGCCGGGGGCGTTTTTTTCTACGTTTTTTGTGTCAGCGCTTACAGCGAGGCGAGGACGCCCTGCGTGCGCATCTTTTCCGTCTCGAACACCGCTTCCGCCGTGCTCTCAAGGAACGCTCCGGCAGCGGCAAGCTCATCGAGCCGAAATCGGCGCAGCTGATGATCAGGCAAGGTAGCCCATGTTGTGCCAGGCTGTCATTTCAGGCTGACCAGCATCATTGGCATTGACCTGCCAGTAACCGGCGAGGTAGCCGACTTCATTCCTGGTCGCCCAGGCAATGTCATCGGTTCCATCGAGGTTGAGGTCTGTGGCTCCGATCATTTCCCAGCCTTCCGGAACGGCACTGAGGACCGTCCACCAGGCGGAAGCGCCGGAACCAGCTGCCAGCGTGTCGATTGCAACAACACCCATGTCGTTGATCATCGCGATGTCGGCAACGCCGTCACCGTTGAAGTCGCCGGTGCCGAGATAGCTCCAGGCGTCGGAATCCGGCGTCTCGGTCTCGTTGACCTTGGCGACCATGACGATGCTCCAGTCGATGCCGTCGGCGAGATCGCCGAGGCGCCACGTGCAGTACGCATTGTAGGTGCCGCCGCCTTCTCCTTCGAAGGTGTTCTTCCACAGCATGTCGCAGCAGCCGTTTCCGTCGTAGTCGCCGGTTCCGACGAGCGTCCACTCGTCGGAGTAGCCGTTGATGAGCGTCCAGTCTGTACCCTTGGACCAGTAGCCGAGGAGACCGACCGTGGCGGACGCGGCAGTGGGATTCGCCACAAGAACGTCGTCAACTCCGTCTCCGTTGAAGTCGCCGGTGCCGAGGATGTCCCAGCCGACGTTCTTGTAGTTCAGGACCGCCGGGGTGAACGTGCCGTCGCCGTTGGAGTTGTCGGTAACGACATAGCCTTCGGCGCTGTAGCGGAGGATGTCGTCCTTGCCGTCGCCGTTGAAGTCGCCGACTCCGGCGTAGGTCCAGCCGTCCTCGATGCCCCAGAGGGCGCCCCATGCCGTACCGTCGCCCGCATAGAACTTGATATCGGACTTGAGACCGGCCCTTTCAGAGTCGGTGATCTTGCCGATCATGTTCTGGCTGCTGTCGAACGAGCCGGTGAAGAACTCTGTTTCGTGGGAAGCCTCCTGTACGATCCAGAGACCGGTGCCGCCATTCGTGGTGAGGATGTAGTTCGTGCCATCGATGAAGACGTCCTCTTCGTAGACGACGCCGTTGACCTGGAACGTGACGCCTTCGCCAATCGTGCCGCCGATGAACTGATAGGAGCTTTCCGTAAGGTCGGCAAGGGTGACCACCAGGTCGATGATGCCGCCGGAGACGTCTGCCGTGACCGCGACGGGATCCGCAAGCTCAACAGCAATCCGGATCGTGCCGTCGCCGGAGATTGAGCTGGCGGTCAGGGAACCGTCAATCGTGATTGTGCCGCTGTTCGTGACATCTGACGCCGTGAACGAGGAGCCCGCGATCGTGATCCTGCCGTCGTTCACGACCGCCGCATTGAGCGTGTTCACGCCCGCGAACGCCAGCGAACCGCTGTTGTACACGGTGTCGGTCGCAGTCGCGAGGACGATGTTTTCGAGCTTCATGTTTCCGGCGTTCCAGACCGCGCCGCCCGCCTTGGCGGTGTTGCCGCCGAACGTGCAGCCGCTGACCGTGACGACGCCCGTGGAGTTCGCATCGTTCCAGATCGCGCCGCCCTGCTCCGTCGTTTCTCCGCCGTTCGCCGTGAATACGCAGCCGTTGACCGTGAGCGCGGCGGACGCCCATGTATGCGAGATCGCGCCGCCGTAGAGCGCGGTGTTGGAATCGAACGTCGCGCCGGAGATGCCGGATGCGGTATTGCCGGAATCCCACGCGGCGATCGCGCCGCCGTCGTTGCCCGCGCTGTTCTCACTGAACGTGCCGCCGGTCACGCTCAACTGGCCGAAGCACTGGCAGACCGCGCCGCCGCCGTAGCTCGCGGCGTTGCCGGAGAAATCCGTGTCGGAGACCGTCGTCGAATCCGCCATCCCGGTCTGGATGTAGATGCCGCCGCCGTAGGTCGCGGCGTTGTCGTTGAACTCAGCGCCGGAAACCGTCAGGTTCGCGGTGTCGCTGCTGCCGTAGTCGATGAACGTGGCGATCGCGCCGCCCTGCACCGCGTTGTTCGAGCCGAACGTGCCGCCGGTCACGGTGAGGCTGCCATTTTTCGTGTTGGCGACCGCGCCGCCGCGTTGAACGGTTTCCGAATCCGAAGCGATGACCGAATTGGATTTGAAAACCGCCCCGACTACGGTCATCACGCCGTCGTTGTAGATCGCGCCGCCCTCCGCCTCAGCTGTGTTCCCGGTGAAAGTGCCGCCGTAAATGTCCGCGGTGCTTACCGCTTTGTTGAACGTGTCTGTGTAGATCGCGCCGCCGCGGAAAGCCGAGTTCTCTGTAAAATCGCACTCATCGATTGTCGCCTTGGCGCCCTGATGGAGCTCGATCGCGCCGCCCGCGTTTCCGGTCGGATACGTCTCGGTCGCTTCGCCGGAAGTCGAGTTGCCGGAGAACAACGCGCCGGTCACGGTCATCGTTCCACCGTTCTGCTGGATCGCGCCGCCGAAATAAGCCGTGTTGCCGGAGAACGTGCCGCCCGTGATCGTGTTCTCCGAATACATCAGCGCCAGCGCGCCGCCCGCCGCGCCGCTTCCTGTAGCGCTGTTTCTGTCAAAATCGGTATTGACGAGGGAGAGCGTGCCGCCGTAGGTCTCGATCGCGCCGCCGTGCCCGGTGTAGCCGTTCATCGGACTCACCGAACATGCGGAGAAAAATGCGTCTCTCAGGGAGATCAGCCCTCTCGCGTCTTCCGGGGGCGTGACGCCGGGGGTGAAATATCCGCCGTCCGCGGTCATGGCGGTCAGGCAGAGTCCCGCGCCGTACCAACCTACCGCGTCCCGGCAGATGCCCGAACCGGAAATCGTGCCGCCGTTAACCTGGAGACCAAAGAAGAGACCGGTTTCGTCCACGGCGACCATGCCGTCCACGGACACCGTCGTATTGGCGAGCGTCGCGTTGTTGCCGACCAGCGCTTTGTCATACTCGGCGGGGAGGTGGATCTCGTTCCATTTGTCGTCGTATTCGACTCTCGATCCGATGGTCACGAATTCGACGTTTTCCTGTTCCAGTTTGAGTTCGCCGTTCAGGAACAGCTGTACGACGCCGTCTACCGTTGTCTTTTCTACCGACATGTTGCGATCCTTTCTGTTGCATTGTGCCGGAATACGGACGAACGGAAACAGCGGCACGCAGTCTATTCGTCCCGCTCATGCGGAGACGGAAACGGACTGTCCGCGATGCTTCCCCGTCTTGTGTTCCGGGCACAATTCCGCGTTTTGCGGAGGGAACTTGAACGGAGCGGGGATCTGGCTCGCCGCACCATGCGGCTCACAGTTGCGCGACAGTCCGTGAATTTCACACGGTTCACCCGGATTCCGTCCGATTGATAAATGTTTGATGATAATAATATACCATGAAAACGGCTTTTTTTCAAGCATGCCGATCCCCGTTTTTCCTTCTCCCGTTCAATACCCCCTGCCCCGTTCGGATGGCGTCAAGAATCACGGCAAATAATCCGCCGCACCGTTTGAAAACCGCTCCCGGCGCGCTATATTATATGCAGGACCGAATACAGAAACACATTCACCTCAAAAAAGTTCAGAAAGGATTCCGCCCCATGAACGCACGTTTCTTCCGCCGCGGACTCTCCGCCTTCGCCCTCCTCGGCGCCGCCGCAGTGCTCGCCGGAGCCATGAACCAGGGATGCGTCAGCGACAATGCCGAAGACGCATCCGCGCCCCAGATCGAGCCCGTCACGGCATCCGTGCAGGAGATCAAGACGCTTGACTTCAAGCGCCGGAACGATCCCGACTACGCGCAGGTCACCCTCCCCCACACCATGAACGCCGCGAACGGCACCGGCGTGATCCCGCTCGAACGCGGCGACGCCTACTACCGCTACGCGCTCGACCTGAAGGAATCCGACCTCGAAAAAGACTACATCATCCAGTTCGAGCAGGTCGGCCAGACGTCCGAAGTCTCCCTGAACGGCACGCTCCTCCACACGAACCGCTGCGGCTACACCCCGTTCGCCGTGAAACTCGACGGCCTCAAAGCCGGCGAAAACGAGGTCATCATCCACACGAACAACCGCAACAACAACGACATGATCCCGAACAGCGGCGACTTCAATTTCTGCAACGGCGTCTACGGCCGCGCCTACCTGCTCAGCGGAAACGTCTATTTCGATCCGCAGGTGTACGGCATCGACAAGATGCACGTGGTCCCCGTCTCCATTAAACAGGATCAGGTCCGCTTCGGCATCGCGACCTCCGTCTTCAGCAAGGAGATCAAAAGCGCCGCGCTCGTCACCACCACGCTGAAGGACAAGGACGGCGGCGTGGTCCTCTCCGAGATATCCCCGCTCGCAATCGCGCCCGGCGGCAACGAGTTCTACCGCGAATACACGTTCAAGGACCCGATCCTCTGGCAGGGCAAGGAGAACCCGTACCTCTACACGGTCGAGGTGACGCTGAACATGAACGGCGAGATCATCGACCGCATCAGCATCCCATACGGATTCCGCGACATCCGCCTGCCGTACAGTGCGAAGGACAACCTCCTCCGCCTCAACGGCAAAAAGGTCAGCCTCCGCGGCGTCTCCTACCACCAGGACGCCCCCGGCGTCGCCGTCGCCATGACCGACGAGGACCGCAAACGCGACCAGGAGATCATGCTCGAGCTCGGATTCAACTGGCTTCGCTGCGCCCACTATCCGCACAACGTCCGCGAGTTCGCCGACTACGACCGCATCGGCATGATGTGCCAGACCGAGATCCCGTGGGTCAACGGCTTCACGAACACCCCCGCCTTCGAGCAGAACGTGATGCAGTTCACGCATGACATGATCAACAATCTCTACAACCACCCCAGCATCATCCTCTGGGGCCTCTCCAACGAGATCTTCTACTCCTGGAGCGGCGAGGAGTGCGTCCGCGTCCATAACGACGCCTACACCCTCGCCCGCCGCCTCGACCCGTACCGCCCCGTCGGACACGTCGAGCGCGAACAGGAAGTCCGCAACGGCGCCAGCAACGGCCTCATCTCCGACTGGTTCGGCAACAACACCTATCCCGGCTGGTACTCCCCCACCGACTTCGAGCACACCAGGGACGGCGTGACCGACACCCAGGTCCTCGCCAAGTTCTATCTCCACGGCATCACCGAATACGGCTACGGCGGAAACCCGTTCCAGCACAACGCCGACTTCATGACGCTCCACCCGAAGAGCAAGAACAACAAGACCGGCACCAGCAACGACACCGGCGGCTGGCTCCACCCCGAGGAATACCAGACCCTCGGCCACATCTACTCCTGGAACAAGATCGCCGGCACGCCCGAGGGACAGCGCCTCACCTTCACCTCGCTCTGGATCCTCTTCGACTTCGCCGTCGGCAGCCGCAACGAGGGCGACACCCCCGGCATCAACGACAAGGGCCTCGTGACCCGCGACCGCCAGACCAAGAAGGACGCGTACTATTTCTACAAGTGCGTCTGGAACCCCGAAAACGAGGTCCATATCATGTCCACGCGCTGGGAAAAGCGCGACACGAAGGACATCGCGATCACCGTCTTCTCCAACGCCGAAAAGGTCGAGCTCTACCAGAACAAGAGGCTCGTCCAGACGCTCGACAAGCCCACCGACACCATCAACAACGTCGTCTGGAAGTTCGACCCCGTGCAGTTCAGCGACAAGGTCCTCGAAGACGGCGCCTACGACGAGTTCTCCGCGGTCGGCTACCGCAACGGCAAGAAGATCGGCCAGCACAACGCCCTCTTCACCTCCACCGCGAGGAACTGACGCAACTGAAACAATACACCGCCCCGCGCCGGGCAAGACGGACGGGGCTTCTTAAAAACCAAAGGAAAACTGAATATGAAGATCTTAGTCACCGGCGGAGCCGGATACATCGGAAGCCACACCTGCGTCGAACTCCTCAACAAGGGCATGGACGTGGTCGTCATCGACAACCTCGACAACTCCAACGCGGAATCCCTGAACCGCGTCGAGAAGATCACCGGGAAGAAAGTCGTGTTCTACGAGGCGGACGTCCGCGACCGCGCCGCGCTCGAACGCATCTTCACCGAGCACACGATCGACTGCACCATCCACTTCGCCGGGCTGAAGGCGGTCGGCGAATCCGTCGCGAAGCCGCTGGAATACTACGACAACAACCTGAACTCCACGATCACGCTCGCCGAGACCCTCCGCAAGTTCAACTCCAAGAAGATCGTGTTCTCCTCCTCCGCCACGGTCTACAACGGCGCGAACAAGATGCCGCTCGCCGAGGACAGCATCACCGGCGGCTGCACCAACCCCTACGGCTGGACCAAGTACATGTCCGAACAGATCCTCCGCGACCTCGCGAAGGCCGATCCCGAGTTCACCGTGGTCCTGCTCCGCTACTTCAACCCCGTCGGCGCGCACGCCAGCGGCCTCATCGGCGAAGACCCGCGCGGCATCCCGAACAACCTCATGCCGTTCATCTCCCAGGTCGCCGTCGGACGCCGCGACCACCTGAACGTCTTCGGCAGCGACTACGACACCCCGGACGGGACGGGAGTGCGCGACTACATCCACGTGGTCGACCTCGCGCGCGGACACGTCGCCGCCATCGACTTCATGCAGGAAAACAAGGGCGAATTCGTGTTCAACCTCGGCACCGGCGTCGGCTACAGCGTGCTCGACATGGTGAAGGCGTTCGAGAAGGCAAACGGCATCAGGATCCCCTACGAACTCGTCGACCGCCGTCCCGGCGACCTCGCCACCTGCTACTCCACCCCCGCCAAGAGCGAAAAGGTCCTCGGCTGGAAGGCGGAATTCGGTCTGGAGGACATGTGCCGCGACTCCTGGAACTGGCAGAAGAACAACCCCAACGGATTCAGCAAGTAGTTTTTCGCCACCTCGACCCCAAACGTTTTGTTGGTGCTTTCAACTAACAGGAAGAGAAGAATTTGCAGAAGGATTCAGTTGTTAAGTTTTATTTAACAACTGGATCCTCCAAAAGACCGCGTTCGATCTGAAGCATTCCGGAAATACCCCTCCATTGGAACAAGGATAACGACAACTTAGGAAACAGATGACATGATTGATCCGGTACTGGTTTCAGGGATTGTGGCGGACGGGATCGCGGCGTTGATCCTTGCTGCGATCTGGCACGCCCGTCGGGAGATACGCGGGCGTGTGCTGCCGTTATGCGTTCTGACTTTACTGCATGCGATTCTTGTTCTGTTGTGCCTTTGTTGCGATTCCAAAGCCATTGTCAGGGTTCTGCGGGAGCTTTATTTTTTCTCCCCCCTTGTTCTGCTGCTGTTCGGTATTGTTTACACGGGCGTACTGTCCGAACTCTCCCGCATGACCCGGCATCTGGGAATATCCTGTTTCTTTTTTATCGCAAACATCATCCTTCAGGGCTTGATGACTATCGTTGTTCATATTGGAGGATACACTGGATAAGGTTTCGTCTCACCCCAACACAGGAAACAATATATGAATAAATCACCCGGACACATTGTTATTTTTAGGACGGATGACGGAAAGGTCTCCGTCGATGCCCGTTTCGATGCCGAAACAGCATGGCTTTCCCTGGATCAGATGGCCGCGCTTTTTGAACGGGACAAATCGACCGTTTCCCGTCATATCAGGAATGTTTTTGAGGAAGGAGAACTGAATCCGGAGGCAACTGTTGCAAAAATTGCAACAGTTCAAAAAGAAGGAGAGAGAACTGTTGAACGACTGATAGATTATTACAACCTTGATGTGATCATATCCGTCGGGTACCGCGTAAAATCCCAAAGGGGAACCCAGTTCCGCATCTGGGCGACGAAACGCCTGAACGAGTATATCCGCAAGGGCTTTACCCTTGACGACGAGCGGTTGAAAAACGGGGGCGGACGTTATTTCCGGGAACTTCTTCAGCGCGTCCGGGATATCCGGTCCAGCGAACGGAATCTGTATCAGCAGGTGACCGACATCTATGCGACGGCGATTGATTATGATTCCTCCTCGGAAACCACGCGGAAGTTTTTTGCTGCGGTGCAGAACAAGATGCATTACGCCGCGCATCAGCATACCGCCGCGGAGATCATCTATGATCGGGTCGATGCGGACAAGCCGTTCGTGGGAATGACGAATTTCAAGGGAAATTATGTGACCCGCGAGGATGTGTCCATCGCAAAGAATTATCTCACGGACAAAGAACTCCAGACGCTGAACCTTCTGGTCTCCCAGTTCCTTGATTATGCAGAGTTGCAGGCGCTTGAGGAAAAGCCCATGACAATGAACGACTGGATCGCCGCGCTTGATACCATCCTGACCGGAAACGGACGATCTCTGCTTGCCGGAACAGGCTCTGTTTCCCATCGTCAGGCTGTGGAAAAAGCGGAACATGAGTTCGAACGATACAGGGCAAAGGAAATGCGCGAATTGGAGTCGGATTTCGACCGGATGCTGAAGGAAATTGAGGCGGCAAAGAACCGGAAGCAATAAGTTCAACCCCACGGAGGAGAAATAACATGAAACACCGGGTATTTCTGATCGCCGTCTTGTTCTGCTGCATGCCGGGCGGCGCTGTTCTTGTGCCGTTCCTGGCGGCGGCAGCGTTTCTCCTGATCCGGCGCGCCAGGGAAAAAGCGTCCGCATAAAGAATTCGATAACATTTTCGGAGGCCGGACATGGGCGAAACAATCTATGCGTTTGAAAGCAATCCCGAACTGCTCTGGGCGAGCCTGATCGGAGCGGCCGCAACGATTGCGCTTTTCCGGCTTTTCCGCCGCCAACGAGAGATGCGCGGACGCCTGATGCCGTTGTGCGCCCTGACGCTGCTGCACACGCTCGTCTTCCCGCTGGCGTGCTGTTTTCCGCTCCACAGCGAATACACGGAAAGGACCGTTTCGGACACGATCGCCGTTTTTTTAGGGATAGTCCATCTGCTTTCCACGCCGGTCCTGTTCGTGTTTCTCCTCATCTACACCATAGTGCTGGCGGTTTCCGCCCGCATGAACCGTTTTGTCGCGCTCGCCGCCGGGATCTTTCTTCTGAACGTCCTCATTCAGGCTTTTTTCGCGCTATACGCTTACGGCGCCATGTTCACCAGATAGTCTTTCCGCCGCACGGCACATTTTCAAAGCAAAAAAAGACCGGAACCATCAGGAACCGGTCTTTTTGTATATTCAGTTGAATCGGGGAGCTCAGAACGGGCCGCCGAAACCGGGGCCGCCGAAACCGGGGCCGCCGAAACCGGGGCCGCCGAAGCCGCCGCCGAAGCCGCCGGGAGCCATCGCCATGCCGTTGTCAAAGCCGGGCGCGCCGAAGCCGCCGTTGAAGCCGCCGAAATCCATCGGTTCCATCGGAGCCGGGAAGGAGTTGGTCTGCATCGTGGTGACGGTCGCGGACTTCTCCGCCTTTTTCGCCTTGCGGGCTTCCGCACGCTGCGCACGGCGTTCCGCGGCGCTCACGCGGGCCGATTTCGTCTCGCTGACGGTCGTCTTCGCGGGTTCGGCATCCACGGCCGGCGGGAACATCTGCGTGAGGGCGAAGAGCAGGACCGGAAGGGCGGCGATGATGAGGACCAGAACGGTCGTCGTATTCAGTCTGGAAATATTGGAAGAAGTGTTTTTCATGGCGGTGTCTCCTGATTTTCGAACGTTGTTTTTTTGTATCGTTTCTAAATCAATTAACGCCTGCCGCGCGGTTTTATTGTGCGGAAACCCGAAAAAAACGAAATAGTTTTTCTTCTCCTCGCGTACGCGAATATAATATGGAAGACTTCGCAAAGCAAAAAAAACGAAAAAAGTCGAGAAACACAGTTGACTTTTGCGAAAAACGGGTGTAAAGTAATAGCATTATGAAAACTTACGCGAACAAATCCTCTTATACTTTCTGGTGGCGCTGGTGGTAATTTCCGCCAGGGCTGGATTGTTTGCAACCTCTGAAAACTGACTCGCATGGCGGATCGATCACCCGATTGACCCGCCGCTTTTTTTGAGACCGCATCCGGACCTGACAAGCCGGATGCTTTTTTTTGCGCCGCATCCGCGCCGAACTCGAACGAATCCTAAACATCACATAACACACAACAAAAAACAAACTCAGGAGAACACAATGAAAGAAACAACCCTGGAACAGTTCCGGGCGATGGCGGAGACCGGCGAAGTCGTGCCGGTCTGCCGCGAGATCCCCGGCGACATGGACACGCCGGTGTCCGTGCTGGAACGCTTCGTGCAGGACGACTGCATCGCGCTGCTGGAGAGCGTGGAGGGCGGCGAAAACCTCGGCCGCTACTCGTTCCTCGGCGTGAACCCGTACGGGATCTTCACGGTCGAGGACGGCGTGCCGTACCTGGAAATGCACGGCGAACGCCGCGCGCTGAAGTTCGAAGGCAATCCGCTGAACGCCCTCCGCGGGATCGTCGGCGGCAAGAAGGTTGCGCACGATCCCGAGCTCCCGCCCCTGCCCGGCGGCGCGATCGGGCGTCTGGACTACGAGGCGGCGGGGCTGTTCGAGGAACTCCCCGCGCCGAAAGGCGGAAAAAGCGGCCGTCCGGTCTGTGCGTTCATGCTCACGAACGAAATCATCGCATTCGACAACAAGCAGCACACGATCAAGGTGGTCGTGAACGTGGAGCCGGGGCATTTCTCCTCAACGGAAGAGGCATACGCGAGCGCGACGCACCGGATCGCCGCGATCATCGACAAGATCTGCCGCCGCGCGGCGTCGCACCGGGATTATGTGTCCGACACGCACGTGGAGCTGAAGCCCGAGATGACGCACGAGGCGTTCCTGGAGATCGTGAAACGGGCGAAACACTGCATCGTGGAGGGCGAAGTGATCCAGGTCGTGCCCTCGCAGGCTTTCTCCGCCGAATCCGACATTCCGCCGTTCAGCATCTACCGCGCGCTGCGCCTCATCAACCCCTCGCCGTACATGTTCTACCTGAAGCTCGGCGGCGACATCCTGATCGGGTCCTCGCCGGAAACGCTCGTCAAGCTCGAAAACGGCGTTTCGCTGGTGCGTCCGATCGCCGGGACGCGTCCGCGCGGAGCCACGCCCGAAAAGGACATCGCGCTGGAGAAGGCTCTCATCGGCGACGAGAAGGAACGCGCGGAACACCTGATGCTGGTCGACCTCGGCCGCAACGACATCGGGCGCACGGCGAAACCGGGCAGCGTCCTCGTCTCCGATTTCATGCACGTGGAACGCTACTCGCACGTGATGCACCTGGTCAGCAGCGTGGAGGGCCAGATCCGCGACGACCGCGACGCGTTCGACCTGGTCTCCACGGCGTTCCCCGCCGGCACGCTCAGCGGCGCCCCGAAGATCCGCGCCATGGAGATCATCCACGAGCTCGAACCCGGTCCGCGCGGCTTCTACGGCGGCGCGGTCGGGTATTTCAGCTGCGACGGCAACATGGACCTCGCGATCACGATCCGCACGATCGAGGTCTCCGGACGCCGCCTGAAAGTGCAGGCGGGATGCGGCATCGTGGCGGATTCCGTGCCGGAGATGGAGTATCAGGAAACCCTCAACAAGGCGCGTGCGCTCTTCAAAGCCGTGGAATTCGCGGAGAAAGGCCTCAGATAACATGATCTTCATGCTTGACAACTACGATTCGTTCACCTACAACCTGGTGCACATGCTCGCGAAGACCGGTCAGGAGATCGTCGTGAAGCGCAACCGCGACGTCACGCCCGCCGAAGTCCTCGAAATGAATCCGCAGGCGATCATCCTGTCGCCCGGCCCCGGCCGTCCGCAGGCCGCCGGATGCATGATGGACCTGATCGCCGCGACGGCGGGAAAGATCCCGATGCTGGGCGTCTGCCTCGGACACCAGGCGATCGGCGCGCATTTCGGCGCGGAGGTCGTCCACGCGAAGAGCATCATGCACGGCAAGACCTCGGCGATCCGCCACGACGGACAGGGCCTTTTCGCCGGCCTTCCGCAGGGGTTCAGCGCCGTGCGCTATCATTCGCTCGCGCTCCTCGCGTCGAGCATCCCGGCGTGCATGACCGTGTCCGCAAAGACGGACGACGGCGAGATCATGGGCGTCCGCGTCACGCCCGAGGGCGGCGCGGTCGTCGAGGGCATCCAGTACCACCCGGAATCCATCATGAGCGAATTCGGGCTGAAACAGATCAACAATTTCCTGAGAGAGGCGGGCATCTTATGCTGAACGAAGCACTGAAAAAAGTCATCGCGGGCGGCGTGCTCACCGAATCCGAAAGCGCCGCCATGGTCGAAGCCATCGCCGACGGCGAAAACATGTGCGCCGCCGGGCTCCTCGCCGCGCTCGCCATGCGCGGAGAAAGCGTCTCCGAAATGACCGGAGCCGCCGGATTCCTGCGCGACCGCATGACCGCCGTGGACGCGGGCGACTGCGCGGACATCGTCGGGACCGGAGGCGACGGCGGGCGCTCCTTCAATATCTCGACCGCCGCGTCGTTTGTGGCGGCGGGCGCGGGCGTCCGCATGGCGAAACACGGCAACCGCGCGGTCTCCGGCAAATGCGGCGCGGCCGACGTGCTGGAGGAGCTCGGCGTGCCGCTGAACGGCGAACCGGAGAAGCTGGCGGACTCGATCCGCGGCAACGGCATCGCGTTCCTCTTCGCGCGCAATCTGCACCCGGTGATGGCGAAGGTCGCCCCCCTGCGGCGCGACCTCGGGATCCGCACCATCTTCAACCTCGTCGGCCCGCTCGCGAACCCCGCACGCGCCGTGTACATGGTCGTCGGCGTGTACCACGAACGCCTCGTCATGCCGTTCGCCGAGGTCCTGCGGAACCTGGGCGTGCGGAGCGGATTCGTGGTGCACAGCGAGGACGGCCTCGACGAGATCTCCAGCCTCGCCGTCACGCACGCCGCCGCGCTTTCGCCGGACGGCATCCGCGAGCTCGTCATCGACCCGAAGGAACTGCTGGACGACCCGGCACTGCGTGAAGGCACGCTCGCGGGCGGCGACAAGTCGGAAAACAGCCGCATCCTGCTCGACATTCTCTCCGGACGCGACCACACCGCCAAACGCGGAGCCGTGCTCCTGAACGCCGCCGCCATCTGCGCCGCCGCCGGACTCGGCGATTCCATCCAATCGTGCATCCCGTTCGCGGCGCAGTCCATCGACTCCGGCGCGGCGCTCGACAAACTCCGGAGGCTCCGCGCATGAAACGGGACATCCTGAACGAGATCGTGGCGCGAAACCGTCCGGCGCTCGAACTGAAAAAACAGGAACTGCCGTTCGACAGGCTCGCCGCAATCGCCGCCGAAGCGCCGGAACGCGCGAGCTTCACGGAAGCGTTTCGCGGCTCCGGGATCCATGTGATCGCCGAGCTCAAGAAGGCGTCGCCTTCGAAAGGCATGATCCGCGAAAATCTGGAAGTGCCCGTGCTGGCACATGCGCTGAAGGACGCCGGAGCCGCGGCGCTGTCCGTGCTGACCGAGCCGTTCTATTTCAAGGGCGGACTTGAGAACCTGCGCCTCGCGGCGGAAACGGTCTCCCTCCCGCTTCTGCGGAAGGACTTCATCTTCGACCCGTACCAGATCCTCGAGGCGAAGGCGAACGGAGCATCCGCCGTGCTGCTGATCGCCGCCATGCTGAACGCCGACGAGTTCAGACGTCTGCTGGATTTCGCGCATCAGTGCGGACTCGCCGTGCTCGGAGAAGCCCACACGGAATCCGAACTCGAGCTCGCCGCGTCCGCCGATCTTGTCGGCGTGAACGCCCGCGACCTGAAGACCTTCTCGACCTCGCTGGAACGTTCCGCCGAGCTGATCGCCAAGCTCAAAGATTGCGGAAAGCCGGTCGTCGCCGAGAGCGCCGTCCGCACGCGCGAAGACATCGGCATGCTCCACGACGCGGGCGCGACGGGATTTCTGATCGGCGAGACGCTGATGCGCGCGGCCGATCCCGGCGCGAAACTGAAGGAGCTGCTCCCATGCTGCTGAAACTCTGCGGGATCATGCGGCCGGAGGACATGGCGGCGGCGGAACACGCCGGGGCGGCTTACGCAGGCATGATCCTCGTGCCCGGCACGCCGCGCTTCGTCCCGCGCGAACGCATCCCCGGCCTCATGGCGGCTGCCCGCTGCAAAAAGGTCTTCGTCGTGCGCGACATGCCGCTTGCCGAGCTCAACGCCCTGATCGCGGAGTTCCGCCCGGACGCCGTCCAGCTCCACGGAAACGAGTCCGCCGACTACGCGCAGTCCATAACCGGGACGATTGTCTGGAAGGCGTTCAATCTGAACTCGGAAGCCGCGCTTGCCGAGGCGGAGGCGTTCCCCTGCGCGATGCTCGTGGCGGATTCCGGCGGAGGCACGGGACGTCCCTGCCGCTGGGACCTCGCCGCC
>JAFSZN010000053.1 GCA_017455665.1 Lentisphaeria bacterium
AAGCTCGTCCTCGCAAAATACATCTACGAGCACAATGGCGTCGAGGTCAACCCCGACTCCATCTTCGACGTCCAGGTGAAGCGCCTCCACGAGTACAAGCGCCAGCTCCTGAACATCCTCCACGCGATCACGCTCTACCTGAAGCTGAAGGACGATCCGGGCATGGACTTCGTCCCGCGCACCATCATCTTCGGCGCGAAATCCGCCCCGGGCTATTACATGGCGAAGCTCATCATCAAGCTCATCAACGCCGTGGCGGAGGTCATCAACAGCGACAAGGCGATCGGAGACAAGCTGAAAGTCGTCTTCCTCGCCAACTACCGCGTCTCCCTCGCCGAAAAGATCATCCCCGCCGCAGACCTCTCCGAGCAGATCTCCCTCGCCGGAACCGAGGCGTCCGGCACCAGCAACATGAAGTTCGCCCTGAACGGCGCGCTCACGATCGGCACGCTCGACGGCGCGAACATCGAGATCCGCAACCAGGTCGGCGCCGAAAACATCTTCATCTTCGGCATGAACGTCGACGAGGTCCGCCAGCTCCGCGAGCGCGGCTACCGCCCGCACGAATTCGTGGAGAAATCCCCGCTGCTGAAGCGCGCCATCGAGCTGATCCGCACCAACTTCTTCTCGCCCGGCGAGTTCGACATCTTCCGCCCGATCCTCGACAGCCTCGACTACGACAACTACATGTGCGCGGCCGACTTCGATTCCTACGCCGCCGTGCAGGAACAGGTCGCCGAGCTCTACCGCAAGCCGGTCGAGTGGCAGAGGATGTGCCTCCGCAACATCGCGAAGATGGGGTATTTCTCCAGCGACCGTTCCATCCGGGAATACGCCGAGAAGATCTGGGACATCAAGCCCTGTCCGATCAACATCTCCAGCAAGCACGGCTACGACCTCGCCGCAAGCCAGCTGGCGCAGGAGTAAGCGGCCGCCCGGCTGAAACAGGATCCGTCCCCCCATGAACTGGCTCAGCTCAGGACCGTTCACGGTCTTCGACCTCGAAACGACCGGCTTCAGCGCGGTCCGCGACCGCATCATCGAGATCGGCGCGGTCCGCGTGGAGCTCGACGGCTCCGTTTCGAGGTTCCAGACGCTCGTGAACCCCGGCGTGCCGATCCCGCCGCGCCTGACCGCGCTGACCGGCATCGACGACGCCATGGTCGCCGATGCGCCGAAGTTTCGCGAGGCGGGATTCAAGTTCATGGATTTCGCGCGCAAATCGCGTCTCGTGGCGCACAACGCCCGCTTTGATTTGTCGTTCATGCAGGAGAGCCTCGCGCGCTGCGGCATGGAGCTGATCCAGGGCGGCGCCTACGACAGCATCCCGATCTTCCGGCGCGCCTATCCGGGGCTTTCCAGCTACAGCCTCGAATTCCTCCGCTCGAAATTCCCCGTGCCCGACAATTTCCCCGGCCAGCCCCACCGCGCCGCCTACGACGCCGACGTGACCTTTTCGCTCTTCACCATGGCGATGAACATCCTCTGCAAGGAGGCGGACTGAGCCTTCATGCGCCAGTGCCGCGCTCCAGTTCGGAACGGGGCGATACCTTCTTTCCCGTTGCGCCGCGCTCTGCTCTGGCAGGGGGGCGCCGCCATGCCGCGGCTCTTTGTTCCACCCTGCATGCGCTTTTTTCGAGGTGCAGCTTTCTCGTTTTCCGTTCAAATCGGGTTGCATTGCCATGGCACGGTAGTTAACGTCCTGTTGACGGTCCCGACCTAAAAAAAACGGGAAAAACCGGAAAAAAGATTTGATATTGATCGAAATCGCGGATATATTTCGGAAACTCAATTTCACACCCCCAATTTTGAGAAGTGACCCGCCCTATGAAAAAAGCACCGTCCGGAGTCAGAAAAATCCGCGTCATGCCCAATGTGCTTGACGTATATCTTCACCCGTTCCAAGGCGACGTCTCAAGCTGCCGCCAGCATGTGCATCCCGACGAATACGAATGGTTCTACTGCTGCGAAGGCGGCGGCATCCAGGCGGTCGGACAGTGGCGCCAGCGCGTCAAGGTCGGCGATCTCCTGCTGATCCCGCCTGGGAAACCGCATGTGTTCTGCGCCTCGGACTCGGGCTGCCGGACCGCCGTCCTGATGCAGTCGGTCCGGTATTATCTCGGCGACACTTCCGCCGCGTCCGAAGCAGCGTTCCTGATGGACCATCTTTCACGCTTTGTGGAGAAAAACGGGTATCTGCTGCCGTTGTCCGAGGCGGACAGCGAATCCTGCGGCAAGATCCTGCACGGCATCATGGACCTGCAGAAAAAGCCCGCGTTCGGCAATGCCCTGCGCATCAATTCCCTGCTCGGCCGCATGCTGGAGATCGGATTCCATCTGCCGGAACTCCCCCGCGGTCCGGTCGCGTCCGACACGGGCGACCCCGAACGGCGCATTTCCGAACTGCTGTTCTACCTGGACAGCATGTATGTCCGTCCGGTCACGGTCGAGGAGGCGCTCAAGATCACGGGGATGAGCCGGAGCGCGTTCCATGTTCACTTCCAGGAGGCGACGGGGCTGACGTTCTGCCAGTACCTGAACGATCTGCGCCTGGCGACGGCGGAGCATCTGATCGCCGAGGGTGTTTCGCCCGATGAAGCGGCGAAGCGGAGCGGCTTTACGAGCCGGAGCAATTACTACCAGCAGCGCAGAAACCGTCGCAAAAAGGCGCAGTAAGAACATCCTCCCGGCGTTGTCGGCTCTGCGTGTTATCCCGCGTTATTCCACGTTCGCCGCGCCTCAGGATCCGGCGATGAAAAAGGACGGTCCCGGTGAACCCGGAACCGTCCTGGATTTTTTTGCCTGGCTTGAGCCGGAGCCGCCTCGGATCAGAAACGGCGCGGACCGCGCGGGCGGTCTTCTTTCGGGCGCGCTTCGTTGACGCGGACGTTGCGGCCGCCGATCGGCTTGCCGTCGAGTCCGGCGATCGCCGCCTTGGCCTCTTCGTCGTTGCTCATGTCGACGAATCCGAAGCCTTTCGAGCGTCCGGTTTCGCGGTCCATGATGACGCTTGCCGAGTCAACAGTGCCGAACGCCTCGAACGCGGCCTTGAGTTCGTCGTTTGTGGTTGCGAATGCGAGATTGCCCACATACAGTCTCATTGTGGTGTTGTCCTTTCGCGGTTATACCGCTTCAATTAATCTGGCGGGACGAACCTTTTCGGGCTTGCGGCCTGAAATTCAGTGCGATGGTGACGGCACAACCGAATGCCCCGGAACGACCCGCTGAAGAGGACTTCAACCTGAATTGCCTGCGCATCATCCGAACAGTATATCCTAAACAGTCCCGCACGGTTGAGCAGGATGGATCCCATGATCCACTCCGTTGTGCGTTCTGTCGCAAGATTTTCAATACCATACACCGCGGGTAGAGAAAAGTCAAGCAAAAAAAACGGCAAAACCGAAAAAAATATAAAAAACATCCGAATGTCGCCCGAAAGGGAACAGCGACACGGCATGGGTAGAGTATTGAGCAGAAGAAAAAGTCGGGCGGGGGAGGGGGCTTCACGCTTAAACGGCGCACCGGATCATAATTCCGGAAAAAGGAATTCTCCGGGTGTGTGTTTCCCTCATGCCGGTGTCTTCCGGACGGCTCCCGGAATAGAAAAAGCGGACGCCGGGATCGAAACCGGCGTCCGCGCTGTTTTTGCCGAGATATGTCAGCGGGATTCAGCTCACTGGACTTTGTCGAGCTTGATGTTCACGCTGGAGACTTTGTCCGGGAACTTGACCTCGACGCCGTTCTGCATGAGCTGGGCGCCCGTGAGGGTCTGTCCGGCGGCGATGCGCGGTTCGGTGTCGGGGTTCAGCTCGGTGAGTTTGTACTTTGCGTTCGGGTCGAGGCCGGACGCCTTGATGGTCTCGGTCCTCGCGCCGCGGTCGCGCTTGAATCCGAAGAGGACGGCTTCCGACTTGTCCTGGGCGACGAACGTGAGTTCGGTCGTCTGGGAGACCATCGGGCTGCGTCCGCGGTAGAGGTCGGCGCTGTGGAGGAGCGGACGGAGCTGCTTGTAGACGGCGATGCCCTTCGCGATGTTGTCGACGTTATCGAGCCTGCGTGCGCCCTGGGACGCCGGGTCGAGCTCGACGCCGAGGCGCGCGGTCATGGCGACGTCGGTGCGGAACTTGTAGTCGCCCTCGCCGAGGCAGCCGACGTGTGCGGCGACCGCCTTGACCGGGAGGAAGTGGCTCCAACCCCACTGGATGGAGATGCGGTTGATGCCGTTGGTCTGGTCGCTGCCCCAGATCTCCTCGCTGTACTGCAGCGCGCCGATGTCGCCGCGCATGCCGCCGGATCCGCACGCCTGGAAGATCACGTTCGGGAATTCCTTGCGGAGGCGCGCCATGATGCGGTAGTATGCCTCGGTGAACTTGTCGGAGAACGCGCCCTGGTTGTCGAGGTCGACGTGGCTGCCGGGGTTGGCGCCGAGGGTGGCGTTGTGGTCCCACTTGATGTAGGCGACGCGCGGATGCTCCCTCAGGATGTCCGCGACGCATTTGTAGACGTATTCTTCGACGACGGGGTTGGCGAGGTCAAGGACGCGCTGGTTGCGGATGAGCTGGACGCCGCGTCCCTTCAGCTCGGTGGCGTACTCGGGATGCGCGTCGAAGAGTTCGCTCCTCGGGCAGACCATTTCGGGCTCGACCCAGATGCCGAACTTGATGCCATTCTGTTCGCAGAGGTCGCAGAGGTGTTCGATGCCGTTCGGGAGCTTCGCCTTGTTGACCATCCAGTCGCCGAGGCCCTGGCGGTCGTTGTTGCGCGGGTACTTGTTGCCGAACCAGCCGTCGTCGAGCACGAAGTATTCGACGCCGAGCTTGGCGGCATCGGGGATGTACTTGTCAAGCTTCGCTTCGGTGAAGTCCATGTAGGTGCCTTCCCAGCTGTTCAGCACGAGCGGGCGCTGCTTGTCGCCGTTGTACACGCCGTACATGCGGCCGTAGTTGTGGAGGTTGCGCGAAGCCTGGCCCGCGCCCTCGTTGGAGAACGTCATGACGATCTTCGGGGAGTTGTAGTCCTCGCCGGGCTTCAGGATGGTCGGGGTGCCGGGGACGCCGGCGGCGAAGAACACGGTGTTGTTCTGCGTGGTCGTGATGCTGTACTCCCAGCTGCCGCTCCATGCGATGGCGGCGGCGAACACGCGGCCCTTCTCTTCCTGGAGCTTGCCGTCGAAGGAGATGTAGCAGCCCGGATAGTCCGGGACGGCGACGCGCGAACCTTTGTTCGTGAGGTGCTTCAGCACGCCGCGTCCGACCTTGTCCTCGTGGATCTCGGTCATCTCGCGGCCCCAGTCGCCGTAGAAGCTGGTGAGGTAGGTGTCGTTGGTGAACGGCAGGTTGATGAACGCGGCGTCTCGGTTGAGCAGGGTGATGTTCTTTTCGCCGTTGTTCTTCACGATGATCTGCGAGGTGAAGACGTCGGCGGTCTTGTACGCCGTGGCGATCAGGGTGACCGTGACGGGGTACAGCGGGTCCTTCAGCTCGAACGCCGCTTCCGTGCGCTCGTCGTCGAGCTGGCGGATCGACTTCTTCGCGATGCGGAGCTCGAGGTTGTGCGTGCCGTCTTCCTGGATGATGTAGATGGAGGGCTCCATGACCTCGGAAGGCAGGCGCGGCCATGCCGCGATGGCGCTCTGCGTGCCGCCGCCGAATCCGCCGGGACGGCCGCCGCCGAATCCGCCGAATCCGCCGGGCCGTCCGCCCTGGCCCATAGCGGGACCCGCGGGCTGTTTCGCCGCGCCGAAGACGCCCTGGCGGAGCTCGGCGCCGACGTTGCCGGTGAGGTTCCAAGTCAGGCGGCTGGTCTCGAACGTGCCGGACGCGCCGCCGAGCGACTGCTGTTCGGGCGCCGCTCCGTTGTATTCGATCTTGAAGTTCACGAGGTCTGCGTGATCGTAGTCCATATCGGCTCCCTGTGCGGCCACGAAACGCAGCCGCGTAATGCCGTTGAGGTTGATGGAGAATTCTTTAGCCTTGTCGCCGCCTTTCATTTCCTTGGATTCCCACAGCAGCTTCATGTTGCTGCCGGAGGCGTCGTACCACTGGAAATTGACGCTGCCCTGCCCATTCGTGTCATCGTCGATGCCGACCGCGCCGGTCGCGCGCACGGCTTTGCCGTCGAGCTTCAGGATGAACTCGCCTTCGGCGGGGAGGCCGACGGCGTTCGCGCTGTAGCTGACGCCGCCGATGCTGATGGGACGGCCCTCGACGGAGGCGTTGTGGCGGCCCTGGTCGAAATAACCGAGCTGCAGGTACGGAGCCGAAAGTCTCAGTTGGTCCGCGGTCCATTCCGCGGCGCGGAGCGAACCGATGGAGAGCGAGGCACAGAGAAGCGCGGGAATGAGGCGTTTCAAACGTGTCATGATCGTGTTCCTTATTTTTTTGGTGGTGCACGCCGCGGGTTCAGTTCGCGGCGCAATTCATTCAGACAATGTTTGGTAGAAATATATCACGCGCCACGAAAAAAACAAGCGGCGGACACGGGGTTTCCTATCGAAAAGAAAAGAAAAACACCGCCTGTAACGTGAAATTAACGCAGTATGCCTTGCAATCATCCGAAATACAACTATATTAACGCCGGTCCGGAATCGGCTGTTTGTTTTTTGGAGAAAATGCGATTTTGCTCCTTGTATTTTTTTTCGTGTGTGATATAGTATTCCATAATCTTCCTAATCGGTCGTGTTTTTTCGCTGGATGACAGCGGATTGCCGTCCGAAACAAAACAGAAAACCAGGAGCAGACAATGAAACAGCGTATCAGCCGCATCTTGCTTGCGGCAGCGGCGGCGACCGCCGGCGTGTTCCTGTCGGCATGCGGTCTTTTCAACGACCCTGCGGACAGCGTATTCGACAAAGCCGAGGACGCCATTGCGACCGACATGGCCGCATCCAAAATCAAAACCGCGCAGTTCGAGTACGAATTCGGCGAAGGAAAAACCTCCACGATCCGGTTCCTTGCGCCGGAGAGCGTCCGCATTGATGTGCTGGACGGCGATCATTCCGCCGTATTCTGCATGAACGGCAAATCCGGCTGGATGTATTTGAGCGGGGACGTGCTCGACATGACGGAAAACGACATCAGGGATATGCATGGCGTCCTGCTTCAGACGATCCCGTTCAAAGCGGACTTCCAGGAGATCTTCACCAAAGCTTCGCTTCAGGAGACGACCGAAGACGTCTGCGGCGAGGAGTGCAAGGTGATCAGCGCCGTTTTCCGCCTCGAGCCGGACATCAAGGCAAAAATCTGGATCGGAGAAGACACCGATCTGCTCCGTCAGTTCGAGTTCAGCAGCGAGGACGGCGTTTACACGACGCAGTATTTCGACTACTGCGACTTCGACGGGGTCACGATCCCGTCGGAAATGTTCCGTTTCACGCCGGAGGGATCCTTCAAGCTGTCGCTCGTCTCGTTTGAAACGAACGTCGAGATCCCGGAGAATGTATTCAAGAAGCCCGGAACATTCAGCATCACGGAAGGAGACAAATGATGAACCATAGCGCACATTTTGCTGTTCTTGCGGCTCTCCTGTTTGCCGGCGCCGCCGCGTTCGCCGCGGACAGCAAGGACAAGATCGAAAAGCATACCGTCACGCTGAAAAGCGGAAAAGTCCTTGAGGATGCGGTTCTCCTCGACCGGAAGCCGAACGGCATCACGCTCGGATACAAAGACGGGGCCACATTTGTTCCTTATACCGACATGCCGGCCGATATCCAGAAGTATTTCGGCTACGATCCGGACAAGGCCGCCAGCTACGAAAAGAAAATAGAAAGCCAGAAAGCGGCCAACAAAAAAGCGGCGGAAAAACAGAAGGCAAAGGAGCAAAAGCAGAAAGCCGAACAGGACAAGCGCAACAAGGAAAGACGGATCGCCCAGCAGGAGCAGAAAGTCCGCAAGCTCGAGCTTGAGCTCGAAGAAGCGAAGAAGAAGCTTGAGAATACGGAGAATACCGTCAGCCAGGACCGCGGCGCACTCGTGTCCACCCTCAACAACAACACACGGGTCCGCGTTGACACCCCGTTCGGGGTCGGCCACATCAAGACCGGCAGCAACAACAGCGCCGTCCGAAACAAACTCATGAAGGAAGTGGACACTCTGAGCGTAAAACGCAACAATCAGGCGCAGGATGTGATCGATCTGCAGCTGAAGCTCGAATCCGCTCAGAAAACGCTCGAAAAGCTGAAAGAAGACAATCAGTAAGCGAGGCGCGTCCGAAAAACGCCTGACTACTCCAAACGCCGTCGCGGGATGACCGTTGCGGCGTTTTTTCTTTTTATTATTAAACACGAATTGCGAAGTAGACTTGAAAAGAAATCTTTGCGGATGTATATTATTTGATGAGTCTGCAATCTAACAACAGAACAAAACGGGAAAGGATCCCCCAGCCATGTTCAACATGAAAAAAATCATCATCTCGCTCCTCATCATCGCCGCCGCCGGCATGACCTGGTACCTTATCAAATCCTACAAGGAAGAGGCGATCTACAAGAACCCGGCGTTCGCGTCCGGCAACGGCCGCCTCGAGGCGACCGAGATCAACATCGCCGCCAAGCTCTCCGGCAAGATCGAAAGCGTGCTGGTCGAGGAAGGCGACTACGTGCAGGCCGGGCAGAAGCTCGCCCAGATGCAGACCAACACGCTTGAGGCCGAACTCGCACAGGCGAAGGCGCAGATCCAGGTGAAGGAAGCCGAGCTCGAACAGGCCAAGGCGCAGCTTCAGGTCGAAGAAGCCGCTCTCGCATCCGCGAATGCCGCCCTCGCCGCATCGAAAGCCAGCCTCGCCGCGAAGACCAGCACGTACAACAACGCGAAGAGCCGTTACGAACGTTCGAAGCAGCTTGTGGAAAGGGATGCGACTTCCCAGCAGACGTTCGAAAACGACGAAGCGCTGTTCCAGTCCGCGGGCGCCGACGTCGAATCCGCGAAAGCCAACGTCCAGAGTTCCGAAGCGGACATCAAGAGCGTCGAGGCCGCGATCATTTCCGACAAGGCAGCCGTCGTCAAGGCGGAGGCCTCCATCGCCGCCGCCAAGGCAGACGCCGACCGCATCCAGGCCGACATCGACGACAGCACCCTCAACGCCCCGCTCGAAGGCCGCATCCAGTACCGCATCTCCGAGCCCGGCGAAGTCCTCAGCTCCGGCGGCCGCGTGCTCAACCTCGTCGACCTCACCGACGTCTACCTGACCTTCTTCGTCCCCGAAGAGACCGCCGGCAAGATCGCGCTCGGCGCGGACGCCCGCATCGTGCTCGACGCCGCCTCCGACATCGCGATCCCCGCCTCCATCTCCTACGTCGCCAGCGTGGCGCAGTTCACGCCGAAGACCGTCGAGACCAGGGAGGAACGCGAAAAACTCATGTTCCGCGTGAAGGCGAAGATCGACCCCGCCCTCCTCAAACAGTACGTCGAATACGTCAAGACCGGCATCCCCGGCGTCGCCTGGGTCCGCCTCGACGACAAGGAACCCTGGCCGGACTTCCTCAAGACTCCGAAAGAGAAGGGCGAAACCGTCCCCGATCCCGCCAAACCCGCTGACGCCGCCGCCGGAACGAACGAAACGGCCGCAAAATGAGCAGCGCACCCTCCAATGAGGGCGTGAACATCGAACCGGTCGTCAGTTTTCAGGACCTGACCCTGAAATACGGCAAAACCCTGGCGCTGGACCATGTCACGCTCGATATCCCCGCGCGAAAGCTGATCGGCATGATCGGCCCGGACGGCGTGGGCAAATCCACCCTGCTGTCCCTCGTGACCGGGGCGCACGCCATGCAGGGCGGCAATCTGCGCGTCCTCGGCGGCGACATGCGCGACCGGGTCCACAGGAAGATCGTCTGCCCGAAGATCGCGTACATGCCGCAGGGCCTCGGCAAAAACCTGTATTTCACGCTCACGGTCGAGGAAAACCTCCAGTTCTTCGCGCGCCTCTTCGGACACAACGCCGCCGAACGCCGCCGCAGGATTGACCGCCTGACCAAGAGCACCGGCCTCTATCCCTTCCTCAACCGTCCGGCGGGCAAGCTCTCCGGCGGCATGAAGCAGAAGCTCGGCCTCTGCTGCTCCCTGATCCACGACCCCGACCTGCTCGTGCTCGACGAACCGACCACCGGCGTCGACCCGCTCGCACGCCGCCAGTTCTGGGACCTGGTCGACTCCATCCGCGAGGCGCAGGAGAACATGAGCGTGATCGTGGCGACCGCGTACATGGACGAGGCGCAGCGCTTCGACTGGCTGATCGCCATGAACGACGGAAAGATCCTCGACACCGGCACGCCCGACGAAATT
Organism: Lentisphaeria bacterium; assembly: GCA_017455665.1. Taxonomy (GTDB): domain Bacteria; phylum Verrucomicrobiota; class Lentisphaeria; order Victivallales; family UBA1829; genus UBA1732. The sequence goes on from JAFSZN010000053.1 coordinate 10,278, forward strand.
CTGAAGAAGACCGGCAAGGACAACCTCGACGATGCGTTCATCGAGCTGATGCCGGAAGATCAGCGCGCGGGCCACAAGACTCTTGTCGTGCCCCCGCTCGAGACCACCGAGGCCGACGGCTATTCCATCGAGGCCGAGGGCCTGACCAAGCGCTTCGGCTCGTTCACCGCCGTCGACCACGTCAGTTTCCGCATCCGCAAG
>JAFSZN010000054.1 GCA_017455665.1 Lentisphaeria bacterium
GCATCTTCCGCACCGGGATCGGGCTGGCATTCAGCAACAGCACCGAGCTCGTCAACCACCTGGTCCTGCCCGAAAACTCACTCATTCGCATCGACATCCTCCGCGGGCCCGCCGTCATGGTCGCCGACAACTCCGAGGAGACCGTGCTCGTCGAAGTCGGCGGATTCGCCGAACTCTCCATGTCCGACAGGTTCACCGACATCCTCGGACTCGACCTCTTTATGTGCTCCGAATGCCGCCGTTTGCGCCACACGCTCCGCGACTCCACGCGCTTCATCGGCGGCGGCGAGGGAGGCCGCTGACCATGCGGATCCTCGTCACCGCGGGCCCGACGCGCGAGGCGGTCGACGCCGTCCGGTTCCTCTCCAATAAATCGACCGGCAGGATGGGCTACGCCCTCGCGAAGGCCGCCGTCGAGGCGGGTCACGACGTGATCATGGTCTCCGGCCCGGTCGCGCTCACGCCGCCGGACGGCCTGCTGGAATTCGTCCCGGTCGTCTCCGCCGCCGACATGGCACAGGCGGTCAAATCCCGCGCGGCGGACTGCGGCATGGTCGTGATGTGCGCGGCCGTGGCGGACTACACCCCGGCGCATCCGATCGACCGCAAGATGAAGAAGGCCGACGGCAATCTCTTCCTGGAACTGAAGCGGACCGAAGACATTCTGAAGACGCTCGGGCAACAGAAAAAGCCCGGTCAGATACTCGTCGGATTCGCCGCCGAGACCGACGGCCTGGAACAGTACGCCCGCGCCAAGCTCGCCGCGAAGAACCTCGACTGGATCGCCGCGAACGACGTGTCGCGTCCCGACCGCGGATTCGCCGCCGAGACCAACGCCGTCACGCTCTTCGCCGCCGACGGCCGCAGGTTCGACCTCCCGCTCCGGAGCAAGGACGCCCTCGCAAAAGAGATGCTGGCGATCCTGCTGCCCGCCTCGCATTGAGATAACACGATGGCGACCCCGCTTCTGAGCTTGCGGACGAAACTGCGCGCCTGGCGCGAGGACCGTCTCGACCGGAGGATCGGCGGCATCTCCCTCTCCGAAGTGCGCGAATCGCGTTTTCAGGACCTCGGCGCATACCCGACCATGAGCGCGGAGTACGGCGCGATCGAGATGATGTTCCGCGAGTTCCCGCTGGACGCGAACGACGTTTTCGTGGACGTCGGATGCGGATTCGGGCGCGTGATCAGCTGGCTCCTGCTCAAAAAGTCGCCCTGTAAGAAATACTATGGCGTCGAGCTGGACCCGGACGTCGCCGCGGTCACCGAAAAGAGATTCAAAGAGTATCCGCAGGTTTCCATCTTGAACGGGAACATCCTCGACGTGCTGCCGCGCGACGGCACCGTCTTCTGGCTCTACAACCCGTTCGACGTCTGCGTGCTCGACGCGTTCCTCTCCCGGCTCGAATCCGGTCGCGAAACGAAAGCATACGTGATGTATTACTGCGACTACCGGGCGTTCGCGCTGGAGGGCCGCCGCAACTGGAACCGTCTGCTGAAAGACGCCTGGCGCAATCCCCCGGAAAAGCCCCTGCCCTGGTCGATCTGGCTGTACCAGCCCGACTGGAACAGGCCAGGGCAAGCCCTGGACGGCAGTAGTGTCCGGCTACGCTCGGACACGAGAGCACCCTCTGGACTGCGGTAGTGTCCGGCTGCGCCCGGACACACACGAAGTGTGCCGGGTAGTGCCGTGGCTTCGCGACGGCACGGAATCACTCCTGATTTCAGGATAATCTCGGCGGAAAATCACTGAAGCCAGGGCGTAGACATGAACAAATAGATCGTTCGGGGGACCGTGACGGGCATCGAGATGACCCATGCCGCATCCCGCAGGAACTCCTTCGTGTGGTCGATGAACCCTTTCTCCTCGCCCAGGGCAGCGAGGGCGTCCGGGTTGTCCACATAGTATTCGTGCAAGTCGACGAAACTGGTTCCAAACAGACGGTAGGACTTCGGGAGCGTGACATCCTTGCGCGCGCCGTATTCGACCAGGATCCTCGCGGTGTCGAAATTCCGATGGTCCAGCGCAACATACAGCGACGACGTGAGGCGCGCATCATCCGCGCCGTCGTGCTTGGCATACACCCCCTCCGCATTGGGATCGACCGGATGGTCCGGCGTGAATCCACGTTCCAGCAGGAGCCTCGTCATGGCCTCGCCGCCCTGCATGGCGGCGGCGATGTCAAGCGGATACGTCATCCGGTTCCTGAAATAATCCTCGGGCGCGACATACGCCCCGTTGTCGAGCAGCAGCTCCACCATCTCCTTCTGATTGGCCTGGACGGCGAGACGGAACGGTATCGCCCGCCCCCCCGACTGGAGCTTGACCGGAGCGTTGACGTCCGCCCCGGCGGCGATATATTCCTTTGCCAGTTCCAGGTCGTTCCACCTGGCCGCCGCCCAGAACGGCTTCCTGAGCCCGCGCCGGTCCAGCATATCCACGATCTCCTTCGGGCCGTTCAGATACGCCGTGACCACGGCATCCGGGCTGCTGCCCGACCGGCGGCTCTCCAGGGGATCGAAACCTTTTTCCAGAAAGAACCGGAACGCGTCCGCGTTTTTTTGCTCCGCGGCATAGGCAAGGCCTTTCTTCCATTCCTCCTCCGGCAGTTTGTCGCGGAACTCCCACAGCGCCGGAAGAAGGTCGTTCCGCTGCTGCCACACGATGAAACTCAACACCGCCCCCGAATTGCCGTTGGATCCGGCCTGGACATGCGCCGGATCGGCGCCCGCCTCCAGCAGGACCCGGAAGACGTCGGCCCCGGTCGGGGCGAACACCTGTTCGCCGTATGTGTTCCTGCCCGATTCGGCCGCATAATACAGCAGGGAATGACCATGGTAATCCCATTTATTGATCGCCTCGAGGTTTTCCTTGTCCTGAAGCGCCTTCTTCAGCCCCTCGGCATCGCTCAGGCGGACCAGCGAGAACAGCGACGCCGGCGCGACGCTCTGAAGCCGGCTCATGATCCCGGGCTCGACTTGGTCGGGCTGTTCAAGGGCATAATCCAGCACCGTCTTTCCATGCGCGCCCTTCATGTTCAGGTTGTAGCCGTACTTCAGGAAGAGCTCGAACACCTCTTTGTTGTTCGCCTGAACTGCTGCATGGACGCACATGAATCCGATGTCCGTCCGGACCAGATCCGCGCCGCCATTCTCCAGCATGAACTTCATGATCTGGACTTTCCGTTCGAGGAAATACTGATCCCGGTCCCGGGGGTACCGTTCCACGGCGGAAAACAGAAGCGGATAGCGGGCCTTCGCGCCGAAGTCGACTTTCTTTCCCGCGCAAAGCTGGACCAGCTCGTTGTACTGCGCATTCATAATCATCTTTTCCATCATCGCGGCTTCCTCCGGCGTCCTCGGGAGGACCTCGCAGGACTCTTCCGTCGCGGGGGCTGCCGCGGCGGCACTGTCCGCGGCTGGCACCGCGGCGGCATCCGGGACAGCAGCGGCATCATGATCAGCGGCGGAACGGCAGGGCACGGCCCCGAAGCAGAATAAAAGGGCGATCAGGAAAAAACGGTGTTTCATGTTATTTCTCCTCGGATTGCGGAAGGCTTATGTTCTCCTATGACAAAAATATACCATGCAAACGAGTCAAAGTCAAGAAAAAAACGGCGGATCATAAAAACGCCGAAACGGCGCAGGCTCGCGGGCTGCCCGGGGTCAGACGGCACGGGGACAGGCCGTCGATCCCACTTAATTCCAGTCTACCAGGATATATTTAGCCAAAAACATGAAAAACGGAATCGTGAACACGAGAATGCACAGAATAACCAAAATGATCCGAAGCGCTATCGAATATTCATCCAGGAGCGTTATGATTACCGTGATCGGGATGCTCAGCAGAAGTAAGCCAACAAGAACTCCTATATTCATAAATCACCTGTCCTGATCGTCATTGCGTTTGTTTCAACCAAGATAATATATCACATAAAAGAAGGATTTCAAGAGGACAGGAGAAAAAATTACTCTCAAAAAAAAATAAATCAATATGTTCCAAATCGGATCAGCTTATCGTCTTCCTCCATGGGCGGGAACGTCCAGCAGGGTTTGGATGCAGCGTTCGAGTTCGTCCATGGTATCGGCGGGATCAAAGGTCGCATCCGGCCCGAAACACCTCACAACCTTGCCGTCGCGGCCGACGACGTATTTCGTGAAATACCATTTGACCGGACCGAGCGCCGAATAGATCGCAGGCCAGTCCGAACTGGATTTCGGTTTCGCCATCTGGGGGAACGTCACGCCGTATTCGGACATGCGGAAAGCATGGATCTCCTCATCGGTACGCGAGGCATCCTGATTCGACAGGAACGGGCTTTCCGTGCGGTATGGATTCCCCGGATTCATCCTCAAAGCCGGAAAATCAAGTATCTCGAAGCCGCGGTCATGGTATTTCCGGTAAATCTCTTCGAGGCGGGCGTACTGCGGGGTGAAAAGATCGTCCGTGGCAGTGTTCACCACAAGCACGACCTTCCCTCGGAGATCGGCGGTCCGGATGATCTGCCCGTCCCACGTGACAAGCTCGAAATCATAAAAGGACGGGTCCGTTTCTTTCCTCCGGTCCACAACATCCCAGTTGCCGAGATCGCCCGCCTGATTCCGCGCCGACAATCTGCCGCCGTCTTTCCCGTCGCCTTCCTTTCCGTCAGAGCCGAGCGAGTAAATGTCGAATTCACCATGTTTGCCTGGGAAGACGTAATGAAATTCGTTGCCCCACGGGTCACGCGGAAGCGCCGGTTTGAGGTAGGGGCCATCCCATTTTTCGGCGTGGTCGATATTCTCCAGCAGTCCCTGTAGTGAGGACGGGTATGTCCCGACATCAAGTTTGTACTGCCAGACCGCCTCATCAAGAAGCTGAATCAGATTATAGGTTTCGACATAATTGAGGTTACGTATATAGCTGGTGCGGAAACTGCGAAACAGGAAAAAAACGCTTGCAAGGCAGAAAAAGAGCCAAACCGCAACGACAATGATTATCACGCGGTTGCCGCCGCGCTTCTTCTTTGCGGGACTTGTATCCTTGTCGGGATTATTGTTCATAATAAGCGGTTTTTCAGATATTGACGATTCTCAGGAACAAGTAAACATATCACAAAAACGGCACAAAATCAAGAAAAGGATGAATCATTTCACCCAAAAAGGATGCAGACCTCAGAACAGGGTGGGCTGTTCGGGCTCGCCGTCCTCGTCCGGCGCGGTCTTGCGCGTCTTTTTCGTGTGGAATTTCGCGTGGCGTTCGCGGAGGATGGGGCGCGTGTAGGACGGCATCCCGGCGTCGGCGATGGCGTTTTCCTCGAGGTTTTCGAGGATTTCGCGGGCGCGGACGATCACGTCGTTCGGGAGTCCGGCGAGCTTGGCGACATGGATGCCGTAGCTCTTGTCGGCGGCTCCGGGGACGATCTGGCGCAGGAAGATGATCTGGTCGCCGTACTCGCGGACGGCGACGTTGTAGTTTTTCACGCCTTTGCGCGTGAGGGCGAGCTCGGTCATCTCGTGGTAATGGGTGGCGAACTGGGTGCGGGCGCGGGCCGAGGGGTGGTCGAGGAGGTATTCGGCGACGGAGAGCGCGATGGAGAGGCCGTCGAACGTGCTGGTGCCGCGTCCGATCTCGTCGAGGATCACGAGGCTCTTGCTCGTGGCATGGTTCAGGATGTTCGCAGTCTCGATCATCTCGACCATGAACGTGCTCTGGCCGCGCGCGAGGTCGTCCATGGCTCCGACGCGCGTGAACACGCGGTCCACGAGCCCGACATGCGCCTCGTCGGCGGGGATGAAGGAGCCCATCTGCGCCATGATGACGAGGAGAGCGGTCTGGCGGATGTAGGTGGATTTGCCCGCCATGTTCGGGCCGGTGATGATCATCATGCGGTTGTCCGCGCCGTCGAGCAGCGTGTCGTTCGGCACGAAGCGTTCGGACTCCATGCGCGCGTCGAGCACGGGGTGGCGTCCGGCGACGATGTGCAGGACGTCGTCGTCCGCGACGTGCGGGCGGCAGTAACGGTATTTGGAGGCGCATTCGCCGAGGGCGGTGAGGACGTCGAGTCGGGCGACGGAGAAGGCGGCCTTCTGGATTTCGCCGGTGAAGGTGCGCGCGTAGGTGCGGAGTTCCTCGAAGAGCTGTTTTTCGAGGGAGACGGCCTTGTCGGACGCACCGAGTATCTTGCTTTCCATCTCCTTGAGCTCGGGCGTGATGAAGCGTTCGGCGTTGACGAGCGTCTGCTTGCGGACGTAGTCGTCGGGGACGCGCGCGAGGTTGCTTTTCGAGATCTCGATGTAGTAGCCGAAGACGCCGTTGAAATGCACCTTCAGGCTCTTGATGCCGGTGCGCTCTTGTTCCTTCGCCTGAAGCGCGGCGATCCATGACTTACCGTCGGTGATGGCGGAGCGGAAGACGTCGAGGTCGTGATTGAAGCCCTCGCGGATGAATCCGCCCTCCGCCATGTCGGCCGGGGGATCGTCGGCGAGCGCGGCGAAGATGCGCGAGGTGAGCTCGGGGAAGTCGCCGAGACCGTCGCGGATGCGTTCGACGAGCGGCAGGTCGTAGGCGTTCAGGATCATCTTGAGGCCGGGCAGGACGGAGAGGCTGTGGCCGAGCGCGAGCAGGTCGCGCGGGGTAAGCGCGCCGGCGTTGAGCTTGGCGGTGAGGCGTTCCATGTCGCGGATGGAGAGGAGCGTCTCGCGGATCTCCTGCCGGGTCAGGACCTCGTCCTTCATCAGCCCGACGACGTCCTGTCGCTCCACGATCGCGTCGACGTCGCGGAGCGGCTTCAGGAGCCAGCTGCGCATGAGGCGGGAGCCCATGGCGGTCGAGGTGCGGTCGAGGACCTGCAGAAGCGTGCCCTCGCGGCCGCCGCCGTGGAGCGCGTCGACGAGTTCGAGGTTGCGCTGGCAGACGGGGTCGAGCCCGAGGTATTTTTCGCTGTAGTTGCGGCGGATGGAGACGATGTGGCCGGTGCTGCGGCGGAGGTTTTCGGCGGCGTAGTGCAGCACGGCTCCGGCGGCGCGGACGCCGCACGCGCAGTCCTTCAGGCCGAAGCCGTCGAGCACGGACACGGAGAACTGGCGTTTCAGGAGCTCGGAGGTATGTTCGTAGGAGAAGATCCAGTCGTCGAGCGGAGTCCAGAGGATCGGTCGGATCAGCACGGGGCGTCCGCCTGTCTGCTCCCAATGGTCGTAGAGGGAGCGCGGGATGAGGCATTCGCGGGGCTGGAGGCGCTGGAGTTCGCTTTCGAAGGCTTCGCGGGTCTCGAGGCGTTCGGTCTGGAACTCGGCGGTGCTGATGTCGAGCCAGGCGAGCCCGTAGACGTCCCGGTCTTCCGCCACGACCGCGCAGAGGAAATTGTTGTCGCCGGGCTTCAGGAACGACGCGTCGAGGATGGTGCCGGGCGTGATGATGCGCGTGATGGCGCGCTGGACCAGCCCCTTCGCGAGCGCGGGGTCCTCCATCTGCTCCGCCACGGCGACTTTCAGCCCGGCGTCGAGCAGTTTCGGGATGTAGGCGTCGACGGCGCGGTACGGCACGCCGCACATCGGATTGCCCGCGCGGTGGGTCAGGACCAGGTCGAGGACCGGGGCGGCGCGCAGGGCGTCCTCGAAGAACATCTCGTAGAAATCGCCGGCGCGGAAGAGCAGGATGGAGTCGGCGGGGGATTCCGCCTTCGCCTGAAGGTACTGCTTCATCATCGGCGTGATGTTTTTCTCGCCGAAGTCCTCGGGGGAACGCTGTTTCGGGGTCCTGCTCATGGTCGACGTGCGCCTGTGCCTCTGTGCCGCCTCAGAACGGGATGCTTCCCGGTTCGTTGAAATCGTCGTCGTCCGGTTCCGGGGCACGGGCCGGCGCACTGTTCCGGGCGGGCGGGATGAAGGTGTCGCCGCCATCGGCTTCGGGCTGGAAGGGCGCCCAGGTCTGGCCTTCGGGGCCGTCCTTCGTGAGGATTTCGATCTTGCGCTTGAGCGTTTCGAGCTTCTGCTGGCAGTAGACGGAAAGGCGTTTCGCCTCCTCGAACGACGCGATCACGTCCTCGAGGCGCGTGTTGCCGTTCTCCATGGACCGGACGAGCGATTCGAGCTTTGCCATGGCTTCTTCGAACGACATCTCCCGGTCGGGCGCGGAATCCTTTTCTGTCTGCGGCATCGTGTGCATCTCCCTGTAAAAAACGATCGGAACAAAAAGCGTATCAGGAATTATACATCCGAAAACGGAATAGTCAAATGGAAAGCGGCGGAAAGACGTTTTTTTTCCGAAAAAAGGGGAAAAGATGGAAAAACGGCTTGATAAAAAGCATCGGGATGCTATATTATCGGAATACATTTTCCTATCACTACCACATACAAGAAAGGCACCCCCTACCATGATGATCAAATGCCAGAAGTGCGGCTTCGAGAACCAGATGGGCAGCATCTTCTGCCGCGAATGCGGAGAGAAGCTGGATATGGATGCGATCGACCCGAACAAGCTGCAGAAAGACGTTGCAAAAGAGAAAAACATCAAGCTCGCCAAGAAACGCATCAAGGAAGCGGTCTCCACCGGCTTCGGCCTGCTTGTCGTCGCGGCGTTCCTCGGCGTGGTGTTCTACAACGGCGGCCTCCGCAAGTACGAGGAGCCGTCGGTCACCGAGGCAAGCGCGGTCCAGAAATACAACGCAGCCGTCTCCGGCACCACCGTCGGCAAGGTGAAGTATTCCTATCCGGAACTCAACCGCATGCTCCACGCCAAGGTCGTGGGCCCGCTCTCCGAGATCGAATCCTTCGCGAAGGTCACGAACGCCGAAGTCGTGTACGACGAGGAAAAGAACGAGCCGGTGATCTACCTCTGGATCTCCATCAAGGACAAAGTGCCCGTGATCTACACGATCCACGGCAACATCGTGTTCAATACGCCGTCCGACGATTCGAAGGACGTGACCCCGCCGCTGTCGCTCGACGTCAAGCGCCTCGACATCGGCCGTCTCCCCGTCCTCGTGAGCACGCACACCTTCCTCGACGGATTCGCCACGCTCATCGACAACGAGGAGATCATGAACTTCTTCTCCCGCGCCAAGAGCGTCGAGTTCGGCGCCGACGGCATGACCGTCGAATTCGGCAAGGGCAGCGGATCACAGTCCTCCTACGTTCCGAAGGCGTCCGCCTCCGCCGGCGTTGCCGCGCTGAAGGGCGGCTCCACCGCGGCGCTCTCCGAAAAGGAGCAGGAAGCCGCCGAACGCAAGAAACAGCTTGCGGAAGAAAAGAAGCGCAAAGCCGAAGAAGCGGCTGAGAAAAAGAAACAGGAAGAGGAAGAGCGCAAGCGCAAGATCGAGGAGTACAACGAGAAGAAGAAACAGGAAGCCGAGGAGCGCAAGCGCAAGGCGGAGGAAGAGGCGGAACGCAAGAGACAGGAGAAGGAAGAACGTGACCGCCAGATGCGGGAAGAAAACGAGAGAAGAAGACAGGAGCGCGAGGACCGTCGCCGCGACCGCAACAACAATAATTACAACTCCCGCAGCGGCAGAAGCTCCCGCAACAACCGCTGGTGATTCTGTTTCCGCAAAGGCCGTCGGCTCGCCATGTCTGACCCAGGTGCACAGGACCGGGAAAGATTCCGGGAGATCTTTCCGTTCGAGGCAAAATTCCTCGAAGTCGACGGCCAGAACCTGTGCTATTTCGATGAAGGGACCGGCCCCGCGCTGGTCCTGATTCATTCCTGCCCGATGTCGGCGTTCGCATTCCGCAGCGTGATCCGGGAATTCCGCACGAGCATGCGCGTGGTCGCCTACGACCAGCTCGGGTTCGGGCGTTCGGACAAGCCGCTGAATTTCGACTACCGCATCGAGAACCACATCGAGCATCTGGAACGCCTGCTCAACCATCTCGGGATCAGCGACCGGATCACGCTCGTGATGCACGGGCGCGGCGCGGCGATCGGCATGGGCTACGCGGCGCGCCACCCGGAAAGCGTCGAGTCCTTCATCATCATGAACGCCATGTCGTTCTCCGACTTCTCGCTGCCGCTTCGCCTCCGCATCTGCAAGCTTCCAATCCTGGGGAACATCCTCGTCAACAAGTTCAATTTCTTCCTCCGGCCGCCCATGCGGTACCCGAAGCTCGTCCGCGACGCCTACCTGATGCCGTTCCCGAGGAAAGAGGACCGCTGCGCGCTCATGGAGTTCATCAAATCGCTGCCGTGCGCCCCGGAAGACAAGTCGGCGCAGTCCATGATCGAGATCGAGACGGAGATCTGGCAGCTCCGCGGGAAGCGCGCCCTGATCCTGTGGGGGGGCAAGGACTGGCTCTACACGAAGCGCGCCCTGCGGAAATGGACGGAGTATTTCCCGTCCGCGAAAGTCGTCATACTGCCTCTCGCCGGGCGGTTCCTCATGGAGGACGATCCGGCGGAGTTCATCACCAATGTCAGGGAATTTTTTGAAGAAGGAAAGACCAAGCCATGACCCGGGAATCCATCCAGCTGGAAATGAATTTCGACGGAACCAACGAGAACCGGTTCAAGCAGCGGTTCGACCTCGGCGAATTCCAGCTCGTCGCCGAACTCCCCGTCCCGTCCGCCGACACGCCGCTTGCCGACGCCGTGCGCCGCGCATCCGATTTCGAATACCTGGTCCATTCGCAGGAGGGGCCGAAGGCATCCATCGCGTTCGTCAATGAAGCGCCCGCGGGCTATGCGCTCGATATGGTGCAGTTCGCCGCGGAGCTGTGCAAATACTCCCGCGACCGCCACATCCTCTACCTGCACGGACGCGACAACACGCTCAAGGACATCCTGGAATCCGTCCGGCACGCACATTCCGAGGGATTCAAGAATTTCTGCGCCGTGACCGGAGCGGCGGTCCCCGGCGAAGGGGAAGCCGAGACCCGCAAACACGTCTTTCTGGAAAGCATCAGCATTCTCGGCGCGCTCCGGGAAGCGGGGCTGCCCTCGATCTCCATCGGCGCGACGGTCAATCCGTACCAGTACACGCCGGAATCCGCCCTGGCGCAGTCGTTCAAGATGTTCCGCAAGCTCGCAAACGGCGCGGACTACCTGGTCGCCCAGTACGGCTGGGACATGATGAAACTCCAGGAAATGGTCTGGAACCTCTTCCGCCGGGAGATCAACATCCCGACCGTGGCGCGCCTGATGTTCCTGACGCCCGACAACGCCGAACAGCTCTGCGCGGGCGGGTTCCCCGGAGTGAGCATTTCGCCCGATTTCGAAAAGCTCCTGAAGATCGAACGTGCGCACTCGTTCGCACAGTTCGAGGCCGCCCAGCTGCGCCGCATCCAGATCCACGCCGCCGGAGCGCGCCTGCTCGGGTTCAGCGCCGTGCAGATCGCAGGCGTCACGAACGTCTCCACCCTCGAAACGGTCTTCCAGAAAGTCCGCGAGGCGTTCCGGGAATTCCAGACTTTCGAGGACTGGCGCGCCGCCTTCCGGGAGTATTACGACCGGCTTGACATGGCGCCCTACCCGAACGAATTCTACCTCTTCGACAAGTTGCTGGAGACAGACCTCCCCGCCGACCAGCTTTCCTTTGAGTCCGGGATCCGCCCGCTGACCAAATCGGAAAAGTTCCGCCGCAAACTCGCCGGGGCGCTCTTCTCGCATGCGGACAAACTGCCCGCGCAGGAACGCCGCCTGACCAAAAAACTCCTCGTCTCCTGCCGGGGATGCGACCTGTGCCGGCTGCCGCAGACCGATTACGTCTGCCCGGAAACCTGCCCGAAAGGACTTGCCAACGGGTCCTGCGGCTGCAACAAGGCAAACAACGCGTGCGAGGTCATGGATGCGGAATGCGTCTTCGCGAAACGCATCCGGACCGCCGCCGAACGCGCCGACTACTCCTCGCTGGAGGACGGCGCGGTCCCGCCCATCGAGAAACGCCCGTAAACCCCGTTTTCACAGAAAGAGTAAAGGCTGCCGTTCGCGAAAACGACAGCCTTTTTTTTTAAGCTGTGTGTCCGAGCGCAGCCGGACACTACTCCGTCCAGGGCTTGCCTGGTTATTTTCCGAGGAGCGAGGGCAGCCAGTCGGAAAGCCACGGGACGTACGTGATCAGCGCCACCGAGACGACCATCGCGATCCAGAACGGGATCATGGCGGGAGTGACTTTCGCGATCGACGTCTTGCCGATGCCGCAGCCGATGAAGAGGCAGGTGCCGACCGGAGGCGTGCAGAGCCCGATGCACAGGTTCGCGATCATCATGATGCCGAACTGGATGTCCGTCATGCCGAATTCGCGCACGATCGGGAGGAAAATCGGAGTGAAGATCAGCACGGCGGGCGTCATGTCCATGAACGCGCCGACGACCAGCAGCAGGATGTTGATGAAGACCAGGATGACGACCGGGCTGGACGACAGCGACATCATCCAGGCGCTCACGGTGCCGGGGATGTTCGCGACGGTCATGATCCAGCTCATGGAGGAGCTGACGCCGATCAGGAACATCACGACGGCGGTGGTGATGCCGGTCTCCTTCAGGATGCCGGGGAGGTCCTTGAACTTGACTTCGCGGTACAGAAACACGCTCAGGATGAACGCGTAGGCGACTGCGACGGCGGCGGCCTCGGTGGCGGTGAAGATGCCCTTCAGGATGCCGCCGATGATGATGACCATCAGGAAGAGGCTCAGGAACGCCTGCCGGAACGTGGTCCACAGGACGGAGAACGGCACGCGTTTCTCGAACTTCGCGCCGGAACGCGCCGCATGGATGATGCACGCCGCAATGATGCACAGGCCCATCACGATGCCGGGCACGACGCCGGCGAGGAACATCGCCGCGATCGACACGGAGCCGCACGCCACGGCGTACACGATCATGATGTTGGACGGCGGGATGATGAGGCCGGTCGTGGCGGACGTCGTGGTCAGCGCCGTCGAGAAGTCGCGATCATAGCCTTTCTCCACCATTTCCGGGATCATGAAGCCGCCCACGCTGGCGACCGCCGCGCCCGCCGAGCCGGAGATCGATCCGAAGAGCATGCACGTGATCGTGTTCGCGTACGCCAGGCCGCCGGGCAGATGCCCGACCAGCGCCGAAGCGAAGTTGATCAGACGGCGCGCCATGCCGCCGCGTCCCATCAAGATGCCCGACAGCACGAAGAACGGAATGGCGAGCAGCGGGAACGAGTTGATGCCGAACATCATGCGTTCCGGCACGATGATCTCGGGGCGGAACGAGCCGCCCGCGACCGCCACGCCGAGCATGGTGGCGGCGCCGATCGCCACGGCGACCGGGATGTTCAGGAAGAGCAGCGAGAAGAAGACCAGCGCGAGAACAAAGCCTACACACTCCATGGTCACGCCTCCTTTCCGCTCTTGCCGAGGACATCCTCGGCGTAGTTGCAGATTTCAAAATAGAGGATGAACAAGCCGGAAACCGGGATCGGCAGGTACATCACGGCGTCCGGTATCTGAAGCGCGGGCATCACGTTGCGCGTGACGAACATCGCCTTGTGCAGCAGGAAACAGCCGCCGTAGAGGAACGCCACGACAGTGAACACGATCGTCACGAGGTGGGCGATCGTCGCGGCGGTCTTGCGCGGCGTGTCGGTCATCATGTTCACGATGAGGTCGATGCCGAGGTGGGAACGGCTGTTGAACGCCAGGGCGATGCCGAAGAAGGAGGACCAGACGAGCAGCAGGCAGGCGAGTTCTTCGGTCCAGGAGACCTGCTTGCCCATGACGTAGCGGGAAACGACGCCGAGGAGTACATCAAGCACCAGGAGCGCCATGCTGGTTTCCAGCAGGAAGCTCAGGATCCTGACCATGACGGTATGGACTTTCTGCATCACTTGACCTCCCGGATGCGCTTCGCGAGGTCCTGCAGTTCGGCCGGGAACGCATCGTAGATCGGTTTGGAAAGTTCGATGAACGGCGTACGGTCGACCTTGATGAACTCGACGCCCGCGTCACGCGCGATCTGCTCGTTGGCGACCTCGGATTCGCGCCAAGCCTGCCGCTGGAACGCGTTCGCATCGGCGGCGGCCTGTTCGATCCAGCCCTTCTGCTCGGCTGTGAGCTCGTCCCAGATCTTCTTGCTCATCACGAGCACGTCCGGCACACGCTGATGTTCGGTCAGGGTAAAGTATTTGCAAACCTCGAAATGGCGTCCGGTAACGAAACTCGGAATATTGTTCTCTGCGGCGTCCACGGTACCCTGCGACAGAGCCGTGTAGAGTTCACCCCAGGAGATTGGGGTCGGAGAAGCACCCAGCGCCTCCATCGACTGCATGGCGATACTGCTCTTCTGTGTGCGGATTTTCAGTCCCTTCATGTCAGAAGCTGAGCGAACGGCTTTCTTTGTTGTGTACACGCTGCGAGCTCCCGCATCGAAATAGCAGATACCCATCAACCCGTCGATCTTCCGCAGGAGGGATTTGCCGATCTCGCCGTTCATTACTGTCCAGAAATGCTCCGAATCGCGGAACAGGAACGGCGCACCGACGACCTGAAATTCCGGCACGGAACCGTCGAGCACAGCAGCGGAACATTTCGCGAACTCAATCTGAGCGTTTTGAGCCTGCTTGAAGCATTCATCCTCGGAACCGATCATCCCGCTGGGATAGATCTGGAGATCCATCGTGCCGCCGGAAAGTTCACGCAGACGTTTCGCCATATGAAGCATGGCCTGATGAACCGGATGATCGGCGGAGAGCCCATGTCCCAGACGAAGCACACGGACGCTGTTAGCTGAATGCGCGGCTCGATATTGTGATGCGGCTCGGATTGAGAATCCGACAATGGCAGCACTGAGGAAACACGTCACCAAAATGTTGAAAAGAAACCAGGAAACTTGAGGTGATAACAGCATTTGTTTTTTTTCGTTTTTAGGCATGAGTATGGGGCCCTTTCCTAATGATAAGTAAAGATTACGGGATAGCTTTAATCCGCCATGGAGTTTTGAACTGGAACATGTCGACTAGAACGTGGAGCTTTTGGCGAAGCAGTCTTAGAGCTGGGATGATCGATACGCCGATGAGTCAGCATATACTGGCGAGCAGCGGGAACGAACCGCTCGAACGCCGCCAGGCTGGTTGCAGAACGGAAGACCTTTCCGATGATCTGCTGATCAATGTCGTTCATGAGCTGTTCGAACAAGCGGAACGCCTCACGCTTGTACTCGACCAGCGGGTCTTTCTGGGCGTAGGCCCGGAGACCGATGCTGTCACGGAGTTCATCCATACTACGGAGATGATCCTGCCAGCAGGAATCAATGGCATTGAGCACGATCTGACGTTCGAGCCATTTCAGCGAGACCGGGTCTTCGAGGGAGACTTTCAGTCCGTATATGTCCCGCACTTTCTTTAAGATGCGTTCAACCATCAGATCGGCAGCATCCCTGTCAAGAAAGTCCACTTCCAAATCCTGTTCGGAAAAACCGAACGGGAAAGAATAACTCAGCCAGGCAAGAAGCATATCGCGATTATAGGGAATCTTGGGTTCGCTTGAGGCGGTTGCAAAAGCTTCTTCCACATGACGTCCGACTTCGATCTCAATGATGTCGAAGATTGCCTGACGGTTGTCGTCCTGAAACAACGTGTCATGTCGGAAGCCGTAGATGACCTCGCGCTGCTTGTTCATTACGTCGTCATATTCGAGCGTGCGCTTGCGGATGGAGAAATGATGCTGTTCGACACGACGCTGCGCAGTCTCAATGGAACGGCTCAGAAGCGGATGCTGTAGTTCCTCACCCTCAGAAATGCCGAATTTCTCCATGATCGTCACGATGCGGTCAGAACCGAACAGGCGCATCAGGCTGTCTTCCAGCGATACGTAGAAATGCGATATGCCGGGATCACCCTGACGAGCGCATCGTCCACGAAGCTGCCGATCAATACGCCGGGAATCATGCCGCGAACTTCCGATGACCAGCAGACCGCCAAGCTCTTCCACGCCGGGTTCGAGCTTGATGTCGGTACCTCGTCCGGCCATATTGGTGGCAACTGTCACAGCGCCACGCCGTCCGGCAAGAGCAACGATTTCCGATTCTCTGGCATGATTCTTCGCGTTCAGGACGTTGTGCGGAATATTCTTCATGCGGAGCATGCGGCTGACCAGCTCGGAGTCTTCCACTGAGATGGTTCCAAGCAGAACAGGCTGTCCCCGCATATGGGCCGCCTCGGTTTCAGCCACAATGGCACGGAATTTCTCTCGCTTAGTCTTGAATACCGTATCGGTCATATCCTTACGGATGCACGGACGGTTCGTGGGGATAACGACCACATCGAGCTTGTAAATCTGATAAAACTCATTTGCCTCCGTTTCTGCTGTACCTGTCATCCCGGCGAGTTTCTTGTACATGCGGAAATAGTTCTGGATGGTGATCGTGGCAAGCGTCTGCGTCTCGCTCTCGATCTTCACGTTTTCCTTCGCCTCGAGTGCCTGATGCAGGCCGTCGCTGAAACGTCTGCCCGGCAGGATGCGTCCGGTGTGCTCGTCAACGATCAGAACCTTGCCATCCATGACAACGTAGTCCACGTCTTTTTCAAAAAGGCAGTAGGCACGGAGAAGCTGGGAGATGTTCTGGAGTCGTTCGCTCTTTGCGGCGAAAGCTTCCTGGAATGCTCGATGACGTTGGAGCTTCGTCTGGTAATCCGTCTTCGGGTCGTTGTCAATGTCGTGCAGGGAGTTCAGCAGGTCGGGCAGCACGAACGCATCAGGATCGTTCGGGGAAATTGTGTTGCGGCCAAGTTCCGTAAGATCGGCCTCGTGCTGTTTCTCGTCCATGGAGAAATACAAATCCGCCTGAACTTCCTGAAGCTCGCTGCAGTTCTGTTCACTGCGGACAAACGATTCAAAACGATTCAGACGCTTGAGAATATCGGCATCCTCCAAAATGTGGGCGAGCACCTTGTGGCGGGGCATTCCGAATTTGACCTGCAGGAGCTTGCGGATCGCATCGTCGAACGCCTCATCGGAAACACTGCCTTCATCCCGATGATCAATTACGGCTTTCGCTTCCTGAAGCAGACGGGAACAAAGAGCTTCCTGCTTGCGGTAGAGGGAGGCAACGAGTGGCTGGAGCTTATCGAACTGATGCGTGGAAACGCTCACAGGACCGGAGATAATCAGCGGGGTACGGGCTTCATCAATGAGGATGGAGTCGATTTCGTCAACGATCACATAATAGTAGTCGCGCTGAACGAGCTGTTCCTTGCTGGTCGCCATGCCCATGTCGCGGAGGTAGTCGAACCCGAACTCGCTGTTCGTCCCGTAGGTGATGTCGCATGCATACTGCTCCTTGCGCTGGGCGGAATCCATAGAGTTCTGGATACAGCCGACTGTGAGACCAAGGAAGTCGAATACGCGTCCTACCCACTGGGAGTCGCGAAGCGCAAGGTAGTCGTTCACGGTAACGAGCTGGCAGTTATGCCCGGAGAGCGCATTCAGGTACAGCGGCATGGTGGCGACGAGCGTCTTGCCTTCGCCGGTGGCCATTTCCGCAATCTTGCCTTGATGGAGCACGATGCCGCCGATGATCTGCACATCAAACGGGATCATATCCCAGACGAGATCATGTCCGCAGACGTGGTAGGTATTCCCGACCATGCGGCGGCAGGCGTTCTTCACGACGGCGAACGCCTCGCACATCATGGAGTCGAGCGATTCGCCTTTGGCATAGCGGTCCTTGAACTCCTGCGTCTTGGCTTTCAGCTGCTCGTCAGTCAGCGACTGATACGACTTCTCCAAAGCGTTGATCTTCGCCACCAGAGGACGCAGCCGTTTCACGTCGCGCTCCGATTTGCTGCCGAATATCTTTTTAATGGTTGTTGAATACATGTATGGTCTTTCTGTGTTCTTCGAACAATCCAGTTTTTCAGGAGTTCATAGACCCGGATTCCTTGCTGTCCTTTGAAGAGACGTTTGCCGAAACAGGTTTGTCGGATTCCATGGCGTCCTTTATGTCCTCAACAGGCTTATTCACCTCGGCAAGGAAATCTTCCTTGGCCTTCTTATATTCCTGGGAGGCTCGTCCGAGAGAACGCGCAAGTTCCGGAATCTTCTTCGCTCCAAAAAGCAGAACGATCACAACGATGATTAATGCAATTTCCATGGGGCCAAGTTGCATAAATCTTCCTCCAATCAATGTTGTTGCGCGTATGGATTAATTGCCGCCGCAGAGGGACAGCAGGACGCCAGCCGCGACAGCGGAACCGATCACGCCGGAGACATTCGGGCCCATGGCGTGCATGAGCAGGAAGTTCTGGCTGTCGTATTCGAGGCCGAGCTTGTTGGCAACACGTGCTGCCATCGGGACTGCGGAGACGCCTGCAGCTCCGATGAGCGGGTTGATCTTGTCTTTGGAGAACAGGTTCATGATCTTGGCAAACACCACGCCCGCAGCCGTAGCGATGCAGAACGCACAGCAGCCCATGACGAGAATGCCGACAGTCTGGAGGCTCAGGAACTGCTCAGCGGAGAGCTTGGAGCCGACCGCGATGCCGAGGAAGATCGTCACGATGTTGATGAGGGCGTTCTGAGCGGTATCGGACAGACGGTCGACCACGCCGCATTCACGCATCAGATTGCCGAGCATGAGCATGCCGATGAGCGGAGCCGCGTCAGGAAGCAGGAACGCACAGAGAAGCGTGATGAGGACCGGGAAGCAGATTTTTTCGATCTTCGGCACGTTTCGGAGCTGTTTCATGCGGATTTTGCGTTCCACTTCGGTCGTGCAGAGCTTCATAATCGGAGGCTGGATGATCGGAACCAGGGCCATGTAGGAGTACGCCGCAACAGCGATGGCACCGAGGAGCGACGGGGACAGGCGGGAGGTCACGAAGATGGAGGTCGGGCCATCAGCACCGCCGATGATGCCGATGGACGCGGCATCCTTGATGTTGAACGTAATGCCGGGAACAGCATTCAAAGCCAAAGCGCCGAGGAGTGCGCCGAAGATGCCGAACTGTGCAGCCGCACCAAGCAGAGCCGTGCGCGGGTTAGCCAGCATCGGACCGAAGTCGGTCATCGCACCAACGCCCATGAAGATAAGGCACGGGAATACGCCGGACTCAATACCAACCATGTAGATCATGCCCTGAAGTCCGTCCGGACCGCTGATGCCAGCGAGCGGGATATTGGCAAGGAGAGCGCCGAACCCGATCGGAAGGAGCAGGAGCGGTTCGAAGCCCTTGACAATGGCCAGGTAGAGCAGGATGAGGGCGACGAACATCATGAGGAGACGCCCGATACCGAGAATCCATGTCTTGGAGAAGTCGGTGGTCGTCTGGCGGAAGATGTCGTAGATGCCGGTGCTGTGCCAGAGGTTGTTGATGGCGTCAACGAAGCTGGGAAGCGGTTTCGCCTGACTGCCTTCACGGATGGATTCGTTGTAGAGCATTGCGGGCTTAAAGGCCGCTACGATATCGTCTGTTTCGAGAGAGGCCGCTACCAGAAGATCGTCTTTCATGTCTTCCACGAACATGGATTGAGCGAGGATTACCTTGCCTTTGCTTCGGTTGATCGGCTTCACGATGAGGATTTCGCGCCCATCGTGGAAATCCTTGTCTTTCGCGAAGGAAACGGAGTAGATGACGGCATGTCCTTTGGCGGCCTGAGTTGATTCAACGACCGTCTTCGCATTGTCAAGAATCTTTTTCGCAGAGGCTTCGTCGCCAGCGGCGGTCTTTTCAGCTGCGACCGCGGCGGCGTCTTCCATGTACTTCGCCATCGTGTCGGCGTTACCCCAGATATAGACGAGATACACGCGGCCAGTGGCGGGGTCCTGATACCAGTCAAAGCATTCATCGGGCTCAGAGAACGAATGAATGCGCTGAACTCCGGGAATCATGTTTTTGAGCTCGGTCAGCTTCTTCGGAAAAACGGATTTCGTGGCAGCATCACTCTTCGCCGCATTGACGATGGCCGATTGTGCCTGATTTGCCGCAACCTCCTGAGCGGACAATCCAAGTCCTGTGAGGCAGAAGCAAACGAAGATGAAGATTAAAAACAGATTGCGCATGGATCACTTCTCCTCGATTTTGAAGAGGACTTGACCGGAGGTGACAACGGCCTTCAGGTCGACACATATCTCGCGGACGATGCCAGCCTTGTCGGGTTTGATCTCGTTTTCCATCTTCATCGCTTCGACCACCGCGATCACTTCGCCAGCTTCGAATTCGTCGCCCTCGGAGACCATGATCTTGGTCACGGTGCCAGGGAACGGGCTGTTGATGTCAACCGTGTTGCCGGATGAAGCGGACGCTGTTGTAGGCTTCTTTGCCTCGCCTTCAGCAGCCTGTCCCGCGAGATCGGCGGTAATCACGCCGCCTTCCTTGAACTGGACGTTGAAGGTCTTGCCTTCGACCGTGACGGTATAAGCGGCCTTCGAAGCTGAATTGCGGTGATCAGCACGATAACGCTTGGCGGCTTCGATAGCCGCCTGTGCGCGGATTCGGTCTTCGGGAGATAGCGTTCCCGCTTTTTTGCCGGACTCCTTTTTCTTTTTCGGAGTCGGCGGAGGCGGTTCGAGGAAATTCGAGAAGGGAGCCAGGGCTTTCGACATCACCTTCATGCAAAGAATCATGATGCTAAGGAATACGTAGACCCAGAGCATTCCGAGGACCATAGCTTTGAGCCCATCAAAAAGAAGACTGCTTAAGTTCATTGTGTTTTCTCCTGTTAGGTTTTTGTATTTGAAATGTACGGTTGTATTTGTTTTGGAAACGAGATGATTATTTCATTTTGACGGGCTTCGCCTCTTTCACGACGAGCAGAACCGGATACTGTGAATCGGATTCCGGTACACTGTACATAGCCCCGGAAAGCATCGTCGCGGAATCAGTCAGGGAAACATCCTTCGGCAGAGCCACAGGAATGGTCTCGTTCGCGTTTCTTCCGTAGGCGGTTGCGAAAACGTACGATTCTTTGCCCTCGAACCCGACAGACGGAGCCGCTGCACCGGATTCATAGGCACGGATACCGGCGACTTCAAAATTCGCAAGCTTGCCTTCGAAGTGATGTCCGGTGGTCTTATCGATCTTCTCAAAATCCAAGTCAGCGGGACGGTCCGCCATAAGCGGATTCAAGGCCAGAATGACGGTAACGACAATAACGCCGGAAAGGAGTGTAGCCGGAAGGCCGACTGCGAGCCACTTCATGAAGGTAACGTGCGAGGCGGACGGACGTTTTTCGAGCATACCAAGCGCCACGATATTTGCCGTGCTTCCGATCATGGTGATATTGCCGCCGAAGCATGCACCGAAGAGAAGCGCCCACCACAGCGGAAAGTCTTTCACGCTCTGGGAGAGTTGTTCGATCACCGGGCAGAACGCCGCAACGAAGATCACGTTATCGACGAATGCGGACCCGACAGCCGAAGAGAAGAAGATGAACGGCACAAGTTCATACGGGCTGGTTCCGCATATTTTGGAGAACCCGTGAGCCATAACCTGATCGACATGGGTGTATTCCAGTGTTCCGGCAACAGCAAAGAGGAGCATGAAGAAGATGAGCGTCCACCAATCGACTTCGCGTTCGATGTAGTAACGTGCCCGATTCTGCTTGATGATCATCACGATGCCGGAGCAGACCAACGGAGCTACGATCAGGACAGTGTTCTTCGGCAGTCCGAGGAGTTCTTCGGTCGGGTGGTGGGATGCAATGGCACACACGGTGCAGATCAGGAGAATCAAGCCGGGCTTGTACGGGACTTTCGTTTTCGGTGCCAGCGTCAGCCCTTGGGCCAGACGGCTCTGCAAGCTCTCGTCAAACTTCTTCAGCTCTTTTCTGAAGATGAAGAGGAGCAGTGCGATCACGCTGAACAGCGAAAGAAGCATGACCGGGAACGCCCAGAGCATGAAGTCGCCGAACGTGAGTCCGCCTTTCGTGCCGATGTAGATGCCGACCGGGTTGCCCATCATGGTGCCGGAACTGCCGATATTCGTGGCGAGCACGGCAATCAGGATGTATGGCGTCGGGTTCAGTTTCAATCTGTCGCACACCTGGAAAATCAATGTGGAAATGAAAATGATCGAGGTCACTTCGTCCACGGCACACGCCAGAAGCGCGGATGCCACACTCGTGACCGTGATGAACTTCATCCCGGAGAGGTTCGGCATTTCCACGATCAGCTGCACGATCCAGGTGAAGAAACCGAGGTCGCGCAGCGCTCCGACGATGACCATCATGCCAACCAGAAACAGAATGACTTCCAGCGAGGATGACTGCACGAAGTGAGGAATATCAAGCGATCCGCTGAAAACCAAGACTGCCAGGCCGAGGAACGCCAGAGCGAGACGGAATTTCCAGAAGAACAGTGTCCCCATGATGAGGCCGATGAAGACGGCACAGGCCACGGCCTGATGCGACAGGAGTGCACCGGAGAAGAAACCGCCGAGGCCAACAGTCAGACTTACGGCAAGCAGGATCACGAAACGCGAAACAATGTATTGGACGGAAATGGAGGAGGATTCTTCCGACATGTTTTATAACCTTTCTTTTTATCTCATATTCGTTGTTCCGCGATCATTCCCAGAAGAACTTCGCGCAGAATTCCCGCAGAGAAACCAGCCCGGCCAAACGACCGTTTCTGTCCGTAACGATCAGTTGTGAGACCCCCTTTTCCAAGAAGAGTTTTGCAAGCTGGACCGCTGGAACCTCTTCCGAAACCGGTTCATCAAGCGCCTGCATGATGTCGGAAACGCGTGTGTCTTCTGCGCTTTTCAGAAGATCAACGAACGGCTGGAAACGGTAGATTGGAGAAAGATTCTCCATCCAGAGGATATGTTCGGGCAGCGTATAGGACAGCACGTCCTTCAGCGACAGCACACCGCGCAGGTCGCCCACCGAGTCGATTACTGGCAGGGAAGCGTTCTGCGTAGTGGCAAAGGTGTCGATCGCCTCGCGGATGGTATCCGTCTCGTGCAATGGGGGGAAATCGGTTCGCATCACGTCCTTCGCGAGCAGATATTCCGGCATCTTGATCTTACCGGTGGCAAAGAACGAGCAGACCTCCGCCGGAGTCTTCAGACATGCGACCTGACGGATGTTCGCGGGGTCGGCGAACGATTTCGCCAGCATGGACATGATCTGCAGGTGCAGGTTCGGGTCCTCCAACGGAGTCAGGATCAGGACAATCACGTTCACGGACAAATCTTTGCCGCGATATGTAATCCCGTCCGGATTACATGCGATGGCAACTATCGGGGATTCGAGTTTGGGCAGACGGGCATGCGGCACGGCAAGACCGGGTGCGACGATGCACGGGAACACTTTTTCGCGTTTCTCGATCTCGGCGCGGGCTTCCTCGACGTTGAGATAGGGATATTGCTTTTTGAGCATATCCAGCTGCATATCCATGACTTTTTCGCCATCGGATTCTGTCACGCCGCAGGCAATATTGTTCTCGGACAGATAAGCCGAAAACTCGGTTTTTGTTTCACTCATGGTGTGGATAGCCTCCTGGGGACAATCCAAATAATTTAAGAAATAAAGCATCAAAACCCTGCCAAAACACGGAAAAACACGGGTCCAGATGATGCTTTAAGGACTATTCGCGTCCACGACGGAATGAGGGAAAAGGAATGGCTTTTAAGTATTCCTTACCGGGAATCGTTCACCCGAGCCGGGGTATTCGGTCATATCGGGAACAAAGCCATGCGCATAGACGTGGAAATACACTTCACCTTATGGATGGGGGAATGGCATTTCCGTTCAGCATTGGCAGCAGAACGAATCCGTCACAGGAGACAAGCGTTTTACGGTTTGGGCAGTTCCGTCCTTCTGAAAACAGGACGGACAATACTCAACTGAGTGAAACAGGGCCTGCCCGTACAGGCAAAGATGAACGGGGAAAGAGTTGGAAGAGGCAAGACTGATTTGAGAATTCAATGCGGAATGGACAGCTTGGAACCGGTTCACTCGGCATGAACAGTTCGGGACGGGAGGCATCTGACTGAATCCTTTGCACATGGCTTAGTCCTGTGCGTCCGGTGCGAACATTGAATTGAAGCCCTGCATTCCCGCCAGATCGCAAAACCGCGAGATGTCCGGCGCGTTCAGCCTCGGACCGAATAAAAGTGGGCGAGGAGGCAGATTCTATATGGGGTGTGCCGGGCAAAGGCCCGCCGTTTCCGATGACCGCCACAGTCATGAGACCATTCATGAGCAGCCAGACAAAAAGTAGACCGACCATGAAGAAGCTCTGCTTCCACATGCTCCGATTCACCTGATTGTTCCGTCCACTGTTCATGGCACACCTCTTTGGCGCATGGATAAAGATTTAAATAATATACACCGTCTATCCGCGAAATACAAGCTTCGGATGCATTTTATCTGGCGTTCGACCCGTTTCCCGCATCGTCATATTTATTCCATAAAGGAAGGATGCAAGAATGGCTGGAACGCCGACCCGGATGCGGGTATATATGGTTCCCGGATTCCGTCTTACGATTTTCACGTTTTGAGGGTAAAACGTGAAAAAAAGACGTGAAAACGAACCCAAAAACGTGAATAGATACACTCTTTCCGTGAACAAACGCCCTGTTTCACGCGACGACTTAACGGGAATCCGTGACGTTTTTGAGGAAGGACAAAAATGACCGTTTTTCACGTTTTACGCAGACCAGCTTTCACACGATATTTCTGCGACTCGCCCCATCGAACTACTAAGAAATCTTTAGTAGTTGCCTCTGGTGTCGCATCTCTCCTGACATCAGCTTCTGCTCTCCCCCCCTGCCGGACACATGGCGGGTCCGGCAGGGGTACTCCTTCCTCGGTTCCTGCTCAATCGCTGCTCACGGCTGGAGCAGACAGGATTAGTCTTTCAGCCAATGATAGAGCAACGCGCCGAGGCCGACGAGGGCGGCTCCTCCGGCGACGTAGC
>JAFSZN010000055.1 GCA_017455665.1 Lentisphaeria bacterium
CTGTTCTTTGCAAGGCACGAAGACCGCCAGGAACGAGCGGAAACCGAGCCGCGCCCATCCGACCTCATAGCCATATTCCCGCGCATAAACCAGCACGGAGTCGTCCTTGACCTCAAGCGGATAAAAGTAATCGAGTTCGCCTGTTACCAGGTTTTTTCTTACATTGTTTGACATTGTTCGACTCTCCTTTTCGTCGTTGCGAAACGGAGAGCCGTCAATGCCCACTGCCAAAAGGGTGCACGAATCTGCCCGAACCAAAGAGCCGTTGCCGGTCCTCCGTTTCAGTTCCGTGCCTCCTCTGTTCACTGAGTTGGCTGCCTATTCTGTTTGCACCCTCGCCGCCGGAGGTGAACATTTCCGGAATTCACCGACGGTCTGGACGGAGCGGTTTAAGGCCATGCTCGGGGCCATACTCCTATGCCTTGGGAGCGCCGAGTTTTATAGCTCATACACTACCCACTGGACATATAGAAGGTTTTTTGACGAAGCCTTCTGCTTAACTTCAGCTTCCGGTCTAACTGTACCACCGAAAATTTTTTGAAACCGGACACGGCGTGTCCGGTTTCAGAACGCAAAAAAGCCGAGCAGATAGCTACGTTCAATAGCTACCTGCCCGGCTCGTATGTCGCATTCGCATCGTGCTCAGTGCAAGGTCATCAGCTTACTTTTTTTATTCCGATCCGTTTTCCGCATTTCCAGCATTTCTGGACATAGTCGGGATGCCAGTCTGGTGGCGTTTTCTCTTCGGCCTTAAGTTCCGAAATCGTCGCGGGGTTGGAGTCGATAAGACGGCTCCCGCACTCAGGACACTGAAGGATTATCTTGTTCAAATTATCACTCCTCCCCACCTTCATCAAAAATCAAGAAATCGTCGCCCGTTATTTCCTCTGCGACATCGGCGATGTCGTGGGTAATGCTCATCACGGGCGGCAAATCAAACAGGCTGGTGCTATCAGGAAAACTGGCAGAGGGAAGAATCCGTTCCTCTTGGACGTTGAGAGCCTCCTGGTCAATCAGGATGGCAGAGAAGCGGTTGTTCAGCTTTGCCCCGTTGAGCAGATGGCAGAAACACTCAAAGAGCTGCCAGTCCACAAAGCAGAAGGTGATCTTGGCCTCGGAGTAAAGGTCGGGCGTCCATGAATCTGCCAGGAAAACCGGGGACAACTCACGCATAAGCTGGCTGGCAAGCTGTCTCGGATTAAAACTCCCGTCCGAATAGTCTTCTTCGGACTGCGGGAACGCCCAGATCACCCATGCGTATTTCTCCGACTCGGATTCAACGTCCAATCTGAAATCGTATCTGATTCCCATCTCCGTGACGTTTTTGATGTAGCCGCCGCCGACATCAAAACCATCATTGCCATCGCCATTGAGTCCGACGCCGCGCTCCGCGAGTCTTGCAAGAAGAGTGGTAGACATTGCCCTCTTGACGGAAACGTGCAGTTGATCCCGCTGTTTCCGCAGCCCCAGGTGCTGATGAAGAGCCTTTTGCTCCGACCTCGACATCATTCCGTTCGCCCTTGCCAGTTCCCTCAAAAGCGCCGATGGCTCTTCAGATGCAACATCTGAACTGACGACGATGTTGAGTAGCGTTTCCGCAGTCAGCGGCTTGGTGATCTTGCTGTTCATAATCCTTGAAAGCGTGGAGGCGCTCACTCCCGCTTTCGCGCCAAACTCACGAAGGGGCGTTGATCCGATCGCCCGCTTGGTGATTTCGGCGAGTTCTTCCGGGTCTGGCTCAGTCACTTGAACCAGATCGTTCTTTATAAGCTCTAAGGCTTCTGCTGCTTTCATTTCGGCCCTCCTCGTTTTATCGGCAGAAACTCGTTTTATCGACCTGCAACAAGTATATCAGACGAATACCTGGCTGTCAAGGCTTTTGTTGCATTTTTACAAAACGTGTTTTTAAGCATGAAACAAAGCCGCCCACCACATTGTGATGAACGGCTTGAGCGGACACGCCATGTCCGATTTCAAATGTGAATTTTTTGTGAATATTAGATTTCTACGTCATATGGAGCAAGGTATTCCCGGACGGCATCGATGGATTCCGGGTACTTGAGGTACAAAGCCTCGTTGATCCACTGGTGGTTTGGGTTCCGCATGGGATTCAGCGGGCAGCCGAGAACCTCCAGCAGCTTTGTGCTTATCATCGGCGGGAGATGAAGCCCGAAACAAATCAATGCGCCAGTTTCCGGGGTAGGCTTGGTGGTACCCTTCACGGTTCTGCTGATGGTCTTGGGATCGCGGTCAATGGCGAGACCGAGATCGGTGTAGTTCATTCCGCGCCATTCAAGAAGGAGATCCATGCACTGCTCCGGGTCATCGGTCATCTGTCTGCGGATAGCTAGTTCCTCTTCCTGCTGCTTTTTCCGCATCGCCACCTGACGCTCCTGCGGCGCATTCTGAAATCCGTTGTGGAACTTGATTTCAAAGGTGACGTTGCTGTCTTCCCGGTTAAGGAAACAGGCGGTGTGGTATTCCTCTCTGACCGTGCTGGTGATCTTCATGTCAAAGATCAGGCAGCATTCGTCCATATGGGAGCGGGCGTAGTCTGTAAGGTCCAACCGACCGTCCTCGTCCGGCTGCACATACAGAGGCGCATTATAGACGTAGTGGTTATCGAGGAACAGGTAGTCCCCGGTTTCCGTCAGTTTGCGGAGTTCCGGGTTTATAAATCTCTCAAACGCAGCATCCTGGGCAGAGATGGAGAAGGTCTGGTTTACCTTGAGGGCGCCCTTACGGAAACCGTGCGGCTTCACATAGTGGCCGTCGAGGTATGTATATGTACCGATGGCGGTGTCAAAGCCGAGTTCGACCAGGCGTATCTTCGCCGCCTGCTTCGATACCGAGAAGTCGGTTTCCAGGGCGGTGATGACCTTTTCCATCACCTCGTTATCGTGGCTTGCTCCGGACTCGCGCATGAACTTTGCGATGTACTCTTTGGCCTTCGCACGGAACGGCTCTGCGGGCATCTGAATGCGCGGGGCAAGCTGGTTGGCCTGCCGTTCCATCATCTCCGTGGCGCTCTTCGCTATCTTTGCGGCGGCCCCGCCGACCACTTCGCAACTGATATGGGAAGCGTCCGCGTTGAATAGCTTCTCCAGTTCAAAGACCTTCCTGTGCTTGACCCAATGGACGCACTCGTGGACGATCGTGTTATTAACGCAGCCAAGGTTCCGAAGTAGATACATCAGCGGGTCGACCACAATGGTTCGCGCCGGAATCCGCATCGGCACAGTTTCGCCTTGTTGGCGTCAAACATCTCTGCGTCCGTTTCCGCGAAGTATATCTGACCGAAAACAGAGGCGTCTTCCCGGATACGCTGTGTACGGATGGTGAGCTTCAGCCGATCAGCAAGAACTACCGGGTCGATAGCGACAGGCGGCTGACCATGCGGCGTGATCTTC
>JAFSZN010000056.1 GCA_017455665.1 Lentisphaeria bacterium
GTCCACCACCACGCCAATGGCGAGGATCAGGCCGAAGAGCGTGATCAGATTGATGCTGAACCCGACCGCTTTCATGACGGCGAACGTACCGACCAGAGAAACGGGAATGGCAATGGACGGGACCAGTGTGGCGCGCCAGTCCTGAAGGAAAATATACGTGACCAGAATCACCAGCAGTACCGCGACGTAAAGGGTTTCCGCCACTTCGTGGATGGAGGAATCGATAAATTTCGTGGTGTCGTAGGAAATATCGCAGGCAAGATCGTCGGGGAAGGATGTCTTCTTGATCTCCGCCAGCCGTTCGTTCATCTGCCTGGCGATCTCCAGGCCGTTGGCATTATTAAGCTGATAGACCGCAAGCAGGGCCGCGGGTTTTCCGTTCAGCGTGGAAACGCCGTTATAAGTCTCGGCGCCCATTTCCACTTCGGAGAAATCCCGCAGACGAATCTGCGATCCATCCGCGTTCGTGCGGATCACAATGGCTCCGAACTCCTCCGGCGTACTCATACGGCCCTGCGCGGCGACCGTAAACCGGTTCTGCTGTCCTTTCGGAGCGGGACTGTCGCCGAGCGCGCCCGCGGAGATCTGAACGTTTTGCGCGTCAATGGCGTTTCTGACATCCTCCACTGTGATCCCGAGCGACGCCATGCGCATGTTGTCCAGCCAGACACGCATGGAATAGGTGAGGTCGCCCAGCTCGGTAACATCGCCGACACCGGGGATGCGCGCAATTTCGTCCTTGATCGAAATGGACAGGAAGTTGCACAGTTCCTTGTCGCTGTAGGCATTGGTGGGCGAATAGAGCGCGATGACCGCCAGCATGTTGCTGGAGGATTCCTTGGTGGTGAGCCCCTGACGCTGCACTTCCTGCGGAAGCGAGGCTTGAGCCCAGTTCACCCGGTTCTGCGTATTGACGGTGTTTTTGTCTCCGTCCGTCCCGATGTCAAAACAGACTTTGACGGTGGCCATGCCGTCATCCGAGGCGGTTGAGGTCATGTAGAGCATATCCTTGACGCCGTTGAGCTGGGATTCGATCGGCTGGATCACGGTATCCATCACCGTCTGGGCATCCGCTCCGGGATAATTGGCAGTGATGTTGATTTGACACGGCGCGATATCCGGATAGAGCGTGACCGGAAGCGTATAAATACCGATGACTCCGCCAAGCAGGATGAGAATCGAAATGACGATCGCAAACCGGGGCCGTTTGATGAAGAATTCACTGATCATGGCAGTCCCCGGTTGTTATTCCGCTTCCGTTGTTTTCTGCTGCTCGGGTGCGGATTCGGATTCCCCGGCTGCGGCTTTCTCCTGCGAGGAAACGGAAATCTGCCTGCCGCCGGGAACCGCCTGCTGCGGCGTGATCGGCTTGACTTCATCTCCGGATCCCGCCTTCTGGAGGCCGTCGACGACAACGCTTTCTCCCGCCTCGAGTCCCGAGATTATGACCCTGTAATCGCCGTTCTTCATCCCGACGACGATCTTTCTCCGTTCGATCCGATTGTTCGAATCGACGACACAAACGAAATCGCCGAGCTGTTCCCGAAGGATCGCCGCCTGTTTGACCATGACCCGTTTTTGAGGCAGAGCGACCTGAACGTTGACTTTCACATACATCCCCGAATCCAGCAGTTCCTCGGCATTTTCCGCCGTGGCCTGGACGCGGAACGTGCCATCCTGCACCCTGTTGTTCCATGCGGAGATCCAGACTTTCTCCTTGTATTCTTTGCCGTTGGGGAGAAACACCTTCACTTCGGGACTTGTCTCGGGATCGTCTTTCGTTACGGGATAGCTTTCATAAATCCTGAACACGGTAAGCTCGTCGATGGAGAAATAGATCTTGACATTGCCTACGGACGTGATGGTGGCGAGGGGGCCGCTGGAAGGCCCTACCATGTTGCCTACGCTGTAGGTCTTGAACCCGATATAACCGTCGAACGGAGCCAGGATCTGCGTATAACTGAGCGTGACTTTCTTCTCGGACAGTTCCGCTTCGGCGGATTTCAGTTCGGCCTCTGCCGTCCGAAGGGCCATTTCCGCCGTTTCATAATTGCGCTGGGAGGTCGCATTGGTCCTTAACAGCGTTTCCTGCCGTTCGAATTCAACTTTTTTGTTGGTCAGTTCCGCACTGCATTTATTGACTTCGGCCTCCGCTTTTTTGACAGCCGCCTCATAAACCGCGGGATCGATCTGGAAAAGCTTGGTGCCCTTTTTTACGAATTCACCTTCCGTGAAATTGGCTTCGGTCAGGAATCCGGAAACATTGGCGGAAAGATTGACGGTCTCGGATGCCTGAACCTCTCCGATCTCGGTCACAGTATCGGCGAATTCCATTTCGATGGCAGGCTCGACAACGACCGCGGGCACGATCTGGACTTCATCGGGCGTTTCTTCGTCGCAGCCCGAAAGCAGGATCAAACCGCAGACCGCCGCGGCGAGAACAGGATTGATTTTCATGAAGACTATCCTTTCTTGGGGGAAACTTGTGTTAGCACTTTTTTCCGATACGCACAATTTACACCGTCAAGCTAAAAAAATCAAGGGTATCTCTGAAAATTCGATCGGATGGATTTTCAGCAGATGGGCAAACAAGACAATGCAGGAAGATTTGAGCGTGGCTACCTGAAGGTAACCACCGAAAATCTTACCAGTTGGACTTTGCACAGATGCGAACAGCCGCCGAAAACCAATTTTTAGAGGTGCCCTCAAGGAAGAAATCCCCTTCCTGACTGTTTTTATGGGTGCGTTCCGCTGAATTGCGCGGAAAGCTCCTGCTGCCATTTGGATGCGGTTGCACGGTTACGCCTTGCGCCCATGCCAAAACGATAACCCTTGGCAAGTTCAAAGGCCCGCCCTCCCCTTGCTCGGCGCCGTCGTGGTCCTGCTCCATCCCGACAAACAAAAAGGTCCGCCAACTCAGGGGGATTCCCTGAATCAGCGGACCATTTCGTTCAGACCACTCCGAAGACTTTCCTCTGCTCCGCCCAGCTGTCCGGGATGCCCTGCCGGAGCTTCTCGAGGGTAAGCCCCTTTGGCTGGCGTCCTTCCCAGATGAGCTTGACGATATCGGGCGCGAGGTTGGCCAACGCGAGCGTCCGTGCAACGTAGGAGCGATCGACGTTCATCCTGTCGGCTATCTCGCCGATGGTCGTTACCTTCCCGGAGATGATTCGCTCCATGCCCTTCTCCGCCTGGATGAGGGCGCGCTGAATCTGGCTTCTGAACCCCGGTTCATCCTTTACGTCTACGAGCGCTATGACCTTCCTGTTGTTATGCTGTTTCATCTGGCACGGGATGCTCATGACAAGATCGCCGGTGTCGTGTTCCACCTTGTATTCGACCCCGGCTTTCTTCAGCATCTTTTCAGCGGCAGCGCCGCACATGATGATCTTGACTTCGTTGGGGAAGATCAGCACCCGCTTGAATAGCGTGTGAGTCAGTTTGCGGCGTTCCGCGGGGAACATCCGGGCCCAGACCTCATCGATGTCGGCAAGCTCATCTCTGGCGTCATCGGGAATCAGTTCCCTTCCGCATATTTGCGCCAGCATCGTGGGCGTAAGGAGGAGGGATTGAACTGCCTTTTGGACAGCCATGTCGATGCAGTTCGCAGTAACCCGGTGGACGGGACATTCACTTGCCGCGGCCTTGCTGTCGCGGGAGCAGACGTAATATTCGTACTGCCGTTTCCCGTTTGATTTCTTTGTCCGGAACATAGCCCTCCTGCAATGCCCGCAGTAGAGGATGCCGGAGAACGGGTTCTCCACTTCGGGGGATGGCGCTCGCACGACCCGCTTCATGCCTTCCAGCCCTTCCTGGGCGCGCCGGAACAGCTCTTCGGGGATAAAGCCCTTGTGCTCTCCGGGATATTCTTGCCCGCGATAGCGTATCTTGCCGATGTAGATCGGATTCTGCAGGACTTTCCGAATGACGGTGCATGAAATCTCGCGGCCAGTTATCTCCTTTCCTTTCTTCGACGTCCGCACGGGTCTCGTGATGCCTTCGCATTTGAGTTTCCGCTGAACGGCCTTGACGGAAAGCGTATTTACGAAGGTGTTGAATATCTGGCGGACAATCCTCGCCTCGTCCGGCTCGATTTCAATCTTCATGGCTACGGAGTCCGCGCGGTATCCGAGCGGGAGGACGCCGCCAATGTATTTCCCTTTCTTCCGTGCGGAAGACAGCTTATCGCGGATGCGTTCCGCGATGATCTCACGCTCGAACTGAGCGAAGGTCATGAGGATATTGAGCATCATGCGCCCTGCCGAGGTATTCGTGTTGATTTCCTGCGTGACGGAGACGAAGGAGACGTTGTATTTCTCGAACTCGGTCTGGATGGACGCGAAGTCGGTCAGCGAGCGAGACAGGCGGTCGATCTTGTACACGACCACGATGTCGATCTTGCCTGCGCGGATGTCGTCCAGCAGTCGTTCGAGGGCGGGCCTGTTCATGTTGCCGCCGGAGAAGCCGCCGTCGTCGTAGCTCTCCGGCAGGGCAACCCAGCCGGAGGCTTTCTGACTGGCGATATAGTTCAGCGCCGCCTCGCGCTGGGCGTCGAGGCTGTTGAACTCCATGTCGAGCCCTTCTTCATGGCTCTTGCGCGTATAGATCGCGCATCGTTTCACCGTTTCCATTTCACATCCCTTCTGATACCGAAGAACTCTTTTCCGTTCCAGTTGCTGCCCGTGATCGCCCTTGCGACGCCGGACAGGGATCGATAGAGCCGGTTATTGTATTCGTACTTGTTGCCGCGCACGGTTACCTGGCAGTCCTTTCCTTGCCAAGTGCGGAGGAGCTTTGTTCCGTCCTGAAGGATCCCCCTCATGCGCCTGTCCGGTGCAGGCTCATTGCGGAACGCATTTTTGAGGTTCTCATCAAGCCCGCCGTAGAACAGCTCCTGCGTCCGGTAGGCCAGACGATGCAGGAGGAAGTTCTTGCTCGAATTCGGCGGCTCCGTGCCGTAGAGTTCGCGCCAGCGTTCGAGAAGTTCGGGACGGTCCAGGGTTCTCAGCGCGGCGAGCATTCTGTCGATGGTCGCGTCATCCCTCTTCCTGTTCATCAGTTTCGGTTCTGTTTGCTTCTTCATTCTGAGGCTCCTTTCCATGTGGTTGAGGTTGCGCTGTTACATAAGCATCGCTTGCCTCTTTATCCAGCTCGTTATGCTCTATTTCTCCATTCTTTTCGGCGATCATGCGCCTGAGGACACCGCGGACGATATCCGCGGCAAAATCGAGGTCGTTCTTGGTCATCATTTTCTCCGTATGTCTGAAAGTTTGAGCTTCTTCTGGGGCTCCGCCGTGGTGATATGCGTCCCCTTCCGCTCGGACAGCTTTATGCGGCCTTTCTTCTTCACCACGACGGCTCCGAACTCCGGAAGCGAGCATCCGAGCATAGACCCGCACACCGCGCATCCGGCGAGGCAGTCCAGCCAGTGGTTATCGTGATGTTCAGGCTTCAGCTTCCATTCGTCCACAGTGCGGCCGCGACCGGAAGTCTTCACGCGGTATTCCGCAGTGAGGTGCTCGGCCAGGAGCTGGTGGATGCCGGGAACACGTCCATAGAGCGTGAGGGAGCCGTGGTCACCAGTTGGAACCGCGAGGCGAGCATGAACGAACGATTTCCAGAAGTTCGAATCGAATATGACGTGCCGGACGGCCCGTTTCTTGATCACGCTCGGCATCATCCAGTTGAATCCCAGACGGTCGCCCGGCTGCTTGCGGTATTCCGTCATCGGCTTCGAGCTCGCGCCGACGTAGCGCCCGTGGCTCGGCAGCACGATCCCGGCGAACTTGGATTCCCGGCAGAATTCATACACTAAATCTGTACTTTGCCCCCAGTTCGCGTCGATCAGCGCCCGTTCGATCTTCAACACTGCGCCATCCTCGCGCTCCCACTCGCGTCCGAGCAGATCATCCGTCAGGGCTGTCAAGGCGGCGTACAGACCGCCTTCAAGCCCGGCACGAGGGAACTCGCTCTGGATGGTCGGATTGGCGTCTGCGAGCGAGAATTCGCGCCGGTGCTGGTCAGGCCACGCACCGTAATCAATAACGCTGCCGGTAAAGTTCTCCGCCCACGCTGTTACCACATAAAACAAGTAATGCCTTCTGCACGTCGATGAACAGAGTCATCCGGTCGCATGCAAGCGGAACCTTGTTGTGCGGGAGACCGTTGATTTTCTGGCAGATCGCGTCGATGGACATGATCTCCTCGCCGCCCGTGTCTTCGGGGAGCGGATCATTCTGATACTCGCTCATGAAGGCGACCTCATCCTGAAACTTCAAGTTCATCGCATGCTGAAGGGCGCTGATCTCGTCGTGGTTATATCGCGCTTCCCAGCTCACCTTCGCACCTTCGTCCATCTCCGCACGGTGTGCTTCGTAGAACTCGGTCGCCCTACGGAAGTTCCCTTCCTCGCGCAGAGCCTCAGCACGAATCTCGGCGTACTGCTCCCACAGCTTCATGTTCTTCGGGAACTCGTACACCATTTTCGTGCGCTCGCCGTTCCAGTCGGGATGCGTCTGGCGATTTAAGATGATGTCGGCCATGTCGCCCGGACGAATGATCGTGCATGGCATGATGCCCGAAATCTTCTGTCCGGGACCCGCGAGGCCGAGGATGTCGCCGGCGAGCACACGGATGCGCTTGCGCGTCTGTTCAAGGGAACCGGCGCTCTCGCTCGTCTGCGGGTCGTCGATCACCACGAGGCTCGGTCGAACACTGCGTCCGTCCGGGCGCTTGTACTTCATGCCGCGGATTCGACCGGTGATGCCCGCCACGCGAACCACGATGCCGCTCGCCGCGCTGCCCTTGATCGTCGGGAGCACGATTTCATTGCTCGTCCAGGTAATCCGAGTACGCTCGCCGTGATACAGCTGACCGGCGCATCTGTTCGCGATGCCGTCGAGCTGCTGAATCGGAAAACACACCTCCGGGAAGTCGGCGGCAAGATGCTCGTTGATCTCAAATTCCGTCATGAGGGAATCCAGCAGTTCCAGAGCAGCCGATTCTGTGGCTCCGATGAGCACGATGAACTCGCGGTGACCGTAAAGCATGGCCCAGATGGCGGCGACCTCTGTAAGCGAGCTCTTCCCGGAGCCGCGCGGCATGGCCAGAGCGAACAGGCCGCCCTTCAAAACAGCCGTCTCGATTTTATGAATCGCCTTTAGATGATCGGGCGACCATTCCAGCGAGAACGTCTCCGGAAAATATTCTTCGCAAAACATTCGGAAGTTTGTACGGCACCGCTTCTTCCTCTCCGGGTTCACCACCTCCGGTAGTTCCCCGATGTCGCGGCCTGCCATCGCAAGCGCGAGGTTTCTCGCCCGTGCCGCGTTCCGTTTTTCTTCATAGGTCAACGGCGTCTCGCTCTGCCGTAGCATAAGTTCTGCACGGAGCCAGGCGGCGTACTTGAACAGGTTGACCGTCTGCCCGCCGTCATCGCTGATCCGAAAGCCCGCACGGTCACGATGACGCCGAAGTTGTCTGTCGTTCAGCACCGCCATGAGCGGGGTCGTGTTCACGATTCGCACGATTTCAATCGGCTTGAGCTTGGTCGGGTTCATTGGCATTGCTATTGATCTCCTTCAAAATCCACGCCATGTAATGAATAAGGTTGACAGTTCCATCCGGGTTCCGAGGTGCTCCGAGTTCAAAGTCACTGTGGAGCAATTCCAGCGTCATATCCCGGAAGCCGGATTTGACGAGAACGTCCATGACCTGTTCCGGCCTCAATGCCAGCAGGTTTCGGTTGTCTTTCCATGAAAAGCCATCCTTTCTGGGTTTATATTCGATTTTTTCTGGGTTTAAGTTCAATTTCGATTTGACTAAGCCCGATTCATGCGCTTTTAGTAAAGCGTCCGCTCGAATAAGCTCACTCAACACAACAACAGGAGGTCATCCATGAGCATCAACGAAATCAAAATCGGCAGCATCATCCGCGTCAAGGTCGGCCGCAACCTCATCTACGCAAAGGTCATCGAAATACTTGATGGCGCAGTCCGCGTGTGCAGCCTCGCGAACAACAAAGAATTCAATGTGCCGGAGAGCCGGGTTCAGCTCGACGGGGAACAGCCTGCGCCCGCAAACGTGGAGCCGCAGACCGAGGCCACGGCGCAGACCGAACCGGAGCCCGCAGAAACTGCCGAGCAGGAACCGCAAGCCGAGCAGCCCGAAGCCACTGCGGAGGCCGCCGAGCAGGAAGTCGCCACAGTCGAAGCAGAGCAGGTCAACGTCGAGGTTCTCCCTGAAGACGAGGCCGCCGAGTTCCAGCCCAACGGCGAGGACGAAGAAGACGAATACGCGATCAATCCCGCCCATGAGTCCGACAAGCCGGTCAAGCGTCTCTCCCTGCTCAACGCCGCCGTCATCGTCCTCAAGGACGCCGGACCCGAACGTCCGATGAACTGCAAGGAGATCCTCGAAGCCATCCTCGAACGTCAGCTCTGGACTCCGACCGGCTGCAAGACGCCGGAACAGACGCTCTACGGTTCCATCTTCCGCGAAATCAGCATGAAGGAGAATCCCCGCATCGTGAAGAGCGATGTCAAGGGCAAGTTCGTAATCGTGGCATGACAGCCGCAGACTTGAAAGTAGGTCGCATTGTCGA
>JAFSZN010000057.1 GCA_017455665.1 Lentisphaeria bacterium
CTCGACCAGCTCCCCGGCCTCGCCTGCCAGCGCCTCATGGAAGAAGGCTACGGCTTCGGCGCGGAAGGCGACTGGAAGACCGCCGCGTTCCTCCGCACCGCGAAAGTCATGGCGGCCGGCCTCCCCGGCGGCGTCAGTTTCATGGAAGACTACACCTATCACTTCGAGCCGAACCGTCAGCGCGTCCTCGGCGCGCACATGCTGGAAGTCTGCCCGTCCATCGCGGCCGGCAAGCCCTCCCTTGAAGTCCATCCGCTCGGAATCGGCGGCAAGGCCGACCCCGCCCGCCTCGTCTTCACCACGAAGCCCGGCCCGGCCATCAACGCCACCATCATCGACCTCGGCGACCACTTCCGCCTGATCGTGAACGAACTTGAGATCGTGAAGCCGGACAAGAAGCTCGCCAAGCTCCCGGTCGCCAGCACCGTCTGGATCCCGAAGCCGAACCTGCACGAAGGCGCGCGCCGCTGGATCGAAGCCGGCGGAGCCCACCACAGTGTGAACGCGCCGTCCCTCACCACGGAATACATGGAAGACTTCGCCCGTATCGCGGGTATCGAGATCGTTGAGATCAAGTAAGTTTCTCCGTGATCTGAAGTGAAACAACCTCGGCGGATATCCGGCGCTCCCGGGTGTCCGCCTTTTCCTCGACATTCCGTTCAACACAACTCAAAATGAACAGAAGGAAAGAACCTGTCATGAACGCAAAACATTTCCTCTTCGCCGGATCCCTTGCCCTGCTCACCCTGGCGGGCGCCGCCTGCGCCAGCAGCTCGGACGACGCAAAAACCGAAGCGAAAAAAGTCGAAGTCCCGGCGGGCGTCGACCTGGAGCCGAACGGCAACCCGATCTTCACGGACGCCTGGACCTCCGATCCCGCGCCGCTGGTCGTCGGCGACCGCGTGTACGTGTACACCGGCGAAGACATCTACCGCGACGGCGAGCGGAACGGTCTCCCCGGCAACTACAACATCGCCGACTGGCGCTGCTACTCCTCCGACGACCTCGTCCACTGGCGCAGTCACGGCGTCCTGCTGCGGCCGGAACAGTTCCCGAGCGGCATCAAGGGTACGGCCTGGGCCTCGCAGGTCGCGCACAAGAACGGTAAATTCTACTGGTACTGCACGTACCGCGACGATAAGAACGGCGGCAACTCCATCGGCGTCGCCGTGGCGGATAGCCCCGTCGGCCCGTTCGTGCCCGTCGAAAAACCGGTCGTGCTCGACAGCATGACCAGCGGCCGCGCCGGGTGGAACGACATCGACCCGACCGTGCTGATCGACGACGACGGCACCGCGTGGCTCTCCTGGGGACATACCAACAACTACGTCGCGAAGCTGAAAGAAAACATGATCGAGCTTGACGGCGAGATCACCGACACCGGGATGCAGAACTACACCGAAGGCCCCTGGCTCTACAAGCGCAACGGCCTCTACTACAACTTCTACCCCGGCATGGGACGCGGCGGCGAGGTCATCAACTACTCCACAGCCGAGAACATCAGAGGCCCGTGGACGTTCCGCGGACAGGTCACCGGCGCGGCGAAGAACAGCTTCACCATCCACCCCGGCGTGATCGACTTCAAGGGCCGCACCTTCCTCTTCTACCACAACGGCACGCTCGACCGCGACGGACAGAAGGGACAGGGCCTGCGCCGTTCCGTCTGCGTCGACGAGCTCTTCTTCAACGAAGACGGCACGGTCAAGCCGCTGACGCAGACGAAGGAAGGCATCACGGAACCCGTCAAGTAAGCTTTTCTCGATCTTTCCAATAACAGACCATCGGCGCGCCGGGAGAATCAACCCCCTCCGCTGCGCCGGTGGTCTTTGTTTTTCCCCGGGAGAATAACGCCGGGCGGATTACGCGTTTTATCCGGGCTCCGGGCGTTTTGCCCTGATCGGCTCTGACGGTCCGCGACACCCGATGGCCGGCTCAAATATCGTATTCCCGATCGATCCCGCGGACAAAACAGTTTACTTTTTTGTTTTTTTCTTGAAAACCTTTTCCGCGCATTATATATTATAATCAAGCAGAACTTCTCTAATCATTCAAGCGCAATAAACAACCTCCAGAAAGGGCTTCCGTCATGCCAACAGTTTCATCCGGGACCGTCACGATCAGCAACTCGATCAAGGCTGATTATAACGTCACGAACAGCGGCCGAATCAGCATTATATCGGGGGCTATCTGCAAGCCAAAACTATACAGGTACTTACGTCAGCAAAGGCGGCCAGGTCCATATCAGCAACGGCGGCACTATGCTGGGGGCGGAGATCACAAGCAACGGCCAGGTCCATATCAGCAACGGCGGCATTTTGTCGAAAGGCGGCGGCAGCTACGGCGGCGGCCAGGTCCATGTCAGTTCCGGCGGTTCGTATGTGAGTGGTACGATAGCCAGCCAGGGCGTCATCATCATCATCATCATCAGCGGCGGCTACTGCATGCAACCGATCATAACGATGGGCAGTACGTTCGTCAGCGGCGGACGCCTTTTCAGCGCGACCTTCCGTGACGGGACCGTCTCCGTCGGGGGTTCCGGTAGCACGTGGGGGTACCTCAGCCATACCGTAATGTCCGCCGGAGCCGTAATGAACATTTTCTCCGGCGGCTTAGCCAGCGAAACATACCTTCTCTCCGGACAGATCACTGTCGCCAACGGCGGCAAAATCCAGAGCACCGTTGTCAGCAGCGGCTCGAACAACTACATTACGATCATGTCCGGTGCATCCGCCCACATCACCGAACTGCAAAGCGGGGCGAAGATGTACGTCAGCTCCGGGGCGACCGCAACAACGAACAGGGTCCTCTCCGGCGGTTATCTGGAAATCGCCGGTTTTGCCCAGTACAACAGCATCACGGGCGGCGACCTCCTCGTCAGCAAGGGCGGAACGATCGAATCCACCACGCTGAATGGCGGCAATCTGCATATCTTCGGCTCCGCGAACAGCACCACGGTCACCAAGGCCGTAAGATTTTATGTGCAGACGGGCGCCGCGATCAACTATACCACGATCAACTCCGGAGCTGGAATGGATATAACCAGCGCCACGGCGAGCAACACCACGGTCAACTCCGGCGGCTCCGTGAGCATGTTCGGCGGCACGGCGGACATCATTACCGTCAACAAAGGCGGTACGCTGACCGTCTCCGGCGGCGGCATCGTGAAAAAAGCCACGGTCAACGGCTTGATCCAGATCGAAGGAGCCACGGCGAGCAGCGCCACGGTCAGCTCCGGCGGCAGGTTTACCGTTTCTTCCGGCGGCAGCGCGGTCAGCGCCGCCGTCACGGGGACCGACGCGTCCATGTCCGTCGCTTTCGGCGGCGTCGCGGACAACGCGATCGTCAGTGGCGTCAGGACGTCCGTTTCCATTCTGGAAAGCGCTTTAGCGACAAACGCCAAGGTGTTTTCCGGCGGACGGATCGACGTCTTCAGCACGGGCCGGGCGGACAACGCCGCGATCTATTCGAACGGCAGCATGAATGTGCATTCCGGCGGCACGGCAAACAGCGCCACCGTCCAGGGCGTCATGGACCTGAACGGCACGGCGAACAGCGCAAAGGTCAACGCCGGCGGCCGACTGAATGTCCTGAACGGCGCCAGGCTGAACAATGCGACAGTCAACAAGGGCGATATCAACCTGAGCGGCGGGACCGCGACGGCTGCCACGGTCGACGGCCCCAGCGCGTACCTGACCGTCTTCAGCGGCGGCAAGGCAAACAGCGCGACCGTCCAGGGCGGCGGCACCATGATCGTGAGCGCCAACGGCATCGCGGACTCCGCGGTCGTCTCCTCCGGCGGCTCCATGAAGATCAACGACCTCGGATCCGCGACGAACACCGTGGTCAGCGCGGGCCGCATGTATGTCAGCAGCGGCGGCAGCGTCTACCGCGCCACGATCTTCGGGAACGGCGAATTCACCCTTTCCGGCGGGTTCGCCAGTGCGACCTCCATCAGGACAGGCGGCAAGTTCATCGTCTCCGGCGGCTCCGCTCATTACAGCATCGTCAGCGCGGGCGGCTCCATGACCGTCTACAGGAACGGCAAGGTGGACGAGATTTCCCTCGACGGCATCCTCAACGTCTACGGCGTCGCGGACAGCACGGGCGTCAACACCACCGGCGCGATCATGACGGTGTACAGCGGCGGCGTGGCGATCAACACCACGGTCGGAAACGGCGCCGCTCTCACGGTCAGTTCCGGCGGCAAGATCACCGGCAGGTTCCTTGCCACGGCCGAAGCGGTCGTTTCCGCTTACGCGGGCGCGGTCGTCGACTTCGACATTTCCAGCCTCGATCCCGCCAACGCCGCGCTCCTGAACAACCTTTCGCTTGTCAAGGGCGCGCCTTCCTTCACGCTTACGGTCTCCAATTCGCAGGCGGACGGCACCTACAAACTCGCAGGCGGCGCGGCGGGCTTCAGCAAGACGATCTCCGTGGTGAATACCGGGGGAACAAGCCTCGGCACGCTCACAGTCGGCCAGACCGCGACGATCGGCGGCGTGAATTACACGCTGAATCTCGGCGGAGACAACACGCTGTCCGTCACGATCGGCGGCGCGCCCGGCCCGCAGCCTGTCACGGCGCTTCCGTTCTTCACCGGCGACTTCAACGGCGACCTCTTCGACACCCTCGCCGTACAGAAGGACAGCACGGTCACGATCTACATGAACGGCGAACCGTGGGGCCTCGGGCTCACGCTCGATCCGGGCTGGACCGTCGTCGGCACCGGCGACTTCAACGGCGACAAACTCGACGATTTCCTGCGCGTGAACACCGAAGGCTATGTGGTCGGCGAAATGTCCAACGGAAACGGCACGTTCACGCCGCAGGTGCTGAACCTGAAGAACGCCGGCTGGGACATCCTCGGCACCGGCGACTTCAACGGCAACGGAACGTCCGACGTGCTGATCGCGAACCCGACCGGCGCGTCCGAAACGGTCGGCCTTCTCGGCTACTGGGAAAGCGGCGTCTCGTGGACGCTCATCAACGGGTATTCGCCCGAATGGGAGTGCGTCTCCACCGGCGATTTCAACGGCGACGGCAAGTGCGACATGCTGTGGCGCAACAGCTTCGAGGGCGAAGGCGGTCTGACCTACAACGCCTACTGCACCTGGATCGTGGACAATCCGGTCGACTGGCGCATGGTCAGCGTCGCAAACCCCGACGAATGGAATTTCCTCTGCTCGGGCGACTTCGACGGCAACGGCTCGCACGACATCGCCATGATCAACGATGTCGGCGTGGTCGGCATCTGGGGCGTCACGGACGGTTACCTCAGCTCGTGGTCCATCCTCAGCGCCGTGACCAGCGAATGGCAGCTCGCGGGCGTCGCCGACTTCAACGGCGACGGCACCGACGACATCGCATGGAGCAACTCCAACACCGGACTCACCGGTTATTGGCAGATCAACGACAAACAGCTCACTACATGGCAGAACATCGCCGTGATCGGCTGAGCTGACGAAACAGCATTAACCGGAACAAGAACAGCCTCCCGTGGTCTTCACGATCACGGGAGCTGTTCTTTTACGGGGATCTCGATTCATTTGACCGGATGTTTTTTTCAGCAGTCCGGCAAAACATGAAGAACTTTTTTTCGTCTTTTTTTTCAAAAAAAACGGATTCCCGTTTGCAATATCCTTTTTTCGCGGTATTGTATATGTTATAGTAAAAATCCCGAAATCGTACAAAGAACCCCTATTCTAAGCATTCCACCGCCATACCGGCGAAATCCCCCCGCCATCGAAACAGGCCCGGTCTGTCTCCACATTCCGGGCATGGTCCTGTCGTCTCTTTTCCGTCAGGGGGGATGACCACACCATTTCCATCCGCGTTTCCGTGCGGGAACACCGGCAAAACGCCGGGGTCCACGAAACCCGCACAGGGGAGTTTTGTCTCCGGACGCGGACATCCGTCCATTGTTTCAGGTCCGTTTTTCGGGCGTTTTTGGCTACATCGGCAAACAGAGAAGGAGAATCAAAAAATGAAATCGCGCTTGTTTTATTTCGCTTACGGCAGGGACATGGATCCCGAATGCATGAAAAGACACTTCCGCCACGCAACGGCGGTGTGCCCGGCAACGCTCAGGAATTACCGCCTCACGGAACGCCGCTACGCCGACATCGACCCCGATCCCGCATCGGAAGTCTACGGCGTCCTGTACCGCATCACCCCGGAAGACCGGAAAAATCTGAACTGTCATTTCGAGTTCCTGAGCTCTTTCGCCGTCATTGAAGTCGATGTCGTCTTCGGGGATAAAACGTTCAAGGCGCTGACCTACATCATGACGGAGAAAGCAAAAAGGCGCTGCGACGGCATCCCGTACCAGTACGAATACATCCGGGACTGCCGGCGCGGCGCGTCCCACTACATGGTCCCGGATTCCTTCAGGTATGCCAACTTCATCGTCTACGGCCCCTGGCTGGAAGAAGACGATGAGGAGAACGAATACTGCAAAAACGCGGTCGCGATCCGCCCGTGCACGATCACCGGGACGCTCTACGACTCCGGCTACAACTGTCCGGTCTTCTCTCCCGAGGGAAATACGCCCGTGGAAGCAACACTCCTTCGGATTCCGCGGAGCATCCTGGAGGAAAGGATGGAGGAACTGCTTTCCAGCCCGTTCAGGATGCAGTTCCTGGTCGCCGCACTCCCCGACGGAAGCACGGTCGGAGGATGGGCGACATGCATTGACAGATTGCCGCCGCGCGCCAAGGTCATCGAATCG
Organism: Lentisphaeria bacterium; assembly: GCA_017455665.1. Classification (GTDB taxonomy): domain Bacteria; phylum Verrucomicrobiota; class Lentisphaeria; order Victivallales; family UBA1829; genus UBA1732. The sequence continues at coordinate 6,728 of JAFSZN010000057.1, forward strand.
GGCTGCTGGGAAAAAACACCCGAGCTCAAATACGACTCCCTTCTCTTTCTCTTTCACGGCGGAGGCGTCAATACGCACATGGTGATCAGCTTGAAAGAAAACTTCATTCTCGGCGAACTGAACGGATTGTCCCCCGATGAACGGGAAGAGGATGAAGGAGAAAAGAAAGGGTGCTGCTTCGGCAAATACTGGAAGAGGGAACTCGTCGCGGCATTCCGGGACTGCCATTTCGAACGCTGGCCGAAGAGGTACTATTCCAACGGCGTTTCGGAACCGAAATGGCAAATCGAACTGCTGAAAGAGGATGAGACTGTCAGGGTGATGAAAGGCTACAACGTCTTTCCGCCGAACTGGGACGTGCTGAAAAACGTCGTCAGGCTTTGCTTCCGGCTTTGCAGGGAGGAAACAAGTCTTCAGGAAAAGGATGCGGAACAGGGATCGTCCGCGGATAAAACGGAACGTCCCGACAGCAGGCATGAGGCGCAGACAGCATCTGCCGGCACTGTTCCCAGGCAGGATATCGCCTGCAACAAGCAGAAAATACCCGTTCCTGTCCAGGCGCAGAAACTTCAGGCTCAGTATGTCTCCGCGAGAACCGGCATCCGCCAGGACACCGATTTAACCGCCGCCGTCTCCGGAACGGAAACCGTTGCGGCGAGATCGAAATCCCGGACGAAGCCGGTCAATGATGATCAGCCGGAGCTTCCGTTTTTCGACAGCGGCAGTTCTGCTTCCGCATCCGCGCCGATGTTTTCCTCGCCCGGATCAGACTCGTCGTCCGGACGCGACACGACGGCGGACAATGCGGCGGATTCCACACCGGCGCCACCGAGTGATGACGATGACGACGATCTTCCCGGCCCGGACGACGTCGAATCGTGGTTCATCATTATGTACAACGGCTTTATCGAACTCCTTGAGGACGAAAGATGCCCGGTGGACAAACTCTCGCTGGAACAGTGGAAGGAGCTGACCCTCCAATGGCCGGACATCTCGCTATACAGGAAACCGCCCGCGGAAGTGCTGAAAATCATGACGAAAAACGATTTCGTGGCATGGAGCGGGGAGGATATCTGCAGAGCGCTATTTTCGGACGGAGACTGGCTTGCGGAAGTGGTCCCGACGGAGAGGATCAGACAGGAGGATTTCGACCGTTGGTTCGCGATGAAGTATTTCGACAGTCCGGAAGAATACCGGGACGCCATCAGGAAGTGCTTCCCCCACGGCATCCCCGAGAGGATCGAACTCTCCGATCCCGTGCCGGACGATCTCTACTCCGACAGACCGGACAAGGACGGCAGGAAAAAAGAATGAAAGAAGCCCGCGCCGGAGTCGAAGCCCTCCGTGTCCGCAACGTCGCCGCCACCCTCCGTGCAATCACTGCCGCCGGCCTCCGAATACTAAAAAACGGGGAGGAACCGGTTCGTTCCGCCCCGGGGCAGTTGTAATGCACCCCATTTGTCAAGGGTGACATTACGGAAAAGCGGGAAAAAAGTTTGTTCCCGCGGTTTAAGGGAATCC
>JAFSZN010000058.1 GCA_017455665.1 Lentisphaeria bacterium
CGAACTGGTTCATAACAACAAAACAAACACATGAGCCGCTTTAGCGGCGGCTCGTGAAGGGAATGCGACTGGCAGTCCATTCAGGGCCCGTGTCGGGCCGCCAGTACTATCGCCTTCTAGGCGCAGTGCATACCACCAGCTCAGCTGGTGGTTTTGATTGTTTTCTTTAGCTAGTTTTTTCGCATTTGAGTGATACTACATGAAAACTGATCGGGATTCAGTTTGCTTCTCGGTCACGAAAGAACCACCTTTTTTAAGAATAAAACATATGAAAGAGTATAACATTTATTAGTCTCTATTAAAACTTTTTGATTATTGACACATTGACATTCGAAAAAAAAGAGTTATAGTAACGACAAAAGATTATTCTTCCTAAACACAAACAGTAATGAAGGAAGGAGGAACTATGCTCTAATAACATTTACAATCACTCTTTGTTTGTTAGAACAATCGGAAAAACTATTCTTAATCAATTAGAAAAAGGTTCTCCATATTCGTGGAAATTGGAGTGCCATCAGTTCGTTTCAAAAAAAACAATCGTCTCCACATAAAAACACCAGGAGGTTATTATGAGCAAGGCACGAGTCAGACTGTTAAACAGAATTACAACATATGATGTTGATATTGAACTTATGGATGTATTAAATATATACACAAAATCTTCACAAAACAAAGCAAATCTATTCAAATGTGCCGTATCAACTCAACATCCAAAACTTTCTTCAATAAAACAACCTTCCTTCGAGTATTCCCGGATAAAGAATCACTTAAAATCGACATTATATGATTCAATCATGGTAAGATATTATGAGGAGACTATGCTGTATTTACGGGAAGCGCTTTCATCTGCTATTAAAAATGGGCTTGATTTCAATCGAATTATCGGAACCGATTATCAGGAATATTCAAGTAAAAACATAATTGCTGCAGGCAACTGGAATAACATAGTAAAAATGATTTCCCACGATATCTTTCGAAAATTAGAACGGAAGCGTAACACTCTTTTGTTGCTAAAGGAATTAAATACAAAACTTGGGTTGAGAGTTTCCCAGAAAACAATCGATAGTGTCATGCCCTTCTTAGAAATGAGACATCTCATTGTGCATAACGATGGCAAGGCTGATTCGAATTTTTGCAAAAGATTTCCATCTTTTTCTTTTGTGCAAGGAGAAAAAATGAGTATAAATTTCCAAATGGTTACAAATGCAAAAAAAGCAATTATAGATTTTGTTGACGATTTTGATTCAAAAGCCACAAAAGCAAATGTATTCTTGCCAAAGCAATGAAAAATTGTAAAGTGGATGAAGAGGCGAGGGAATCATTGGCCGAATCATCCACTGTCCTCCCCCATCGGGCATAATGGTGCGATTTGATGTTTTTTTAGCTTGTTTTTTTCGTGTTTGCATGCTATTGTATTACACAGGACCGGGATTCTGGATTCTTCTCAGCCACGAAAGCCCCCTCTTCAGGAATACGATTGAATCACGTGGAAAACCAGTTATGAACAGCAAAGATATCCATCAAACCGAGCTTGCCGGGGCTCCGGCGAAAGACGACATGCCGCGAGAATCGCTCATCGACAGGATCAGGCCGTTTATCCTGATCTTCCTGCTGCTCCTTCCCTTCGTACTGGTCCATGCGTTCACGGACTACATGTACGTATGCCGTATCCATCTCCCGGCGGGGACAAAGGCCGTCGACCAGACCATGATCCCGCAGCGTTCGCGTCTGGGGGAGTACCTCGACAAACTGGCGTGGACCGGAAAGCATCCGTGGATCAAACCGTACCTGGGCTACCGGCACTGCATCATCCCCGAGGGCGCGGAGGAAATCCTCGAGGGAGCGTTTTACAAGAGCGGTATCCGCGACGACCTCCGCAGCGTCTCCATCCCGAGCAGCGTGAAGAAGATCGGTAAAACCGCGTTTGCGTACTGCGACAAATTGACGGATATCGTCATTCCCGGCTCCGTGGAACAGATAGGCGACCACGCGTTCGTCGGATGTCGCAGTCTGCGCAGAATCGTGATTCCGGGAAACGTGAAGAAGATCGGCAACTTCTCGTTCTGGAACTGCACCGGACTGCGCGAGGCCGTGATCCTGGACGGGGTAAAAGTAATCGGACAAGTTGCTTTCAGCGGATGTACCGCGCTGCGGACCGTGGACATTCCCGATTCCGTGGAGTGGATCGGTCAGAAAGCATTCGAAAGCTGCCGCTCGCTTGAGGAAATCCGGCTCCCGGCGGGGATGGGACGGCAGTTGACCGAGGAGGAAAAACTCCGGATGTTCGCGGAATTGAGCATTCCGTCGCAGAGCGTCAGCGGGTACATGTTTGCCGACTGCACCGGATTGAAAAAAGTCACGCTCCCGGACGGAATCGAAACGATCGGTATGGAAGCCTTCCGGAATTGCGTCAATCTGTCCGAACTCAACCTCCCGGACAGCGTGACAGGCATAGGATTTCGTGCGTTCTTCGAATGCCGCAGCCTGCCGCCCATCACGCTCGGAAAGCGGGTCAGAGGGATTCAGGGCAACGCGTTCTTCGGCTGCCGCCTCACGGTGCCGGACGATCATCCCTTCTTCCACTTCGAGGACGGGATCCTTTACTCGAAGGACGGTTCCGAACTCATTTCCTGCGTATCGCCGCCGGATGGCCCATGCGTGGTCGCCCCGGATGTGAAGATCATCCAGGACTATGCCTTCTGGGGTTGCGACGGCATCACGGAGATCCGTCTGCCGGATGGTCTTGAGGAAATCGGCATGGTGGCGTTTTTGGGGTGCACCGGCCTGAAGCGCCTGGAATTGCCGGACTCTCTGCTGATAATCCATCCGTGGGCGTTTTCCGGCTGCAAGGGGCTGACAGGCACGCTCGCGATTCCGCCGAACGTCACCCTCATCGGCGGCGGGGCATTTGCGAACTGCTCCGGCTTGACCGAGCTCACGATCCCCCCGAGCGTGGGAAATATCCCTTCCGGCACGTTCGAGGAATGCTCCAACCTGAAACACGTGACATTCCCGGACAGCCTGAAAAACATCCAGAAGGGCGCCTTTTACGGATGCAAATCGCTGGATCGGGAAACCCTGGAGCGCCTGAATGCCTTGAACCCCAATGCGCGCTCGCAGTACATTCTGGAGTGACCGGCACGCTCTTTTTTCCGTTCGTTTCTGCCTCGTTTTCACAAAAAAACGCGCACGCGTTTGATTGTTGCGGATTCCTGATGTATATTATTCCCGGACTCGCATCAACATAACCGTTCATTTCAGGAGGAATACCATGCAGGAAGCACTCAGAAAACGCATCGAAGCCGCCGGACAGGCGCATCTGCTGTCGCACTACGACGCCGCCGACGCCGCGGCGCAGGCGAAACTCGAAGCCCAGTTCAGCGTGATCGACTGGGAAGCCCTCCCCGGCCTCATCGCCGGATACGTCCTGAAACGCCCCGAGACCGCCATCCCCGCCGACCTCGCGCCCGCCCCGTTCTTCCCGTTCCCGGCGAAGACCGCCGAACAGGAAAAGCTGTACGCCGAGGCGACCGCGAAGGGCGTGGAAGTCCTCCGCGCGGGCAAAGTCGCGGCGCTCACGGTCGCGGGCGGACAGGGCACGCGCCTCGGATTCGACGGACCGAAGGGCACTTACCCGATCACGCCCGTCCTGCACAAGACGCTCTTCCAGTATTTCGCCGAATCCATCGGCCGCATCTCCGATAAATACGGCGCGCCGTTGACCTGGTACATCATGTGCAGCGAGCTGAACGCCGCCCCGACGAAGGAATTCTTCGAGAAGAACAAGTTCTTCGGGCTCGCCGACGGCCAGATCCGGTTCTTCGTACAGGGCACCATGCCCGCCATCGGGCTTGACGGCAAGCTCATCATCGGCGCGAAGGATTCCCTCGCGCTCTCCCCGAACGGACACGGCGGCACGCTGCTCGCGCTCCGCGCCTCGGGCTGCCTCGACCGCATGGCGGCGGACGGCGTGGAATACCTCTCGTATTTCCAGGTGGACAATCCGCTGGTGCCGATCGCCGATCCGCTGTTCATCGGCCTGCACATCCTCGAAGGCTCGCAGATCAGCAGCCGCATGCTCCCGAAGACCTGCCCGACCGAAAAGCTCGGCAATTTCTGCCTCTCCGGCGGCCGCCTGCACGTGATCGAATACAGCGACATGCCGCTGGAGCTCGCCGAACGCCTCAATCCGGACGGCACGCTGGCGTTCCTCTCCGGCAGCCCCGCCATCCACGTCATCAGCCGCACGTTCATCGAATCGCTCACGCAGGACGGCACGCTGAAGCTCCCGTGGCACCGCGCGGACAAGAAGGTCCCGTACCTCGCCGCCGACGGCACGGTCGTGAAGCCCGAGTCCACGAACGCGGTCAAGCTCGAATCGTTCATCTTCGACGCGCTCCCGATGGCGGAACGCGCCATCGTGGTGGAAGGCTCCCGCAAGGAGATGTTCGGCCCGACCAAGAACGCCACCGGCGTCGACTCCGCCGAATCCTGCCGTGCCATGCTCGTGGAACGCGACGTGCGCCGCCTCGGCCTCGCCGGAGTGCAGGTCCCGCGCAATTCCGACGGCACGCCTGCCGCGCTCGTCGAGATCTCGCCCCGCTGCGTCGTCGACGACGCCGACGCGGTGGAATACTTCCGCGCGAATCCCGTCGCGGATCCCATTCAGCCCGCCCAGTCCAGAGCATTCGGAAAATGATCAAGATCGTCACATTCAGCGAGGACGACATCCTGTTCGACGCCGAGGCCGCCGGCAAAGCGCTCGACAAGGCGGCGCGCCGCCTGAAACCGGTGCGTTTCACCGGCCTCTGCCCCATCGGACGCCAGATACTCTTCGTGTTCAACGAATGCCCCGCGGACGAGGACGATTCGGACGCGAAGTTCGTGTTCTCCCGGCTCCCGTCGCGCGATTTCAACGAGGTCTCGGCGGTCCTGCTCAGCCGTTTCACCGGCGGATTCGACACGCTCGGCACGTTCTTCATCGGCGACGACCTCTGGGGGCTTTTCAAGCGCCTCCCGGACAATGCCTGACGACGGAACAGGCGCATCCGCGCCCCGGCAGTCCGCCCGGAAACGCTCCTGGCGGAAACGTCTCGGCGCGGCCGGAGAACGCGACGCCGCGCGGCTGCTCTCGCAGCTCGGCTACACGGTCCTGCTGCGCGACTGCCGCACGCCGTACGGCGAACTCGACCTGGTCTGCCTCGACGGCGCGGCATTCGTGTTCGTCGAGGTCAAGACGCGCTACTGCCATCTGCGCCAGTTCGGCAGACGCCCCGAGCCGTGGCGCGAACTCTCCGACGACCAGAAACGCCGCAACTTCCGCGCCGCGATCTCGTTCCTGCACGACCTCGGCGACGCCGCCGCGAACCGCCGTTACCGTTTCGACCTCGTCGAAGTCCTGCGCGGTCCGTTCGGTCCCCTCGCCATCCGGCATCACGTCAACTTCATGGGGCGTCCGACGTTTTCTAAACGCGGCATACCGGGCCGCGTCTTCCGCCGCAGGGCGAACACCGCCACGCAGTCCATGTTCTTCCCCGTGGAATAAGCCCGGCGGGCACGTTTCGCACATTTTTCCCCCGGTTTCCGTTCGCTTTTTTGGAAAAGGCGCAAAAGATTCCGCGTCTTTCAGTTGAAAAAAGCAAAAAAAGTGGTACAGTATATAGATAATGACGCCGCGCACGCACACTGCGCCGGCATTTCACTTTTTGGAGCTTTTCATTTTATGGCATCGGATCGTCTCGCTTTCATCATCGGCGCGTCCCGGGGGATCGGGTATGCGACCGCATTGCGTCTGGCTCAGGACGGCTTCGACGTCGCGGCTTCCTGCCGCGGCGACACGGCGCGTCTCGACGGCCTGCGCGCACAGGTCGAGGCGCTCGGACGGTCCTTCCTGCCAGTCCCGCTCGACGTGACCGACCGCGCGGCAAGCATCCGCGTGATCACGGAGCTTTTCACCGACAGGCCGCCGTTCGCGGTCGTGTACAACGCCGGGATCTCCAGGGACGACCTTTTCGCCTGGATGACCTCGGCGGAGTGGGACGACGTGATCCGGACCGGGCTCGACGGCTTCTACAACTGCATCCAGCCGCTGGTCCAGCCCATGATCTCCGCGAAGAAAGGCCGCATCATCGTGATCAGCAGTGCGTCCGGCCAGGTCGGACGTCCCGGCCAGGTCAATTACTCCGCAGCGAAAGCCGGCCTCATCGGCGCGGTGAAGGCGCTCGCCGGCGAACTCGGCCGCAGAAACATCCTCGTGAACGCGGTCGCGCCCGGCGTGATCGACACGGAAATGACGCGCGACCTGGACATGACCAAGCTTCTGCCGCTCATCCCGCTCGGACGCAAGGGCGCGCCGGAGGAAGTCGCCTCCGTCGTCTCCTTCCTCGCCGGGCCGTACTCGGACTACATCACCGGGCAGGTCATCGGTGTGAACGGAGGTCTCGTATGCTGAACCGCTTTTTCGCAGACAGGAGGACCGCCGCATGAACGGACTGAAACGCGTCGTCATCACGGGCTGCGGCGTCTACAGCGCGCTCGGATTCACGCCCGGCGAACTCTTCGACAGCCTCGCCGCGGGCAGAATCGCCGTCGTGCGCGGCGGCGAAGTCGAACATTTCCTGCCGACCGCCCCCGCTCCGCGCGACCCCGAACGTTTCCGCGCCCTGCCCCGTACGCTCCGCCGCGCCATGGCTCCCTCGGCATGCTTCACCGCGATGGCGGGGCTTGCCGCCTTGCGGGATTCCGGGTTCACGCAGGACGAACTGCTCGCGCTGAACGCCGGATGCGCCGTCGGGTCCACGATGGGCTCCGTCAGCGCCCTGCGCGACGGCTATGCGCTGGTCCTTTCCGGGCAGAGCGACCGTCTCTCCCCGATGCACTTCTTCAAAGCCGCCTCCCACACCACGGCGTTCAACCTCGCACGCACGCTCGGGCTCAACGGCGCGATCTACTCGCCGTGCTCCGCCTGCGCCTCCGGGCTTCAGGCGATGGGGCTCGGCGCGGCGCTCATCTCCGCCGGACAGGCCACGGTCATGTTCTGCGGCGGCGCGGACGAGACCGGGTCCGAAGTCTCCGGTTCGTTCGCCCTGATGTACGCCCATGCGCCCGTCGAGGACGACCCGACGCGGAGCTCGCAGCCGTTCTCGGCGCACCGAAAGGGGCTGGTCTGCGGCGAAGGCGCCGGCATCTTCTGCCTTGAGGAATACGAACACGCCGTAAAGCGCGGCGCGAATATCTACGGCGAGATCGCTGGCTACTCCTCGAACAGCGGCGGCAACGGCCTCAGCCAGTCCGACGCGCCCGCCATCGCCCGCTGCATGGCGGACACCTGCGCGTCCGCCGGGATCGCCCCCTCGGACATCGACTACATCAGCGCCCACGCCACGTCCACGCTCCAGGGCGACGCCGCCGAAGCGGCCGCCATCCGCGAGGTCTTCGGCGCGAACGTCCCGGTCTCCAGCCTCAAGGGACACCTCGGGCACACGCTCGGCGCGTCCGGCCCGCTGGAAATGGCAGCGGTCTTCGAAATGGCGCGCCGCGGCGTCCTGATCCCGACCCGCAACCTCGTCGACGTCGACCCCGCCTGCGCCGGGATCGACCACCTGACCGCGCCCCGCGAAAAACGGATCCGCGTCTTCTTCAAAAACTCCTTTGCGTTCGGGGGCATCAACGCATCCCTGATCTGCAAGCTCAACGTATAAACAACCTTCCCGGAGGATCCCGATATGAATCTCACACGCGACGAAATCATCGAAGCCGTCAACGGCACGCTCGTCAACGAAATGGAACTCGACCCCGCCGACCTTTCTCCCGAAAAGACCTTCTTCGACGACCTCGGGCTGGACAGCCTCGACATGGTCGACCTCATGATCGGACTTCAGCGCAAGTTCGGCATCTCGCTCCGCGACAACGAGGAGATCAAACAGGTCCGCACGCTCGGCGACGTCTACGATTTCTTCGAGAAGAACCAGGCGATGCTCACCGCGCAGGCCGAGGCCGCGAAGGCCGCCGCCGCGCAGGCAGCGCAGCAGGAGACCGGCAAATAACCTGAACCGATTATCCGTCTGCCAGCTCAACCGGAGCAGAATATGTTTTCCCTGATCGTCTACACGCATATGGTCGTATGCATCATGCTCTACTGCATACTCGCCTCGCCGTTTTTCCTGATCGCGGGGGTATTCTGTCTCCTTACCGGCAGGCCGTTCAACGTCGCGGTCCTCAAATTCATCCGCTTCTTCGGGCGCTGCATGATCCGCTGCTGGTACAGCGTCTACATCCCGGTCCGCCTCGACGACTTCTCCGGCGGCGCGGACCACGGCATCTTCGTCGTGAACCACCGTTCGTCGTCCGACCCGTTCCTGGTCTCGATCATTCCCGCCGCGGGCGCCGCCATGGCCGCCGCGAAGGGCTGGGCGCTCCACATGCCGTTTTTCGGCATCTTCGCGCGCATGGGCGGGTTCATCGACGTGAACAACCTCACCTACGAGGAGATCGTGGAGCAGACACGCCGCGCCCTGAGCAATTCCGGCACCATCTACGTCTTCCCCGAGGGCACGCGCTCCGGGTCCCGCACCATGGCGCCCTTCCACAGCGCGTTCTTCCGCGCCGCGAAGGAGCTCAACGCGCCGCTGATCCCGGTCGCCATCGCGGGCAACGAAGCCAGCCCGGACCGTTCGTTCCGCATGCGCCCGAGCCGCGTCATCATGCGCGTGCTGAAGCCGATCCCGCAGGAACGCATCGCCTCCGAGCCGCATTTCCGCATCCAGCGGGAAGTCCACCGCATCCTTGAGGAGGAGACCGCCGCACTCGACCGCGAGATCGACGCGTGGAAACACGAACGGCGCTATCCGTTCTGCCTCACTTCCGCAAAGTCAACTTAACATAACATACACTGTTTCAGAAGGAATTCATCATCATGGCCGAATCCGAAACTCCGAAATCCAATAAGCCGGTCCTCAATCACGAGGAACTGCGCGCCAAGCTGCCCTACCCCGCCGCCGGACTGCTTCCGCACGGCGAGCCCTTCGCGCTGATCGACACGATCGTCGAGGAATGGGACCAGGGCGGCAAGACGTCCTCCGTGGTGCATCCCGACCATCCGCTGGCGGCCGCCGACGGCTCCACCGGCGCGGAAACGTTCGTCGAATACGCCGCGCAGACCGCCGCCGTGCTCGACGCGTACCAGCGCCAGGACAAGTCCTTCGGCGGGCTCCTGGTCGAAGTCGTCGACTCCGAATACTCCGCCATTCCCCACGTCGGCGACACCGTGGATGTCGTCATCAACGTCCAGTACGACCTCGGCAAATGGCGCGGCATCGGGTACGAGGCGTTCCTCAACGGTACGCCCGCCGCGAAGGGCACCCTGAAACTCTTCCTGACCAACTACGAAGAGAGCAAATGACGTTCAACCCGGCGGTCCGCATCCTGACGGCGGTCCTTCTGTCCGTCTGCGCATCCTTCGCCTTCGCGGGGGAGGATGCCGCGCAGACCGGGCCGGAGCCGAGGGAAGCGGAATCGGAAGCCGCCGTCGCCGACACCGCGGAGCTGCTCGCGAACATCTCGAACTTCAGAACGCTCCGCACGAAATTCGTCCAGACGAAACATCTGAAGGCGTTCAAGAAGCCGATGGTCCTGAACGGCGAGCTCTGTCTCGACCGCCCCGGAAAACGCTTCGCCTGGCACGTCGAAAAACCGCTCAAATACTCCTGCGTCATCGCAAACGGCAAGCTCACGCAGTGGGACGCCGACTCGGACAAGACCGTCTCCGTGCCGTTCTCCAAATATCCCATGCTGGAAATGCTCTCCGACGCCATGACGGCGTTCGCATCCGGCGACGTAAAGGCGCTGGAGAAGGATTTCGAGGCAGCCGCAGGCAAGGACGGCACGGTGGTCCTGAAACCGCGCTCCGAACGCTTCGCCGCCTCGCTCATCACCGAGGTCGAGCTCACGCTTGACGAATCGAAAACGAAGATCGTCAAGGTCCGCGCATCCGAGAAAAACGGCGACGTGACCGAGCTCGTCTATACCGATTCCGTGTTCGATTCCGACATCCCGGACGCTCTCTGGCAGGCGAAACAGAAAAAATGAAATCTCTTTTGCGGCGCGTCATTCTGTTCGGTTTGCGACGCCCGGTCCTCGCGGCGCTTCTGTCGCTTCTCGCGCTCGCCCTCGCCGCGCTTCCGCTCCTCACCGCTTCGTTCAGCGCCGACATCACGCGCATGCTACCATCAGGCAGCGAATCCGAACGCGCCTGCGCCGTGCTCCTGAACTCCGGGCTGTTCAATCAGTCGGCAGTGCTGTTCGCCGCCGACACGACGGAACAGCTTGATGCCGCCTCCTCCGATATAGACGATATCGCATCCGAAATCGCATCCGTTCCCGGCGTGACGCGCGTCGACAACCGCTTTCTGCCGGACGACATCGCCGCCGTCCTCGGTTCCCTCCCCGCCTGGATCCCGCAGTTCCAGCCGTACACGGAACTTGATCCCGCCGGGATCGCCGCCAATGTCAAACGTAAAATCCTGCTCGGCGGATTCGCCTCGCTCGTGCTCGCGGACCCGACCGGATTCGCCGCCTCGAAGCTCGCCGCACTCGAACAGTTCCGTTCCGCCTCGTCGTTTCACCTGAAAGACGGCGAGACAGCCATCGTCGCCCCGGACGGTCTGCACCGTCTGCTTCTGCTCGAAACGGACGTTTCCGCCGCCGACACCGCGGGCGGCCGCAAGCTCATGGGCGACCTCGAAGCCATCCTCGCAGGGCATCCGATGTCCGACGTCCGCGCCGAGCTCCTGCTCGCCCACGCGCATTCCATCGAAAACGAACGTGTCATCAAGTCGGACGTGAAGCTCGCGTGCATCCTCTCCGTCCTTTTCTTCCTGCCCGCGATCCTGCTGCTGTTCCGCCGCGATCTGCGCGCGCTGGCGATCCCGGTCTTCCCCGCGGCAGTCTCGCTCGCCGCCGCCGGACTCCTCGCGATCCCCGGCGAACCCGTCCTGCTCTTCGTGACCGCCACCGGCGGGCTCGTGATCGGGCTGGCGGTCGACTACGGCGTGCATGTCTACATGACCATGCAGACGCCCTGCCCCGTGCGGCGGCTGGTCCGCATCGCGCCGTCCCTGCTGACTGGCGCGGCGACCTCGGCTGCCGTGTTTCTGCTGCTCGCGCTGACGCCGATCCCCGGCGTGCGGCAGTTCGGCGTGTTCATCGGGATCAGCCTGCTCGCCAGCCTCATTCTCACGCTCCTGCTGTTCCCGTCCGTCCTCATCCGCACGAAAAAGCCCCTGCCGAAGCCGCGCCCCCTGAAGACTTTCCCCCCGAAGCTCGCGTGCGGCATCTGTTTCGGCATGATGGCACTGTTCGCCGTCCTCGCGGCCCTGCGCCTCAGCGTCCGCACCGACCTCCGCCAGTTCGACGCCGCACAGGAGAAGCTCAGCGCCGCCGCGGACGCGGTGGAACGCCTCTTCCTCGACGGCCCGGCGCAGGGCGTTCTGGCGGTCCATGGGGCGGACGCCGATACCGCGCTAGAGCACGCGGGATCCGTCCGCGCCAGCCTCATTGAAAAGGATCCCGAGCTGGCGGAATCCATCTTTTCCCCGACGTTCCTGATCCCGACGAAAGCCGAACGCAAGGCGAATCTCACTTCATGGCGCGCATCGTTCGATTCTGACGCCTTCTCGAAGTCGCTCCGCGCCGCCGCCGAGGACGAAGGATTCGAGCCGGACGCCTTCGATCCGTTCCTCGCCTCGCTCCAACACGGCATCGAAGCGCCTGACCTTGACGCGAATCCCGACGTCTTCGCACCCGTGCTGAACCGCGTGCTGCGTCCTGCGGCGGACGGCAACGGCTGGTACGCGGCGGTCTTCCTGCCGGAATCCGCCCTGTCCCTCGCCGAGGGTCTTCCCCGCGAACTCGAAACCGTCCCGATCTCCCGCGCAGGTATCCCGGCGCTGATCGTGTCCGACATGAAGTCCGCCGCGACGCTCCCCGTGATCCTCGCCGTGCTTTCGGTCTTCGCGATCGCGTTCGCCTTCTTCCGCAGCGTCCGCGACAGCCTCTGCGCGATGATCCCGGTCGCGATGGCGCTTCTGACCGTCTGCGCTCTGTACGCACTCCTCGGCAAGCCGCTGAACCTCGCCGCCGAAATCTCGCTCGTCCTGCTCTCCGGACTCGCCATCGACTACGGCGTCTTCGTGATCGGCAGCGAACGGTCCGCGAATCCGTATGTTTTCCGCGCGATCTCCGCCTCCGCGCTCACGACCGCCGCCGGCGGCCTCACCATCGCGTTCGCCGGGCATCCGCTCCTGCATGAAGCCGGATTCGCGCTGATCCCCGGCGTGCTCGCCGCCTGGGGCGCTGCCGCCCTGCTTCTGCCGTCCATCCGGCGCGGATTCGTCAAACGCGTTTCCTCCGCCCCGCTCAAAACGCTCCTCCTCGCGCTCATCCCGGCGCTCCTTCCGTTCACCTCCGCCTGCCATTCCCTGCCCTACGAATACGACCCGGTCCCGCCCCTGACCGGGACCGAGTGGTCGCTCTACCGGGACAAGGTCCAGCCGCCCGCCGAGCCGATGAAACCGTTTGCGTTTCAGGGTAAAGTCACGTTCGAATACAAGTTCTTCAAACAGGCCACGCTGTGCGCCGTCTCCTACGACGAATCCGGCGAGCTGCGCGTGGCGGCGTTCTCCCCCTCCGGCGGCAAGATCTTCGAGCTGGCTGGCACGGCGGACGCCCTCGCGGATTTCTGGTTCATGCCGATCGACATCCTGGACGGACACGAAAAAGAGGCCGCCGGGTTCATCCTTGCGGATTTCTTCAATATCTTCAGCCGTCTGGACCCGTGGCGCGGCGTCAAAACCGGCGCGACAGAAGATATAAAAGACGACAGCAGAATCATCCGCCGGGAGCCCTTCGGAGACGACGGCGGAGAGCTTGTCAGCGAGTTTTGGGGGCCGAAATTGCCGGTTATGGGAAAATATTACTTTAAAAACGAAACTATCGACTGGCAATCCTGGTATTTCAGGTATATTGTTAATGATGCGGTTATTTTTCCCGAAATCATCGTATACGACAATTATAAACACGGATACCGTCTGATCCTGACGGTATCGGATCTTTTTGAGGACAGCGAATCATGACCATCTGGGATGAAATCGACACGATCTACAATCAGGCCGGCGAAAACGGCGAAGGCGCCTGCACATTTTCCGTCCCCGGCACGTTCTCCGGCTACCGCGGACACTTCCCCGGCAATCCGATCCTGCCCGGAATCGTCCAGCTTTCCTTCATCCGGCGTCTCGCCGAACGCCGCCTCGGGCGTGCGCTCCGCCTCGCGGGCGTCCGCCGCATCAAGTATCTCCGCACGATCACGCCGGACATGCCGGTCACGCTCACGCTGACGCTCGAACGGGGCGAAGCCGAAAACACATGGGCCGCGAACGCCTCGTTCCTGAACGACATCGGCAAAAGCGTGTCCGCGGCGAAACTGGTCTTCGCTCTCAAAGAAAGCGCGATATGAGACATCCCGAGTTCAAGCACTATTTTGAACGCACCCCCGGCGACCCGCCGCCGCTCGAAGTCAGCGTCACGCGCCGCCTCCAGTTCAGCGAATCCGACCCGCTGAAGATCGCGTGGCACGGCAACTACGCGAAGTTCTTCGAGGCGGCCTACACCGAGCTTTCGCACAGCTTCGGATTCGACAACGACCGACTGGAACAGGAACACGTCTCCGCGCTCTTCTACCACGACGAATACGACTACCGCATCCCGCTCCCCTGCGACGCGGTGTTCCACACATCCGCCTCGCTCATCTGGACCGACGCCCCGCGCATCAACATCGAGTACGCCGTGCGCCTGGACGACGGACGCGTCGCCGCCACAGGATGCACCACGCAGGTCTTCATCGACGCCCGCGACTTCACGCCGCTCTGGCACATGCCGCTATTCTGGGAAGAGTTCCTGAAACGCTGGAAGGAAGGAGCGTACCATCATGGATGACCGCACCCCCGTGATCGTCGACTGCGACCTGTACACCGCGTTCGGGCCCGGCGTGGAAGCCTGCTGGAACGGATTGCTTCAGAATCACGCCGCGTTCTCCGACTGCTCCCGGTTCCACAACGACAAATTCTCCACCGCGCTCGCCGCCATGGCGCCCGGCGCGGACGTGAACGGCACGCAGGAGATCCCCGGCTTCTTCCTCGACTACCTCGCGCCGACCGCGAAGAAAATGCCGCGCGACGCCGAACTCTTCCTCGCCAGCACCGTCGGCGAGATCGAATACATCGACAATCCCGAACGCCGCTGCACCTGCGACATGCTGCTGGAACGCGCCCTGAAGGTCTGTGACAAGGACCGCGGACGCATCGTTTCCGCCGCGTGCGCGTCTTCGAACTCGGCGTTCGTCTCGCTGAACCGCCACATCCGCAGCGGCCGCCTCGATTCCGCGGTCGTGATCGGCACCGACTACGTCAGCGAGTTCATCTTCTCCGGATTCGCCACCCTCCGCGCCCTCGCCCGGACCATCGCGCGTCCGTACGACCGCAACCGCGACGGTCTGCTGCTCGGCGACGCCGCATCCATCGTGAACATCTGTTCCGCGAAGAAGGCCGCCGAACTCGGGTTGAAGCCGCGCGCACTCCTCGCGTCCGGCGGCATGAGCTGCGACGCGGTCCACATCACCGCCCCCATGCCGCACGGCGAAGCGCTCTCCGAAGCCATCGAACACGCGCTGAGCGAGGCGGGGCTTACCCCGGACGACATCGGCGCGGTCATCGGGCACGGCACCGGCACGCGCTACAACGACGACATGGAGCTTCAGGCGATCCGCCGCGTGTTCGGCGAACGCTCCGTGCCGATGCTCTCCGTGAAGGGCGCGTGCGGCCATACGCTCGCCGGCGCGGGCCTCGTGGAAGCGGTTGTCGGCGTCCGCATGCTGGAGACGGGGCTGATCCCGCCCCAGACCTCGCTGGTCACGCCCGAACCGGAAGCCGCCCGCTACGTCTCGACCGAGATCCGCAAACTCGAAAAACCGCGCGTTCTGTGCATGAACTCCGGATTCGGAGGGCTGAACGCCGTCATCATCCTGGAGGCCGTATCATGAGCGCATATTCCTGGCACATCATCGGCGGCGTCACGGCCGACGGCCTGTCCTTCCGCACCTGGCGGCGCGGCCTCGTCTATACGGCGGAGGACACGCAGGGCGCCAAGGCGAAAGTCTCCGAGCCGCAGGACGAATTTCCGCACGGCTACGGACTCGACAATTTCCGGCGCGGCGACGCGAAGGTCCGCACGTACATCCTCGCCGCCGTCCTCGCGCACCGCGACGCCGAGGTCGATTCCGTCCGCGAAACCGCCATCGTCGACTTCGGGCGGCAGGGCTGCCACGAACAGAACCTGGACTATTTCAACGACTACCGCGAACACGGACGCCACCTCGGGCGCGGACACCTCTTTGTCGGCACGCTCCCGACCACCCCGCCGTGCGAGGCCGCGATCTCCCTCAAGCTCACCGGACCGTGTTTCTACATGGATTCGCTCGGACGCTGGCCCGTCCTCTGGGACGAGGTCACGAACTTCTTCGAGATGCCCGGCATCCGTCGCGTGATGATCTGCCATTACGAATCGGACAGGCTGACCGTGCTGCTGGCGGAACCCGGCGGCATGCTCGAGATCCCGGACGACTCCGGTCCCGAAGACCTCGCCCGCCGCATCTTCCGCGCGGAGTAAAGCCGAGGGGCTTATGCGCTGCTGCTGCGTGATCCCCGTTTACAACCATGCCTCCACGGCCCCCGCCGTGATCGAACGCACGCGCGCCGTCATGCCCGATCTTCTCGTGATCGACGACGGATCGGAAGACATCGACCTCGCGGAACACTACGCCGGGACGGGCATCGAGGTCATCCGGCATCCGCGCAACCTCGGCAAGGGCGCGGCGCTCCTCACAGCCGTCCGCACGCTCGCCCCGCGCGGCTACGACTACATGATCACGCTCGACGCCGACGCCCAGCACGACCCGGAGGACATCCCGCGCTTCCTGCCGGTCCTCGAACGGAACGACTGGACGCTCGTCGCCGGGGTCCGCGATTTTTCCGTGCCGAACGTCCCCGGACGCAGCAAGTTCGGGCGCATGTTCTCCAATTTCTGGTTCCTCGTCGAGACCGGCAGAAAGATCTCCGATTCCCAGAGCGGATTCCGCGCGTATCCGCTCAAATACGTCTCGCAAATTCATTGTTCCTCGCTGCATTACACGTTCGAGACCGAGCTCCTCACGCGATGCATGTGGGCCGGGCTCGACCTCGCCGAGGTCCCGATCTCCACGCACTACGACCCGCCCGGCGAACGTGTCTCGCATTTCCGTCCGTTCCGCGACAACCTCCGCATGACCTGGCTGCATACGCGCCTGGTGTTTCGCCGCCTTGTCCCGTTCGGCGTTAAACGGCTCCGCGAGACGCCCCGCGAATACCCGCGCCTGTGGAAACCGAAGGAACTCTGGGCGTGGCTCGTCAAGGAAAACACGTCCTCGCTCGGACTCGCGTTCTCGGCGTTCGTCGGCGCGCTCCTCGCCGTGTATCCGACGTACGGCTTCTGCACGATCCTGATCCTCTACGTCGCGACCCGGCTCCACCTCAACAAAGCCATGGCGGTCATGGCGCAGAATCCGTTCATGCCGCCGTTCTGCCCGGTCATCTGCATCGAGCTCGGGTACTATCTGCGGCACGGCAAGTTCCTGCTCCCCGAGGACCTGAATTTCCACAGTACGATCCGCGAGATCCATCTGCGCTGGTTCGAATGGCTCCTCGGCAGTCTCATCCTCGCCCCGGTCTTCGCGCTGATCTTCGCCGTCATCGTGTATTGTTCCGCCGAACTCTGCCGCGCGGTCATCCGCAGAAGGAGCGCCCGCGCATGAGCCGCGATCCCGTTCAAAAGCCCGCCGCGAATCTGAGCGACACGCGCAAAAACAGGCTCGGGTCCGCGATCCTCCGCGGCATCCTGTCCGTCTTCGGGCCCGCCGCCGCGTGCTTCCTCGTCAAGTTCATCGCGCTCGTCTACGCGCTCACGGACAAACAGGCGGAACAGCGCGCCCTGCCCTACCTGAAACACCGTTTCCCCGGCGACAGCGGATTCCGCATGAAACGCCACGTCTGGCGGCTCTTCACGGCGCAGGGCGAAGCGCTGATCATGGCGCTCGCACTTGCCAACGGCCAGGCGAAAGTCCGCGAACGCAACCCCGAAGTCTTTGCGCCCATTCGCAACGCCCCCGGCGGGCTCGTCTTCCTCTGTTCGCATTTCGGCGCGTGGCAGGCCGCCATGCACTGCGTGAACGCCGGAGGCCGCGAGGTGGCGTTCGTCGCGAAGCCGGACCGCAACGCCGACGTCGACAAGAGCCGGGCGTTCAGCGGCGGCGAGGCGGCACCGATGCACATCATCGACACCGCGGGCGCGTTCGGCGGACTGCTGGAGGCGTTCGAGGTGCTGGACGCGGGCGGAGCCGTCGGGCTGATGGGCGACCGCTGCCTGGAGGCGGATTCCGTGCCGGTTCAATTCTTCGGCGGGACCGCGCGTTTCCCCGTGGCGGCGTTCTTCCTCGCGGCAAAGGCGCACGCTCCTGTCGTACCGTTCTTCCTGACGCGCGGAACAACCTACCGCGAGCTTCAGATCGAATTCGGGACCGTCGTACGTCCGCAACGCCCCGTGCGCGGCGCATCCGGCGCGAAATATCAGGAGGACGTCCAGGCATACGCCGCCGACCTCGAACGCATGGCGACGGAGCATCCTTACGACTGCTTCCTGTTTGAAAACGTCTGGGAGGACCGCGCATGATACACCGAATGCCCTTCGAGCCCGTCGTAACGGGTTTCGCACATCTCTCCTGCGCCGGGGCGACCGACGCCGACGCGCTGGCTCTGTTCCGAGGCGAACGCCCGCCCGACGCGTCGCGTCCCGCCCGCGATGTGATCGATTCAGCCATCAGCGACCCGGTGTTTTACCTCGATTCTTTCCAAAACGCGCCGGACGGACCGCGCACGCTCGCCATGATCCGCGCGGCCGTGGCGCGGGCGCTGGACGCCGCCGGACTCACGCCGGACATGCTCCGCGACTCCGCGACCGGGTGCGTCGTCGGCACGACCATCGCCCAGCAGTTCACGGACACGTCCTACTACGCGCGGCTGCGCGAGGATCCCGGCATGGAAGAAAACGGTCCCGTGGAACAGTTTCTGAACTCCAATCCGGCGGAATCGATCGCCCGCGAATATAATCTGACAGGACCGCTTCACACCGTCTCGAACGCGTGTTCCTCCGGCGCGGACGCCGTCTCCATCGCCGCTCTCTGCCTGCTCTCCGGGCAGTGCGAACGCATGATCGCGGTCGGCGCGGACGAACTTCATCGCACCCCGGTCGCCGGGTTCCACGTGCTCGGCGTGACCTCGCCCTTCCCGTGCCGTCCGTTCGACTCCGCGCGCGCCGGACTGAACCTCGGCGAAGGCGCGGGCGTCGTAATCCTCGAAACGCCCGATTGTGCGCGGAAACGCGGCCGCGCGCCGGAATTCGCCCTGCGCGGATTCGGCATGAGCTGCGACGCCTCGCACATCACCGCGCCGGACGCGACCGGCGGCGGCATGAAACGCGCCTTCCGCGACGCCCTGTCGCGCGCCGGACTCGCGTTCGATGACATCGCGTTCATCAACGCGCACGGCACGGGGACCGTCCTGAACGACCAATGCGAGGCCGCGGCGTTCGCCGGGCTGGCAGAGGAAGCCGGGCTCGCCGTACCGCCGCCGTTCCTCTCCACGAAACGCTTCACCGGGCACACGCTCGGCGCCGCCGGCACGCTCGAATTCATCTTCACCATGCTCATGCTGCGCGACGGCTTCGTCCCGGCGAGTCCCGGCTGCAAGACGCTCGATCCCGCGCTCCCGTGCGCGCCGCTGACCTCGCCGCTGACGCTCCCCGCCGGAACACGTTTCGCGGCTTCAAGTTCTCTGGCGTTCGGCGGCACGGACACCGTGCTCATCGCGGAAAGGCTGGGCTGAATCATGGCGCTTCGTCTGATCGCATCCTCGTTTACCGCCCCCGGCGCGGATTTGCGCTGGGACGACGATTTCCTCTGCGCCGAACGCGCCCGCCTCGGACTCGGACGGCGTACCGACCGCATGACGGCGGCGGTCCTCTCCGCGCTCGACCGGCTCGAAGGTCGCCCGAACGACGCACCGCTGCTGTTCGGCAGCATGCTCGGCGTGCAGAGCCGCATCACGGCGCTCCAGAACGACCTGATCGACTTCCCGGAGGACCAGATCGGCCCGGTGTCGTTCTCGTGTTCCGTCCACAACGCCGTCCCCGGCGCGGCGACCATCCAGTTCGGCATGAAGGTCCCCGTCTTCTCTCTCGCCGGATTCGACCGCCTCCCGGAACGCGTCCTTTCGCTCGCCGAAGCGGTATTGTCCGCCGGAGACGCCG
This sequence comes from Lentisphaeria bacterium, assembly GCA_017455665.1. GTDB lineage: Bacteria > Verrucomicrobiota > Lentisphaeria > Victivallales > UBA1829 > UBA1732. The sequence goes on from JAFSZN010000058.1 coordinate 19,447, forward strand.
ATCATGCGCTCGTGATCCTGACGGAGGAGCGTTCCGCGTTCGCCGACCGCGCAATGCGCCTGCATGGCACCGACCCGATGGAATTCGCCGCGGTCTTCCTGCTGGGACGCGAAGAAGAAGGCGGCGAAGCGTTCCGCCCGCCGCCCGGTCTTGATTATTTCCGGTGGATCAGGAGCCTTTTCTCCATTTGACGGATCAGGCGCCGCGCTCCATCTTTTTCTTCTTTTTTTCCGCCTCGGCGAGCTTCCGGCGCGCACGGGCGGCCAAAGCGTCTTCCACTGCGCGGTGCAGCGCATCCGGATCAAACCGGCGGACCTTCGCCGCATCCAGATACCCCTGCAGATATGCGCGGCGTCCCTCCACGCCGACAAACGGATAGAACCGAAGGAAATTGACAAAATCCTCCACGATGCACCGTTTCAGGCGATCGCCCGACGCGGGATGGCACGTGGCGATGTCGATCCAGCGAAGCTCCATCCGATGCCCCTCCGCGTCCGGTTCCGGCAGTTTGCGCCAGAGTTCATTCATCGGATTGAAGCCGCCGTGGCAGATCCCGGCGTCGTGCAGACGCGCCACGAGGGCGAAATTGCGGCGGATGAACTCGTCCAGCAAAGCGCCTTCACGATCCGGAGTCTCGAAGAAATACCGTCCGTCCAGGAACCCGTCGGCGAACTCCGTAACGATAAAGGCGTTGCGGATACAGAGCGGGAAGCGAGCCTCGCCGGCCGCCACAAGTTTCACCAGCGGCAGCCCGAGATCCGCCAGCCGCCTGAAATTGTATGCCTCCTTCGCCGCGTGCGTCCACGAGAACGCATACGGAGCCTGCCGGATTCTGGCATACCACTTGCACGCCAGATCCAGTCCCGACGCCGTCTTCATGCGCAGGACATATTTGGTCTTGGTCTTCCAAAGCAGCTCATGCCCGGAGTCCGCGCCGGGAGGCCCGGCGCGAAGGGCGTCCAGGATTTCCGCGGCATCCTCGCGCACCCAGATCCATGAGCGCAGCACGCTGCGTTCCTGTCCGGTGAACGCATTGGAAACTGTTTCTTTTGCCATTGTCTTTCCTGTCTTGTTGATATGCGGCAGTCATCTCGCGGGAACCGGGAAATCCCGGCTCTGCCGCAGTGGAGGCGCTGCCTCCGAAAACAGACGCATATAATATACAGCATTTTCCGGAAATAACCAGTCGTTTCCCCGCCTTTTTATAGAGTTTTTCGCGGGAATGCGCGCGAGGACAGGCCCCCTGCATCACGGCGGCACTTGCCGGAAGCCGCGTCAGGGGCGAAGCGCCCGGGTCAGTCTGCCGGGAATGGCTGGGTGTTTTTTGTATAAGGTCAGACGGGGCATGGGATGTTTTTATTTTTCGTCACTTTCTTTAAAAGATTGATATTTTTTGTATAATTCCGGGCCCAAAACAGTCGAGAGATCGATTCCCCGTTTCTCTGCCTCTTCAAATCCTTCTTTCAGACGTTTATCACGCTCGGAACGCTCCCATTCGCCGTCCCACAATTTGGGATCCGTATCCATCTTGTACAGCATTTCGAACGCTTCGTCCCCCTCGCCGAAATGCTTCAGCGCGTATTTCGTCCGGCGGTAAACCCAGTCATAGACCTCGGCTTCCTCATGACGCTTCAGATCTTTTTCCAGCTGCATTTTACGGGCGGGGAGTTCGGCATATTCCTGTCTGCGACAGTCAAGCAGAAGCCGGTCCAGATAATGAAAGACCGTAAGCATGTCATCCTGAAACCCCCATTCGAAGGCTTTATCAAGAAGTTTCTTCCTGCGAGCCTCGTCCTTTTCTTCGCGAATCTGACGTTTCAAATCGGCGTATGCTTCGAAAAAGCCAAACTCTTTCATATCGCTTTTGGATGCCAGTTCGAAGATCGTCCTGTCATCGAACACCCAATCGGGGTACACCTTCGTATAAGCGCGAATGAGCCAGTCCGCGGACTCCGGATCCGATTCGGCCGATTTCCGGATCAGTTCCAGGAACTGATCTTGAGGAAGCGGATAGTATTGAAGAAAATGGATTGCAGAATAATGCCGCCCTTCGCGCGATCGGTCCTCCGATTTCGTTTCCGCCCCGGAAAGATGATCCTGTATCACTTTTACAAAAACATCCGTCATATCGTTTTTTTCAAATCCGTATGCTTTGCGCAGGCCCTCGATAAAGACCTCGGCCGGAGTTCTATTATCAATCTCGCGACTCCATCCGTCGATCGCCTGGAAAAGCGATTCCGCCTGTTCTTCCGGCGTCAGTTCCTTCATGACGATGCAAAGGTCGCGTCGAATCAGACTGTATTTGTCGCCGCGCCCAAGCGGAAGTCTCTGAGGAGCGTAACCTTTTTTGCCGAACGTGACGTACACACGGTCGCCTTTCCCCTCGAAACGGAAAGAGGAATCGACGGTCTCCTCAATTTTCGATCCGGTGTGCCGATCTTCCCGCGAGCCGCCGAAAAGGCTCGTTTCCGGGCGCAAAAAGTACACGCAGGCGGAAACCCCGTTCAGGGCGTTTCCCTGATCGTCCGTGATCGTCCCCTCGATGAGGATCGGCCTGGGCGCCAGTGCCAGCACAAGTACAAGAACAAAGGCAAGAAGGCAGATAACGAGGATCGCGGCGATGATCCAGGCTGTTTTGTGTTTCATGTTATTACTCCGTGGGAATTGGTGTTGTTCATTCCAGTTCGGTCATTTTCAAGGGTACCTCTGTTCATTCAGTCGGATGGATTTTCAGCAAACAGGCAAACAGGACGATGCAGGAAGATTTGAGTGTGGCTACCTGAAGGTAACCACCGAAAATCTTACCAATCGGGATTTGCCTGGAGGCGAAAAGCCGCCGAATCCAATTGATAGAGGTGCCCTTAAACATTACAATATCATAATATCATAAAAAATCAAGATAAAAAAATGTGTTTGCAAAAAAACACAAACTTTCTGTTTGGCGCATCTCAAAAAAAGCGATCATGACTGCCGGGAGGGCGTATGCTGTGAGACAGGACGAATGGGACGAACGGACGAATGGGAAAAGATTTTCCGAACGCCCTTTCCTATTGGTCTTATTATCACTCGAACGGTCCGGCACAAAACGGGCGTCGCGACGGACACGGCGGCAACGTTACCCCTAACGCGCGGCATCGGTTTTCTCCGTCATTTCCGGACAAAAACACGTTCCGCCGCCTTGATTTCACGGAAAAAGAATTGTATATTATGGAAAATCGCCAGGTCAAACCACGAACCAACGGAAAACGCGCCGTCCGCACGCCGTTTCCACACAGGAGATCGCACATGTCATTCCGCACCGTCCTGTCCGCCCGGCATTCCGCCGTCCTCCGCAAACTCGCCCTCGCCTCGCTCTACGCCCTGGGGCTCGCCCTCACGGCGTCCGCGGAGAAGCCCTACCCCGAACCCGCCGCGAAGGACCGCACCTGCTATCTTTTCGCCTATTTCACCGGGAACAACCCGGACCAGGAGCAGATCCGGTTCGCCGTCAGCAGCGACGGACGCCATTTCTTCGCGCTGAACGGCGACAGGCCCGTCCTGGACGCGAAGACGTTCGCGCGCTCCGGCGGCGTGCGCGATCCGCACATCATGCGCACCGAGGAGGGCGGATTCTACATGGTCGCCACGGACATGACCTCGTCGAAGGGGTGGGACTCCAACCGCGGGCTCGTGCTCCTGAAGTCCGACGACCTCGTCAACTGGTCCGCAAAAGCGATCAACTTCCCCGAGCGTTTCCCCGAAATGCCCGGCATTCAGGATGTCCTGCACGTGTGGGCGCCGCAGACGATCTACGATCCGGCGTCGAAGCGCTATCTGATCTACGTGGCGCTGATGTTCAGGGGCGGCGTCAACAGGATGTACGGCGTGTACGCGAACGACGATTTCACGGACCTTGAGGGCGAACCGATGTACATGTTCGGAAAGCCCGGCGTGCACGTGCTCGACGCCGACATCATCCCGTTCGGCGGCAAGTACCACATGTTCTACTGCGGCAAGGAAAAGGTCGTCTCCGACACGCTCTTCCCCGGCAAATGGGAAGCGCCGGAACCCGGTTACAAGCTCGATCCCGGATTCGCGATCGAAGGATCCAGCGTATACCCGCTCGTAAACACCGATACATACGTCTTCATGGGCGACCTCTTCCGCAATAACCGCTGGTATTTCGCCGAGACGAAGGACATGAAGACGTTCACGCAGGGCGACTTCTCCGTCGACTTCCACGCGCGCCACGGCAGCGTGGTCTCCATCGCGCGCTCCGAGCTGGACGCCGTCCTCAAAAAGTGGGGCAAGCCGGAGAAATTCGAGCTCCCGAAGCAGAACAACCCGATCATCGAGGCGTTCTACGCCGACCCCGGCACGCTCTATTCCGAGAAGACCGGCAAATACTACATCTACCCCACGCACGACGGCGTGCCCGGCTGGGGCGGAAAGGATTTCCAGGTGTTCTCCTCGTCCGACCTGAAGAACTGGAAATTCGAGCGCACCATCCTGACGCTCGGCGAGGATGTGAAGTGGTCCGACGGCAACGCATGGGCCCCGTGCATCATGGAACGCAAACAGGCTGACGGATCCTATAAATACTACTTCTATTTCTGCGGCGCGCTGAAGGGCGACGGCAGAAAATGCGTCGGCGTCGCGGTCGCGGACGATCCGCTGGGCCCGTTCGTCGACACCGGCAAGCCCATCGTCGACTTCAAGCCCGCGGGCGTGCGCGGCGGACAGGAGATCGACCCGGACGTCTTCCGCGATCCAGTGAGCGGCAAGTATTACCTCTACTGGGGCAACGGCTACATGGCGGGCGGCGAACTCGCCGACGACATGCTCAGCGTGATACGCGACACCGTGAAGGTGTTCAAGCCCGGCCGCACCTTCCG
>JAFSZN010000059.1 GCA_017455665.1 Lentisphaeria bacterium
ATGACGCCCGCCTTGCCGAAGCATTCGTTGTTCTTTGCGTCGTCGCACTTGATGCCGAGGCATGCGAAGCCGTCGAGGATCGCCTTGCGTTCGGGCAGGGAGTGTTCGCCGATGCCGCCGGTGAAGACGATGGCGTCCGCGCCGCCGAGGAGCACGTAGTAGGAGCCGATGTACTTGACGATGCGGCGGATGAACATCTTGAGGGCGAGGGCGGCGTCCTTATTGCCGGAGTCGGCGGCGTTCACGATGTCGCGCATGTCGCCGCTGCCGATGCCGCCGATGGCGAGCAGGCCGGACTTCTTGTTCAGGATGGTGTCGACGTCCTGGGCGGTGTTGCCGACCTGCACCATGCGGAGCACGGCGGCGGGGTCCATGTCGCCGCTGCGGGTTCCCATCATGAGGCCCTCGAGCGGGGTGAGGCCCATGGTGGTGTCGATGACCTTGCCGTTCTTGACGGCGGCCATGCTGCAGCCGTTGCCGAGGTGGCAGGTGATGATCGTGATGTCTTCGGGCTTCCTGCCGAGGAATTCGGCGGTGGAGAGGGTCACGAAACGGTGGCTGGTGCCGTGGAAGCCGTACTTGCGGATGCCGTATTTCTTGTAATAGTCCATCGGGATGGCGTAGAGGTACGCCTCCGGGGGCATGGTCTGGTGGAACTGCGTGTCGAACACGGCGACGTTCGGGACGCCGGCGAAGATCTCCTCGCACGCCTCGATGCCGCTGAGGTTGGCGGGGTTATGGAGCGGTCCCAGCGGGATGCACTCGCGGATAATGTCCTTGACCTCGGCGTCGACCTTGACCGGAGCGGTGATCTTTTCGCCGCCGTGGAGCACGCGGTGGCCGATCGCCTTGACTTCGGACAGGCTCTTCAGGACGCCGATCTGGGGATCGACGAGCTTGGCGCAGACCGCGCGAAGGCCGTCGGAGTGGTTCTTCACGCCTTCGGGGGATTCTTCGAACTTGAAACCGTCCGGACGCTTGATGATGAGGTTCGGAGTCGGGGTGCCGACGCGCTCCACGAGGCCGGATGCGATGACGGTGTTGCTGCCGCCTTCCATCTCGAAGAGGGTGAATTTGAGGGAGGAGCTGCCGGAGTTGATCACGAGAATTTTCATGCGGAATCCTTTACAGTTTCGGGGTTTAAAATCGAAGAAAGTAAATAATATAGCATTATTCTTTGGAAAATGCAAGGAAAAGCGTTATTTTCCGTATGTTTTTCCCGGATATAAGGATAAACTCGCCGGGACCGCCGCGCGCGAACGGAAGATCAAGTCGTTCAAGCCGTTCTCCATGAACGAGCTGACGTACTGACCGGGCGGCGTTTTCAGTTCAAATAGATTTCGGTTTCTCCGGTTTGGACGGGGGCGGTTCGGACGTGCGCTTCTTCTTCCAGATGATCCCCGCTGCCCCCAGAATGGCTCCGACGATCAATCCGGCCGGAACGATCAGAAGCGACCAGAAGATTATGAGATATACTCCATTTTCTTTTACGACATGAAACCCGAGTTCCACATAATCCATCAATGATGTGTCGTAATCGGATGTATCTCTATTGTAGGCGGTCAGGAAATACACGATCAGAAAGATCCCGTGCAGAAAGGCAAGCCCCCACGCCGTGAAGAGTCCGCAGATCAGGCCGCGATATGCGCCATAGCCGATCCTGTCGGTTCATGTTTTCATTTCGTCCTGAAATGCCGCCGCGGGGCCGGACGCCGCACTGGCTTTTTCCGGCTCGTTTCCGGCGTTGCCTGACAGGGGAATTTCGTCTTTCATGTGCGCGCCACTGTCCGGGTGGTCATTATACGGGCTTGCGGAGTCCGTACCGGAGGAATTGAAGCGGTTTTTTCGTGCAGCGCAGGATCAGTTTGTGGGGGATGGGGCGCGAATCCGGGAACACATGCGGCGCCATGGCATCGTTGAGGAGCCTGCGGAACGTTTCGCGGTGCACCTTCATTTTCTCCAGGGCGGCGGCGCGGATCCGCTCCGGCTCGGGGGCGTGTTCGACGAATTCCTGAACGGCTTCGGCGACGGCTTCGGGCGTGTCGGGGACCGTCTTTACCGCGAAATCGGGGAACATCACGTCGCGTCCGCCGAGGCTGGGCGTGTTGACGACCGGGACGCCGCAAAGAAGATACTCGATGCTGGCAAACATGGCACCCTCGGCTTTCGACAGGCAAAGGCCGCAATGCGCGGCGGCGATTTCCGCCGGGATGTTTTTTGCATCGACATGCGACGACCACACGGCGTGTTTCAGCTGATGATGAACGACTTCGTCCGTATACGACAGTTCTTTTTCTTTCCAGGCGGGATGCCCGATCAGATGCAGCGATTTGATCTGCGACGCCAGATAATGGCGCTTGAACGGTGTAATGCGGGCGATATAAACGGCGTCGTATTTTTTGGGAAGCCGTAAAATGGGAAAACGCTTTTCGTCAATGAACGCATTGTGGTTGCATAGCACCGCATGCAGTCCGTGTCCGGATAAGACGCGCACTTCGTTTTCGGCGTTCGCCAGAAGCGTGATCTTCAGGCGGTCGCACTGCGCCAGCACATCCTTGACTCCCCGGACAAGCGGTTCCGAATTTTCCGGGGTCTCATGTTCCCAGCCGAACTGAAGAAAGACATGAACCGACTTAGCCCGGCTTTTGGAAAAACAATCCAGAAACGCCTGCGCATTAGTCAGGAATTCGTGCTCGAATGTGACCAGGACCAGGGGATCCCGGCAAAAAACGGTGCACGGCAGATAACGGCCTGCTATGTGATTCTGATACAGGTTTTTCAGGCGCTTGACAACTTGGAGGGACATGTTCCGCTCATTCCTTTGACGACAATGAAAACCGGGCAAAAAGAAAACGCAAATAATATACCATACCGCAAGCGGATTTCAAACGTATCCCAAAAAAAGCGGAAAGAATTGGGTGGACAGATGCTGCCGGCCGAAGCGTTCAAGAGAACCCCCGGCAAAAAAACAGAAAAAAGCCCGCCGGACCGGTTGCATTTGAACCTTCGGACTGTATATTATTAGAGAATCATGTAGGGGTATGCGCCCGTTTTTCTCTCAATAAGCCGCCAGAATATCGAATACAGAACGCATCATGCCGGAATCCGAACCTGAAAAAAAGACCGTTCCCGCCGGGATGCCGGACTCTTCCGGGGCCGACAAGCGGAACAATGAGCCGGACAAAAAGCTGTCCGGTTCGTCCGCCGCGTCCGCTCCGGCGAAAAAGCAGCCGGTCCCGCGCCGCGCGAAATGGGCGATCGCTCTGCTGCTGCTCCTGTGCCTGTTCTTGCTGGGCGCGCTGGTCGAGCTGGCATGCCTGCCGCATTTTCTGGAGCAGGACATCAACAGGATCCTTCAGCCGCTCGCCGAGGGCGGCGGCGTGGAGTTCCGCATCAAGACCATCAGCCTGACCTCGGCGGAAGTCGCCTGCAAGGTCAAAGACACCACGCGCGACGGCAGGCCGCTGAACGTCGGCAGCATCGGTTCTCTCTCCATCCGCTACTCTCCGATCGAGCTTATGCGCGACCGCGCCATCGAATTCATCGAGATCGAAAACTGCAACGTTACCGTCGATTATTCCGACGGCGCGTTCAGGATACCGGCATACGACCTCTTCGCGAAGTCGTTCCAGTCCGGCGAACCGAAGGAGAAGGACGGTTCCGCCCCCGTGGACGACCTCAACGCCGTAATCCCGGTGAAGGTCGGGCGCATCGCCCTCTCCGGCAATCTCGCCGCCGTGGCGCGCAGCGAGGACGCGATCGACAACGTGCATATCCCGTATGCCGTCACGGTCAAGCCGGACCGGGAACTGGGCTGGAACAAGCTCGACTGCTCGCTGTCGGTGCATTTCGCGACCAACGGCATCCGGTGCAGGGCGTCTTATCTGCACCGGGAGAAAAAAGTCGTGCTGGACCTCGACGATTTCACCCTCGCCACGTCCGCCATGCCCGGCCCGGTCCGAAGCTCCTTGCCGCGCGGCCTGCGCGCCGGAGTCTCGTTCCGCTCGAAGGCGGAGCTCGACCTGAACACGCTCAAGGTCAGCGGCAATTCGTCCGTCGAGGGCGCGTTCACGGTCGCCTACCGTACTCCGCAGGGGCTCCGCATCAACTCCGAAACGCCGTTCTCCGTGAAGATGCTCCCGGACGAGGTCGTCTCGCTCACGGTCGGCACGATAAAGGGCGAATACGACGCGATCCCGTTCGAGGTCGGCGAGATCAAGGCGAACGTCTCGCTTCCGAAACGCACCGTCAAGGGCGGGTTCCAGGTCAAACTCGCCGAGTCCGAGCCGGCGGAATTCAGCATCGGCACCAATGTGTTCGGGCCCGATGACGAACCCGATCTCTGGGTTTATTCTTATTACATCCTTCTCGAAAACGACCCGCTCTTCAAGGTGAAATACAAGGGCGTGGACGTCTCGTTCCGTCCCGGCGAAAAGAGTATTGTCGCCGATGTCACCCTGTCGGACAAGAAGGAAATGGAGTTCAGTGCGGAAATCTCCGCAACGGAGTTTCATGCGGAAGTTGACGGTGCGGCGCTTGATCCCTCACTCAAGGGCATGACCGCGTCATTCAGGCCGGAAAATCTTCTCATCCATGCGAACAATGACGGCGAGAGAACCGGGGGCTTCGTGGAGATCAGCGGCGGCGATCTCGGATGCACGTTCAACGGGATGAACGTTACGTTCAAACCCGAGACCTTTCAGGTTGTTTTCGACAAAATCGGGGATGAGAACTCAATCGCGGGAATGGAAATCAACGGCGGAGAGCTCACGGCGGAGCGGGACGGCATGAAAGTTTCGTTTGCTCCCGAAACCGTCAATGCCTGGCTCACTGTGGCCGATGCGATCCGGAAGACTTCCACGAATCTGAAAGGCGGAAAGTTCCTCGCCGAGCTTGAGGGCATGAGCTGTTCGGCGGATGCGCTCGCGTTCAGCGCGGGGTCCGAGGACGGAAAGGCGTACAAGGCGGACGCGAAGATCAGCGCGTTCCAGTTCAAGCAGGACGCCGCCGGGCTGGTCTACGACGCGCCGGAACTCGGTCTGAACGCCGCGTTCGCCGACGGTCTCCTCTCCGGCGAATTCGTCTGCGGCGATTCCGCGCTCTCCATGCCGGAGCTGAAGCTGTTTGCGAAGAACCTGAACTGGGAATTCCCGTTCGATATGATGCTGGCTTCGGCAGATGAGGAAACCGCGGAAGAAGAACCGGAGACGGAAGAAAAGACCCTCCGGCCGCGCACGGGCAGGATTTCGCTCGGCGACTTCGAGTTCAACGGCATTCAGGCGGCCTCGCTCGACGGCACGATCCAGTGGGACGACGCCGCGAAGACGTTCCGCCTGAAAACGGATGCGAAGCTGTTCTCCATCACCGGTCAGATCTACGCGGACGTCGCGCTCGGCGCCGCCGGGGTGGAGACCGTGTGCGGCATCACGATCCCGGAACAGGATGCCGACCTCTCGAAGGACCTCGCCAAGTTCCTGCCGCAGTTCGAGGAGATCTCGTGCACGGGCAAGCTCTCCGCCGGCGCCGTGTACAAGATCCTGCCGAAAACCACCACCGGCAGCGCGAAGTTCCGCATCGCCGACGCCGACGTCTTCATCCCGGAGCAGAAACTCGAGGTGCGCGGCATCAGCCTCGGATTCGAGGTCCCGGAAATATCCATCCTCAAATCCGCGCCCGGCCAGACGCTTTCCTTCAAGTCCGTCAAATACGACAAGATCGAAACCGGGGCGGGCCTCGCCACATTCCGCATGGAGGCCCCGGACACCTGGCAGGTCGAAAACGCCCGCCTCGACTGGTGCAACGGCCACATCCGCCTCGGCGGCATCACGTACCGGATCGGCCAGGAGACCACCGAGGCCGTGCTCTACTGCGACCGCCTTGAGATGCCGCTCTTCCTCACGCAAATCGGACTCGGCGAGATCAGCGGCAGCGGCTCCATCAACGGCACCATCCCGGTCGTGCTCGTGCAGAAGACCGACGCGTTCGGCAAGTCGAAGATCGACAACATCTACTTCGAGGACGCGTTCCTCTTTTCCACCCCCGGCGAGGAAGGCGTGATCAAGGGCGACCTCGACGAGGCGTTGACGAACGCAGGCACCGGCATCGAAATGGAGCTCGCCAAAGACGCCCTGAAAGACTTCTCCTACTCCTGGGTCCGCATGCGCCTGCAGTCCGTCGGCCCCGACAAGGAGAACATGAAGCTCTCGCTTTCGCTCGACGGACGCCCGAACCGCGCGCTGTACTACGCGTTCGACGAGAACACCGCCTCGTTCATCAAGTCCCCCACGCCGTGCGTCTTCCAGGGCATCCGCCTGGACACGAACGTGAACATGTACGGGAAGGCGATGGAGCTCGCCGACTATTTCCAGAAGATCTTCTCCAAAGCGGAGTGACGATGAATCCGAACCCTTAACCTGTCAACTCAAACAGCAGCACATAACAAACCAACAACACAACAGAAAGGAATCCGACATGAAAACATTCCTGCCAATCCTCGCCGCGGCCGTCCTCGCCGGCTTCGGCGCATCGGCGTGCATCCGGACCCAGAACGAAGTCGACGTCAAGCCGATCGAGATCAAGCCCGTGCACATCACGCTCGACATCAACATCCGCATCGAAAAAGCCCTCGACGACTTCTTCGGCGACCTCGACGCACTTTGATCCGAACCGCATTCCCAGGAGACTTTACCATGAAAAAACTGCTCGCTCTCTCCATCGCAGCCCTCACGCTCGCTTTCGTCGTCCCGCAGGCGCTCTCCGCCGCTGACGACGCCGCCACCATCAAGAAAAACATGGCGGAACGCAAGCCGAAGATCGAAACCCTCAAGAAGGCAGGCACCGTTGGCGAAAACAAGACCGGCTACCTCGAAATCATGAAGGACAAGGACGGAAAGGAAGTCAAGATCGAAGACGCCGACAAGAAGATGGTCGACACCGAAAACGCCGACCGCAAGGCCGTTTACACCGCCATCGCCAAGAAGGAAGGCTCCACCGTCGACAAGGTCGGCGAACTCCGCGCCAAACAAATCCGGTCCAAGGCGAACGAAGGCGACTACATCCAGGGCGAAGACGGCAAGTGGGTCAAGGCCCCGAAACCCGCCCCCGCCGAAAAGAAGTAACGCTTTCCCCTCGGCTCCAAGCCGAAGCACCGGAGCGCGGCGCCTCGTTTCCCGTCGCGCCCCGAGATTATCCTTTGAAGGCTTGTCGTAATTGCAATGCAGCCGTTGGCGGAGAATAGAGGTAATACCCTTATATGAGGGTAAAGGATAAGGGTATTTCATAGACAATTCCGGAATTATTTTGCAAGAATAAGCTCAAAACATGGGATTTGGCGGAGTAAATGGCGGAGTAAATGGCGGAGCAATTGGCGGAGTAAACGATGGAAACGGGATTTGACACAACGAATCCGGGCGGCGCGGCGCAGGCATCCTGCACTGTCGATGTGATCCAGCCGGGCGGGGCGGCGCAGACGTCCTGCACAGCCAACGCGAACCAGCCGGGCGAAGCGGGCATGAAGCGCTACAAGATACTGGATGCGAATGCGATCAAGCTGATCGCGATCGTCGCCATGACGATCGACCATATCGCGTGGGCGATCTACCCCGGGTATGCTCTGAACTGGAAGCCGGAGCTGATGCACATCATCGGGCGCATCACGATGCCGACGATGTGCTTCTTCGTGGCGGAGGGGTTCTTCCACACGCGGAACGTCAACAAGTACACGGCGCGCATGTTCCTCTTCGCGCTGATCTCGCATTTCGCGTACGTCTCGGAGTGGAACGGGTTCAGCGACTGGCGTCCGTTCGTGCCGCTCTACTACAGCGGGATCTGGGAGGCGATCCGGTTCCGCGACATCTCGTTTCTGAACGCCTTTTGCTGGCACAGCCAGACAAGCGTGATCTGGACGCTGGCGTGGGGGCTGGTGATGCTCCGCGTGGAGTATTCGGAGCGGATCCGCAGCGCGTGGCTGAAAACGCTCCTGATCTGCCTGATCTGCGTGGTGAGTTTCCCGGGCGACTGGAGCTGCACGGCGTCGGTGCTGGTGCTGAGCTTCGGGACGAACCGCGGGCACTGGCTGAAGCAGACGCTCTGGCTGATCATCTACGTGGGCGTGTTCGGATTCCTGTTCCCGCCTGTCAACCTGACGTATGCGTTCCTGCAGCTCTCCGTGGTGCTGGCGATCCCGATCCTGGCGCTGTACAACGGCAAGCGCGGCCCGAACCCGGCGTTCAACGCGTTCATGAAGTGGTTCTTCTACGTCTACTACCCGCTGCACCTGCTGATCCTCGGGCTGCTCCGATCGCACGGCATGCTCCCGACCTACTATTTCCCCTAATTCAAATTCTTTTTAGACAGATACGAAAAAACTCCGGGCCGAGTCATTGAACTCAGCCCGGAGTATTCTTTTGCCCGGATGAGCAGGAATGAAGATTCGATCACTTCTCGATGAACTTGATCCAGTCGATGTACATCAGGAGACCGCTGCGCATGTTCACGACGAGGTCATGCGTGCCGGTCAACTGCGAGAGGACGGGGGACTTGATCTCCTGCCATTCGCCGCCACCCTTGCCGGGGATGTCGACCGTAGCGATGACCGGGCCTTCGAGGGAGTCGGCATGGATCTCGACGCGGCCGCCGACGTTGGACTGGACGCGGACGAGCACGGAATCAAGCTCTTTTTCGCCGAAATCGACGCGGTCGTATTCGACCCAGATCGGATTGCGGGAGCTGTCGTTGTTGCGGAAGACGGTCTTCCAGCCTTCGAACGGGGATTCGGTGCGGAGGAATTCGATCCAGGCGTGGTTCTGGTCGGCGATCTTTGAGTAGCGGTCAAGCTCGATCTTGCTGGTCGCCTTGGTGACGCCGACGCCGCGCTTGGTGGGGGTCACGAGGTTGATGGTGCCGTCCTCGTTGAACGTGATCTCGTCGATGCAGACGGAGCGGTTCTTGTCGAAGTTCGGGGAGTAGTCGTTGTGATGGTAGAAGAGGTACCATTTTCCCTTGAACTCGACGACGGAGTGGTGGTTGGTCCAGCACTGCGGATTCTGCTCCATGATCTTGCCGCGGTACTTGAAGGGTCCAAACGGGTTGTCGCCGGTGCAGTAGCAGAGGCATTCGTGGTTTTCGTCGACCCAAGGGAAGGTGAAGTAGTAGATGCCGTTGCGCTTGAACATGAACGGTCCTTCCTTGAGGCCGCGGTTCGGGGTGTCGTGCTGGATGGTCTTCGCTTCGCCGTCGAACTCCTTCATGTTGTCTTTCAGCTTCGCGATGCGCATGCCCTGCCCGGACCAGATGAGGTAGCACGCGCCGTCGTCGTCGATGAAGATGCACGGGTCGATGCCGCCCGCGCCCTGGATGGGCTGTTCCTCGCAGCGGAACGGGCCGTACGGGGTGTCGGCGGTGGCGAGGCCGATGCGGTTGTCGGCGGGGAAGTAGAAGTAATACTTGCCGTCCTTCACGTTGCAGTCCGGCGCCCACATGCTGTAGGAGTGGCGGTTCACCCACGGGACGTAGTTCTGGTCCACGATCACGCCGTGGTCGACCCAGTCGACGAGGTTGTCGGAGGAGTACACGTGGTAGTCCGCCATGCAGAACCAGTCCTTGCGGCTGAAGTCATACGGCGCGGGGATGTCGTGCGAGGGGTAGACGTACACGCGGCCGTTGAAGACGTGCGCGGAGGGGTCGGCGCAGTAGGCGCTGTTGATGATGGGGTTCTGGGCATACGCCAGAGCGCCGGCGGACAGCGTGAGGGCCGCCGCGAGGACAGTTTTCGTGAAACTCATGGTTGTTCTTTCCTATTTGAGTTGTTGAGGGTAGTGCGAGCGTGGCGGACGTTTTTTCACCGTCCGTTGCTGTACTATATCACGCAAGCGCGCGAAATCAAGCTGGAAGGCGGATTTTTCTGAAACAAAATCGCGAAAAACGACGCCGCGGGGCAGGGGACGCGGGGCGAAAAAACAGGATGAGGGCGCGGAGAAAAGACGATTTGCGGCTTGACAATCCGCCAAACGGTGATACAGTAACCTCATCACGCACACGGCACGATCCGCCAAACCCAGAACCAACGAAGCCAAAAAGGAGAAGCCATGAAAACTCTGCTTGTCGCCGGTCATCCGGACCTTTCGCAATCCGTCGCAAACGCCGCGATCCTGGAGGAGGTCGCCGCCGCCCTGCCCGACATCACGGTCCGCAAACTGTGCGAGACCGCGCCGGACGGCAAGTTCGACGTCGCGGCGGAACAGGCCGCGCTCGCCGAAGCCGACCTGATCGTCTGGCAGTTTCCGTTCCACTGGTACGCCATGCCGTGGTTCATGAAGAAATGGCTGGATGAGGTGTTCGTGCACGGATTCGCGCACGGGACAGGCGCGAAGCTCGCCGGGAAGAAGCTGCTCGTGTCGGTCACGACCGGAGCGCCCGAGGCCGCGTACACCGGCGGCGCGGGCTCCGTCGGCGACATTCATGATTTCGTCGCGGCGTTCGAGTCCATCGCCCGCGTGTGCAAACTGGAATACATGGGGGCGATGTGGGTGAACGGCATGAGCTACGCCACCGACGCGGAGGGAATCGCGCGGCAGAAGGCAAAGGCGAAAGAATACGTCGCGCGCCTGATCGCCCGCATCCGCGAAATCCGTGGCTGAGGCGGGGCGCCTCAAAACCGCCGGGCATGAGGGCAAAAAATGGTCGGGGCAACAGGACTCGAACCTGCGACCTCATGCTCCCAAAGCACGCGCTCTACCAGACTGAGCTATACCCCGGCATCCTGAAAACGAGGAAATAATACTTTATCGCCGAATCCGTGAAAAAGCAAGCGAAAACGGGAAAAAAGATGCCCGAACCGCCGCTTTCCGCTTGCTTTTCCGGCGGAGACGGTGTATCTTGATTTTACCGCAATTCGAATTCATCCCCCAGCATAACGTCCGCAATGAAAAACCTTGACCCGAAGATACCCCCGACCCCGTGTTTCGTCGTCGACCTCGCCGCCCTGCGCCGCAACCTGGAAATCCTGAACGACGTCCGGCGGCGCGCCGGAGTGAAGATCCTGCTCGCGCAGAAGGCGTTCTCCATGTTCGCCGTGTACCCGGTGATCAGCGCGGTGCTGGACGGCACGTGCGCGAGCTCGCCGCACGAGGCGCGCCTGGGGCACGAGGAATTCGGCAAGGAGACGCACGGATTCGCGGCGGCGTACTCGGAATCCGACCTGCGCGAGATGCTCCGGTACTGCACCACGGTCGTGTTCAACTCGTTCAGCCAGTGGCGGCGGTTCCGCGCCCTCACGGCGGAAGCGGCGGACCGCGTGAAGTTCGGGCTGCGCGTGAACCCGGAACACGGCGAGGCTGTACGCGAAATATATTCGCCGTGCGCGCCGAAATCGCGCCTCGGGATCAAGCGTGCGAAGTTCGCCGGGGAGTCGCTGGACGGCATCAGCGGGCTGCATTTCCACACGCTGTGCGAACAGGATTCGGACGCGCTGGAACGCACCATGGAGGCGTTCGAGGCGCATTTCGGCGACCTGCTAAGCGGCATGCAGTGGGTGAACTTCGGCGGCGGACGCCAC
>JAFSZN010000060.1 GCA_017455665.1 Lentisphaeria bacterium
CGGGCGCTCCGCCGTGTCCGGCGCACCCGTCAGCAGGCGCGGCTGACGCGCAAGGAAAGAATTTTGAATTTAACGGGCGCTTTTTCGCCGACGGATTCGACAAAATGCGAAAAACGTGCTATATTAATTGTAGACGATGTTTTGACGACGGGCACCACGCTTGCCACGGCGGCGTCTGTCCTGCTTGACGCGGGAGCCGCCAAGGTCTTTGCGGTTTCGGCCGCCCGCCGCTGAAAATAGGAATCACAAGCCGGAATCAACCTAACGATAAGGTGTTGCCATGGCCGCATTTACCAAAAAAATCAAACCTCTGCCGACGACCTCCGCGATCCCGGTCGGCGTCATCGCGCATCACGGCATCCAGAAACAGAGCGAGGTTGCGAAACGGAAGGACATCCCGCAGGGGCTTTGGGAAAAATGCAAAAACTGCAATGAACTGATCTTCTCCAGCCGCAAGGAGGAAAATCTGCAGGTCTGCCCGAAATGCGGCTACCATTACCCGCTGACCGCGCTGGAGCGCATCGACTTGCTGACCGACCTCGGCAGTTTCCAGGAGCTCGACCCGAAGCTCGAATCCGTCGACACGCTCAAGTTCGAGGGAGTGTCCTCCTACGTCGACAAGCTCCGTGCCAACCATGAGAAGACCGGTCTCCGCGACGCCGTGATCTCCGGCGTCACCACCATCAACTTCATCCCGTACGTCCTCGCCGTCATGGACTTCCGGTTCCTCGGCGCCAGCATGGGCGCGGTCGTCGGCGAGAAGATCACCCGCGCCATCGAGACCGCCACCGCGAAGAAGCTCCCGCTCGTGATCGTCACCGCCAGCGGCGGCGCGCGCATGTACGAAGGGCTCATCAGCCTCATGCAGATGGCGAAGACCAGCGGCGCGCTGTACCGCCACAAGGAAGCCGGACTTCCGTACATCGTGATCCTGACCCATCCGACCACGGCGGGCGTCACCGCCAGCTTCGCCTCGCTCGGCGACCTCATCCTCGCCGAACCCGGCGCGATGGTCGGCTTCGCCGGACGCCGCGTGATCGAGGCGACCACGCAGGCGCAGCTCCCCGACGGGTTCCAGACCTCGGAGTTCCTGCTTCAGAAGGGCTTCGTCGACCGGATCGTCGAACGGAAAAATTTACGGGCGGAACTCACACTTTGCCTTGAATATTTCACAAAACGGTGTAAAGTAAATAAGGCGGGAAAATCTTCCCGCAAACAGAAAACAGCATAATATTTGCCGTCGTCCGCCGGACCCTGTGCGATGGAATTGCGTGAACCGAGTCAGGTTGGGAACAAAGCAGCTCTAAGCGTTAAGACCTTGCGCGTAGGCCATCTGTCGGGCGGCGGCTTTTCTTTCGAACGTGGAAACGGACCCCATGAACAACACGAAACGCATTGACGGCCGCGCGCCGTCCCAGCCGCGCAAATTCCGCATCACTCCCGACTACCTCGCCCACCCGGTCGCCTCCGCGCTCATCGAGGTCGGCGGCACCAAGGTCATCTGCTCCGCCTCGTTCGAACAGGGCGTCCCCGGATGGATGCGCCAGCAGGGCGTTTCCGGCGGCTGGGTCACCAGCGAATACGGCATGATCCCCGGCGCGGGCAATACGCGTGTCGCGCGCGAAGCCTCCCGCGGCAAGCAGTCCGGGCGCACCATGGAGATCCAGCGCCTCATCGGGCGGTCCTTCCGTTCCGTCATCGACCTCCAGGCGCTTGGCCAGAACACGTTGTACATCGACTGCGACGTGATCGACGCGGACGGCGGCACCCGGTGCGCCTCCATCTGCGGCGCGAGCGTCGTGCTCCAGATCGCATTCCGCAAGCTCCTCGCCGAGAAGAAGATCCAGCGCTTCCCCATGCGCGAGAACGTCGGCGCGATCAGCGTCGGCATCCGCGGCGGCGTGCCGCTGCTCGACCTCTGCTACGAGGAGGACTCCGGCGCGGACGTCGATTTCAACGTCGTCATGACCGAGTCCGGCAAGTTCATCGAGCTTCAGGGCACCGCCGAGGAAGTCCCGTTCGACCGCGAACAGCTTGACAAGATCCTTGAGCTGGCGCAGATCGGGCTCGCCCCGGTTTTCGAGGCGCAGAACAAGATCCTCTCCGCCTATCCGCTCCCGCGGAGCAACGAACCCTTCGGCAGCCTCGGAGCCGCGTTCTCCAACATCAAACTCAAATAACTTCACATACAACACGAAAGCACCCCAGCCGCATGCAAACTCCTTCCTCCTACAAAGAAGCCGGCGTCGACATCGACCTCGCAACTGAACTCCTCGGCCGCGTCAAGCCCCGTCTCGCCGCCGCCCGCCGCCCCGAAATGCTCGCCCCCATCGGCGGCTTCGGCGGACTCTTCCAGGCGGGTTTCCCGGGCTACCGCGAACCCGTCCTCGTCGCCAGCATCGACGGCGTCGGCACCAAGCTCATGGTCGCCGCGGAGATGAAGAAGTACGACACGGTCGGCTTCGACATCGTGAACCACTGCATCAACGACATCGCCGTGCAGGGCGCGGAGCCCATCTATTTCCTCGACTACATCGGCATCGGCAAGCTCCGCAGCCCGCTCTACGAAGACGTCCTCGGCGGCATCGCCGACGCCTGCCGCGCCGCGAACTGCGCCGTGCTCGGCGGCGAGACCGCGGA
>JAFSZN010000061.1 GCA_017455665.1 Lentisphaeria bacterium
CGAGGAAGTTCGCGACGGTGACGGGCGCTTCCTTCTCGAAGAGCTCGACGGTGATGTTTCCGAGGGAGGTCTCGATCAGGACTTTCGTGTTTTCAGACATGGTGCATCCTTTGGGTTAATGAGTGTGAAAAAAGGCAGCATACCATAAATATAGTACAAGAATATTTTTTTTCAATATGAAGAAGTTTTTTTTCAGGCATTTCGGTCCGTAAAAAAACGACCGGAACGCCAATGGCGGCGTTCCGGCGGGTGTGCCGTGCGCTCTGAGCCGGTTGGTTTGACGATGGCACATCCGGTTTTTGTGTGAAAAATTAAATCGCGGGACCGGGATAGCGCGCAAGAAGTTCCTTCGCCGCGGTCAGCACGTCCCCGACGTCGACTGCCTGCGGGATCTTCTCGATGTTCTGGTGCACGCCGTGGCCGGTGCGGACCAGTGCGACGCCGCGGCATCCGGCGTTGAGCCCCGCCTCCAGGTCGGATTCCTTGTCGCCGATCATGAAGGAGGCCGCGAGGTCGATGTCGAGGTCTTTCGCGGCGCGCAGGAAGAGGCCGGGCTTCGGCTTGCGGCAGTCGCAGTCGATGGCGTATTCCGGGATGACGCCCTTCTTGTGGTGGTAGCAGTAGTAGGTCGCGTCGATGTGCGCGCCCTCCGCCTCGAGCAGCTCGTTCATGCGGGCGTCGACCGCCTTCAGATCCGCTTCGGTGAAATAGCCCCGGGCGATGCCGGACTGGTTGGACACGACGATCACGAGGCGTCCGGCGTCGTGCATGGCGCGGACGGCCTCCGCGGCGAACGGGCACAGGCGGACGAGGGCGGGATCGTGGATGTAGTCGGCCTCTTCGATGATGACGCCGTCGCGGTCGAAAAAACATGCCTGACGCATGGAAAAGTCTCCTGTGTTTGGTTCAAGTAAAATCCGGCGAATAATGTAGCATAACCCCGGAAAAAAACAAGCTGGAAAGGCAAAAAAGGACGGAGACTTGCGGAAAGTCTCCGTCCGGAAGGGCAGGTGATGTGTCCTGCGCCGGGGTTACGCGGGCTGCGCGCCCTGCGGCGTGGACCCGGCGGAAGCCGCGGCTTTCTTCTGTTTTTTGAGCGCCTTCTTCTCGCGGATGCGTTCGCGCCAGCCTTCCCATCCGGCGTAGAACGCGGGGATGAAGAAGAGCGTGATGAGCGTGGAGCTGGTGAGACCGCCGATCACGGCGCGGGCGAGCGGGGCCTGGGATTCGCCGCCTTCGCCGAGTCCCAGCGCGAGCGGCACGAGGCCGAGCACGGTGGTGAGCGTGGTCATCAGGATGGGGCGCAGACGGCGGCGTCCGGTTTCGCGGACGGCGATCGCGAGCGGGAGCTTGTCGCGGCGGCGCAGCAGGTTTGCCGTGTCGACGAGCAGGATGGCGTTGTTCACGACGATGCCTGCGAGCATGACGCATCCGATGAAGGACTGGATGTTGAAGGTTGTGTAGGTGCGGAAGAGCATCAGGATGACGCCGATCGCCGCGAGGGGCACGGAGAACATGACGATGAGCGGGTCGATCAGGGATTCGAACTGGCACGCCATGACCATGTAGACCAGGACGAGGGCGAGGGCGAACGCCATGCCGAGCTCGCGGAAGGTGTCCTGCTGGTCCTCGTAGTCGCCGGAGAACGAGATGGTGAAGTCGGCGGGCAGCGGATAGAGCGACTTGATCTTCTCCTGCATCTCCTCGACGGCGGACCCGAGGTCGCGGTCGTAGAGGTTGGCGGAGACGGTCAGGTTGCGCTGCTGGTTCTTGCGTTCGATGGTGACCGGGCCGAGGACTTTCTCTGTGGTGAGAAAGTTGCGGAGGGCGACGTTCTCGCCGTCGCCGTTGCGGACGGTGAGGTCGAGCAGGGAGTCGGTGGTCATGTACTTGGCGTCCTTGACCTTCACGAGGATCTTGTACTCGTAGCCGTTTTCGCGGAAATAGTTTGCCTGGGTTCCGGCGAGGCCGAGGCGGAGGCAGTTCGCGATGGTGTTCACGTCGACCTTCATCTTGCCCGCCTTTTCGCGGTCGATGATCACGCGATTTTCCGGCATGCCGATGTCGCGGGAGAGCTTGGCGTCGGTGACGCCCTCGACGGTGAGGCAGAGCGCCTGCACGCGGCGGGCGAGGTCCTCGGCGGTCTCGAAGTCGTAGCCGCGGATGTCGATCTGGATGGCGTCGCCACCCGCGCCGCGTCCGCCCATGAAGGATTGCGCGGAACGCACGCGGAAGATCGTGCCGGGGAGCTTATTGAGCTTCTTGCCGAGGCGTGCGGCGATGGATTCGGTGCCCTCGCTGCGTTCGGTCCTCGGGACGAGCTTCAGGTTGTAGCTCGCCTTGTGCGCGCCGGAGGAGTTCCAGGTGGACGCGCCGGCGGAGGAGGTCCAGTGCTTGAGGCCGGGGACTTCCGAGCGGATGATCTGCTCGGTGGCGATGACGGTCTCGTTCACGAACTCGGGGCCGGTGCCGACGGCGTCCTCCATGTTGATGCGGAGCTGCCCTTCGTCGGTCTTCGGCATGAGCTCGGTGCCGATGAGGGGCGCGATCACGAAGCAGAAGGAGAGGAGGCCGATGCTGACGATGATGGTGATGAGCTTGTGGCGCAGGACGGAGTCGAGGGCGTCGGCGTAGTAGTCGCCGAGGGCGTCGAAGCCCTTCTTCGAGACGCGTGCGAACCAGGCGATGAGCCCGGTCTTCTTCGACTCGCTTTCGGTGAGCATCTGTCCGCAGAGCATCGGGACGATGGTAAGCGCGGACGCGAGCGAGCAGAGGAGGGCGAACGCGATGACGTACGCGAGCTGCTTGAACATGACGCCCGCCATGCCCTTCATGAAGATCATGGGCAGGAAGACGGCGACGGTGGTGAGCGTACTGGAGATGAGGGCGCTGGTGACTTCGTTGGCGCCCTGCCTGGCGGCTTCCTTGCGCGGCAGTCCGCCGTCGTGCAGTCGCACGGTGTTTTCGAGCACCACGATGGAGTTGTCGACGAGCATGCCGACGCCGAGCGCGAGGCCGCCGAGCGTCATGATGTTCAGGGTGAATCCGCAGAAGTAGATGAGCGCGAAGGTGGCAACGATCGAGAGCGGGATGCTGATGGCGATGATGAGCGTGCTGCGGATGTTGCAGAGGAAGATGAAGAGGATCAGGATTGCGAGGAGGCCGCCGGAGACGGCGGTGTTCGACACGTTGTTGATGGAGCGCTGGATGTACTCGGATTCGTCGGTGACGGGGACGATGTTGAAGCTGCCGGCAAGTTCCTCGTTGATCTTTTCGAGTTCCTTGCGGACTTCGCGCGCCACGCCGACGGTGTTGGAGCCGGACTGCTTGTAGACCTCGATGTAGATGCCGGGCTTGCCGTTGATGCGGACGAACCGCGTGGCTTCCTCGTGGGTGTCGACCACCTCGGCGACGTCGCGGATGCAGATCGCGGAGCCGTCGGGTCCGACCGTGAGGAAGAGGTTGCGGATCTCGTCGAGGTTGCTGAACGTGCCGATGGTGCGGAGGCGGACGTCGAGCGTGCCGGACTTCTGGTTGCCGGCGGGGGTGGTGACGTTCGCGCTGCGGAGCTTGTTCAGGATGTCGGTGAGCGGGATGCGAAGGAGTTTCGCCTTGTCGACGTCGAGCAGGACGTGGATTTCGCGGTCGTAGCCGCCGCTGACGTTGGCGCTGGCGACGCCCTCGACGCGCTCGAACCGGTAGACGACGCTGTCTTCGAGGTATTTCTTGGCCTTCGTCAGGTCCATGTCCGTGCTCACGCCCAGGCGCATGATCGGCATGGACGCGGAGTTGAAGCGGATGAGCATCGGGCGGTCGACGTCGTCCGGGAGCATCTTCAGTGCGCGGTCGATGCGGTCGCGGATGTCGGAGATGGCGTTGTCGAGGTTGGTGCCCCAGGTGAAACGCACGATGACGGAGCTGGTCTCCTCGGAGCTGATGGAAGTGATCTCCTCGATGCCGGTGACGGCGCTGATCTGGCGTTCGATCGGGCGCGTGATGAGCTCCTCGACCTCCTGCGGGGAGGCGTCGTCGTAGAACGTGGTGATGGAGCAGGCGGGGAAGTCGATCTCCGGGAACAGGTCCACGGGGAGGTACTTCAGGGAGATGCCGCCCAGCACCAGCGTGATGCAGGCGAGCATCGAGATGAAAATCGGCCGTTCGACCGAGAAGTCGGCTAATTTCATTGCGCTTTGTCTCCGGATTCGGCGGGAACCGCCTGCGGCTGCTTTTCAGCGGCGGGCTGCTGTCCCGGCTGTTTGTCCTGCGCGTCGGCGCCGGCGGGCTTCTGCCCTTCCGTCTTTGCCGTTTCGGCCGCCATGGCTTCTGCCATGTGCAGACGGCTGAGCTGGGAGATTTCGACGCTCTTGCCGGTTTCGAGCATGTGGTTGCCGACGGTCACGATCAGGTCGTTGTCACTGAACTTAGGTGAAAGGATCTCCACGCGGGTGCGGTCCTCGAGGCCGGTTTTGACCGGGACGAACTTCGCGGTCTGGTCGGCCTGGTCGATGATGAAGACGCCGCGCTGGTCGTTGCGGGAAAGGATGGCGTTCGGCGGGATGGTCTGCGTGTCTCTGTGTTCGGAGAGGATGATGCGCACACGCACGAACATGCCGGGGCGGAGGCGGAAATCAATGTTCGGGATGGAGAGGATGGCGACCACGGTGCGGGTGCTTTCCGCGAGCTCGTTGGAGATCATTTCCACGGTGGCTTCGAACTTGACGCCGGGGTAGGCGTCGGTGGTGACCTCGGCAATCTGGCCGACCTGGAGGAACCGGAAGTCGCGTTCGATGATCGGAATCCTCGCCTTGATGCGGTCGATCTCGATGATCTTCAGGATGGGCTTGCCGGGGGAGACGAGCGAACCCTCGTCGACGTAGCGGTCGCCGACGTGGCGGATGTCGGAGCCGGAGTTCCACTCGGCGAAGATCTTCGTGTCGTCGAGCTTGACCTTGGCGGCGGCGAGGCGTGCCTCGCAGTTCTGGATGTTCGCCTCGCTCTGGATGAGCGCGGCTTCCTGGACCTTCATGGCGCTTTCGGCGTTTTCGAACTCGGAATCGCTGGTGGCGTTGCGGTCGTGGAGGAGTTTCAGGCGTTCGTACTGGGATTTGCGGAGCTTGAGCATCGCCTTCACCTCGACGTCCTTCGCCTTCGCGACTTCGAGTTCCGCCTCGGCCTGGCGGACCGCCTGGTCGTAGTTGGAGTCGTCAAGCTGGGCGATGAGCTCGCCCTTCTTAATCTTGTCGCCGATGTCGAATTTGAGGGAAACGAGCTTGGCGGAGACTTCCGGGTCGATGTCGAAGGAGCTCCACGCCTGCGTGGTGCCGGAGTAGACGCGTTCGTCCAGCATGGTGACATGCTCCGCCTTGACGACGTTCACGACGACGGCATCCTCGGGGCGCTTCTGCGCCTTCCTTTCCTCCTCTTTTACAGACTCCTGATAGCGCTGCCAGGCGAAAACGGCGATAGCCGCGAACCCTGCGATGAGAGCCAGCAGAACGATTTTTTTACCCATTTATAGTTTTCTCCAAAAGGTTTGGTTTTATTTTTAATTCGATGTGCGAATTATAAATTAGCACAACTTTCGAAAAAATCAAGTCCGCGGGGAAATAATGTTGAATATTAGAGAAGGAATTAAAGAAAAAATGTCAGAGCGTTCCTTGACTTTTCTCCGTCATGGTGCTATTGTTTTTACGTTTTGTTCAAACCGTTTTGATACCTAAAGGAGAAAAACCGTGGATTCCAATTCCATTCTCGTTACGCCTCAGGCACAGGATTTCGCCAAGGACATTTCCGTTTCGCCCGCCGCCGCGCCCCAGAACGCCCCGAACATCACGCAGAAGGGACCGGATCCGCAACCGATCTCGCAGGCGACCGGCGCGCCCGACCTGGCGCCCGGACAGAAGCCCGACCCGAAGAAACAGCCGTCGATCTACGGCGAGATTCCGCAGATCCCGGTGCTGGACGCGGTCGAGGGCATCAAGTTCGACTTCAACCACGGCATCCGCATCCTCTTCCCCCAGAACGGCAAGAACTACCATGTGACGTTCACGGACATCGACACCGGCATCATCCTGTACAGCGCGGACACCGTGCCGGGCGCGTTCATCACCAGCGTGAAGAAATTCTTCATCCGGTTCCGCCTGATCATCCACGACAAGGGCAACGACAAGCCGATCTTCACGCACGACTACGACGCCACGGACAAGGAAGTCATGATCCAGCTCCCGGTCGGCACGATCGGCGACAGCATCGGCTGGTTCAGCTACGTCGAACGCTTCCAGCTCAAGCATAAATGCAAGCTCGTCTGCGTGATGACCCCGTGGATCGCGGACATCTTCAAGAAGCAGTACCCGAACATCAAGTTCATCACGACCGAGGAGACCAAGACCTACCGTCCGTACGCCTCCTACTACATGGGTCTGTTCTTCCGCGGCGACGTGGACAACCAGCCGATCGACTTCCGCTATATCGGGCTGCACAGGACGGCGGGCTACATCCTCGGCCTCGAGGACACCTCCGACATCCCGCCGCGCGTGGACCTCTCCGCTCCGCGCAAGATCAAGGAAAAATACGTCTGCATCGCGGCGCAGTCCAGCTCCCAGGCGAAATACTGGAACAACCCGTTCGGCTGGATCACGCTCGTGCAGTTCCTGAAGGACAACGGCTACCGCGTGCTGTGCATCGACAAGGAGAAAGTGCACGGCATCGGCCTGAACTGGAACTACATCCCGTACGGCACCGAGGACTTCACCGGCGACATCCCGCTGCAGGAACGCATCAACCTCATCAAGGACGCGGATTTTTTCGTCGGCCTCTCCAGCGGCCTCTCCTGGCTCGCCTGGACCTGCAAGGTGCCCGTCGTGATGATCTCCGGCTTCACGCACCCGACCAACGAGTTCGCGACGCCGTACCGCATCATCAACTACCACACCTGCCATTCCTGCTGGAACGACATGCGCGAGAACTTCGACCACTACGATTTCCTGTGGTGCCCGCGCCACAAGGGGACCGACCGCCATTTCGAGTGCACGCGCCTCATCTCCGCGGAACAGGTCATCAACACCATCAAGAAGATCCCGACGTTCCGTCCCGGCGAAAAGCCGAAGGACGAGAAGGCCGCCGCCAGCGACAACGCCACGGCGCGCGATCCGAAGGAAGGCAAGCACAAGAAATAGTTTTGCCTCTTCGGACTATTCCGTTTTCTCCGACCGACCTCGTTTGAGGAGGCGGTCGGAGATCGTTTTTTCAACCATAAAGGTTTTTCATCATGCCTCATTTCTTCGAAGCCGCGATGCTGGTCTGCTTCGGCGCCAGCTGGCCGTTCGCCATCATCAAGACCGTCCGCGCGAAGAACCCGGCGGGCAAGAGTTATCTCTTCGCCGCGCTGGTCATCATCGGATACGTCGCAGGATGCACCGCGCGGTTCATGCGCGACGGCGCGGACGGGGTGTTCTTCCTGTACATCTTCGATATGCTGATGGTCGGGACGGACACGGCGCTGTGCCTGTATTACAAACGGCTGAACGAACGCCGGGCGCAATCTTTCTAACTTTTTTTTCGCAGGCACTTGACAAAGCGGCGGAAAGGGTGTGTATTGTCTTTTTGTGAAATATCCGTCCGCTGTTCGGTTTCCCATTTTTTTCAGGAGGTCATGCCCCATGCGATGGGGCGCAGCGGAAGTGACGGGAGGTCTTCCGGCGGCGTTTTGAACCCGTGCGCGGCAATGCCGGCACGCCGGCGGAGCATCTTTTCCGGCGGAAAACGTCCGCGGCACGAAAAAGCATTTGACAAAGCGGCGTTTGCGGTATATAATATAGAAAGTTTGCGAGCCGCATCCGCCGCGTTTTTGTTTGTGCGGCGGGATCATGTTTTTGACCTGTTTCTGGAGACCGTGCATTATGACTGGAAGACTTCATACCGTTCTTTCCGGCTTTTTCCTTGTTTGTCTGACCGGACTGCCGGTCATCGCTCATGCCCTGGACGCGGATCCTGCGCTGATCGCCGCGCCTGACAAAAAGCCGTTCGTGATGACGGTGATGGGCGTGCGGAAGGCGTTTCCCGCGGCCGCCGACGTGATCCGGGTGGAAGTCGGCGCCGCATGCAATCCGTCCCCTCTTTATGAGCTTGA
Organism: Lentisphaeria bacterium; assembly: GCA_017455665.1. GTDB lineage: Bacteria > Verrucomicrobiota > Lentisphaeria > Victivallales > UBA1829 > UBA1732. Next base: position 8,129 of record JAFSZN010000061.1, read on the forward strand.
CGCGTTTCGCATCGTCAGCGAAGACGACCCGGAGTACGCGTATGAAAAGTTCGTTCAGCCCGCGGGAGTGTCGTTCCCGGAACATCACAGTTTTTCGGAGGCGTCCGTCCCGGAAGGGTTCAAGTCCGAATCCAAAGCGGCGAGCATCACCGAGTTCAAGCGGGAATCGGTCGACCTGAAGCTTCATGCGCCCATGCAGCCCGGCAGGACCTATGCGGTCGTCACGCGCGGACACAATTCCGACGTGCTGTCCGCCGGACGCGCCGCATGTCAGTTCCGCTACGATCCCGCGGACCTTGCGAATGTCCCGGACGCCGGGCGCAAGCCAGACCTCATGACGCTGACGGCGCTGGGGCTTCGCGGGCTGGACAGCGTGGGAAACGGCATCATCCGCCTGGAGTTCGGACCGACTTTTTTCTGTCAGGAAGGATACCTGCTCAAACACTACCATGTCACGGTCAACGGCAAGCCCGTCGCGATCACGGGCATGGGGCGCCGGAGCCAGATCGACCTGTACCGGCCGGTCGGCTGGCCGTATTCCGTCATCATGCAGCATGAAGTCTTCCTGCGGATGGACCGTGTGCTCGCGGAAGGGGACCGTCTGCGCGTCGAGGTCGATCCGGCGGTCGTATCCGGCGCGAACGCGGCGGAAATCGTGTTTTCGGACAAACGCTCGTTTTCCAGCGCGGTGAAGGTCAATCAGGTCGGCTACATCACGTCCGCGTCCAAGACGGCGGAGATCGGGCGCTGGCTCGGGTCTTTCCCGGATGAAGCGGCGATCCTGGCGACATCCGGGGAAACGGAGCATTTCCGGGACATTTCGGCGGAAGAGCTTTTCTTCGGATCGTCCCAGGGCAAAACGGACGGCAAGGACGGGAATGCCGCCTCGGGAAAAGAGGGATCGCCGGGCAAAGCCGGATCCGCGAAGCCGGACGATCCTGGAACCGTCAGTTCCGGCACCGCGTCGGCGGCGGAGCATGAATACTCCAAATCCTCGCTCAGATACGACGTGCCGCCATCGTTCGAGATCCGGGACGCCGACACGGACGAGGTCGTTTTTTCCGGGCAGAGCAGGCTGTCCAATCCGGGGAACCGTTCGGAGGGCAGGGCGCAGTATTCCGGCGAAAACGTCTATGAGATCGATTTCACGCCGTTCAAGACGCCGGGTCGCTACTACATCGCCGTCCCCGGCACGGGTCGCAGCTTCGAGTTTTCCATCGCGTCCGACGTCTATGGCGAGGCGTTCCGGACCGCGGCCTACGGCCTTTTCGCGCAGCGGTGCGGGATCGCGCTGGAGCCTCCGTATTCGGAATGGCGGCGCATCTCCTGCCACGACAGGGGGATTCAGCTGACCACACAGCAGCGGATGGACGGAGGGGAGTTTATTGACCCGAAGAAAGCGCTTTTCGAGAAGAACCCGTCTCCCGACGCGGCGGTGCGCCCCGCGATCTATGCCGGTCCCGGTCTCATCGCATATTTCCCGTTCAACGGGTCCGCGGAGAACATGGTTTCCGGCGGCATGACGCTTTCGCCGGCGAAAGGGACGGCGCAATCGTTCAAGGTGATGCCGAACCTGATCTGGGACGGCGAGTCCAACCGGGTCTTCGAAACGAAATCGGGCAGGGACAACGGCTGGACGGGGAAACTGGACTATGACAAAGCAAAGGGGCTGACGTTCAGTTTCTGGCTTCGCCGCAGTGACGCCCCGAAGGGAAACCAGTTCGACGGCGACATCCTGTCGCTCCGGTCGGGAGGCGGCAGGTCGTTCCGGTTCCACTGCGGCTGGGGCGTCCCGTACTATGAGCTCAACGGATCCAGGGTCTATATCGGAAGCCGGTTCGGCGACGACCTCTGGCACTGCTATTCGTTTACGCTCAAGCCCGAGGCGGACGGACGGTGGACGTGCGGCATATACCGCGACGGGACGCATGTGAGGACCGGCACGTCCTCGGGTGCGTTTACGCCGGGAAACGACATCGCGATCGGTGCCGTCACCAATACGGGCGCCGAGGGCTGTTATTTCGATGAACTGCGCATTTACAACCGTGTCCTTTCCGTCGAGGAGATCGCGAAACTCTCCGAGCGTGTCGAGGCGGTCATCCCGAAGCGGATCCAGGCGTCCGGCGGGCATCACGACGCGGGCGACTACAATCCGCGTTCGCACATCGACGTCGCGCAGGTCCTGATGGACGCATACGAGGCCGCGCCGAGGAAATTCTACGACGGTCAGCTCAATATCCCGGAAAAGGACAACGGCATCCCGGACATCCTTGACGAGGCGCTGTGGGCGCTCAAGCTGTGGATCGGGCTTCAGGACGAGGAAGACGGCGGCGTATGCAACGGCACGGAATCCGACGGCGACCCGAATTTCGTCCAGACGGTCGAGCTTGACCCGAAGGGCGATTATGCTTTTGCCAAGGACAGCCGCGGCTCGCTGATGTTTGCCGGGGCCGTGGCGCACGCCTCCCGGCTGCTCCGGTCCGTCGGCAAAAAGGAGCTTGCCGACGATTATCTGCGCCGTGCCCGCCGTGCTTACGAATGGGGAGCAGCCCACAAGCCCCAGACCAACGATGTGCAGACATTCGGAAACTATTACACCGTTCCGCTTGCCTACGCTGCCGCCCAGCTTTTCCACACCACCGGCGAAGACATCTATCACCGGGCATTCCTCGACAATACCCCGTGGCAGAAGAATGCGAAGGCGAAAATGATCGACAGCAACTACGACCTGTCCCTTGCCGCATGCGCGTATGCCGCGATCCCGCCGTCCAAAGCCGATGCCATGGTGCATTCCAATGTCATCCGGGCGATTTGCGATGAGGCGGACATGTACGTCAACGGATCGAACAAAGCCCCCTATAAGTTCATCCGGCATCCCAATGCTCCGATCAACTGGGGGACCGGCGCCTATGAGCACTACATCACTGTCGTGTGGCACGCCTGGGCGTTCACGGACAACAAGCTCAAGGCCAAAACGTACCGGGAGGCGATGATCCGGACCGCCGACAATACGCTCGGCTGCAATCCGCTGAACCTCAGCTGGATCGTCGGCATCGGGTCGAACAGCGTCCATGCCCCGCTCCACAACAGCCGGTTTAATCCCACCGGGTTTTCCGTCCCGGGAATGCAGGTCCAGGGACCCGACAACAGGGGCAGGGAATACAATTACGCCGACACGCTTTTCCCGAAACGTGACAAGACTCCGCCGCTTTACTGCTTCATCGACTCGATTTTCGCCATCGGGATGGATGAAGGTACCGTGATCCATCAGGCGGAGACCATGGCGGCGTTCGGACTTCTGCTCCCCGACAGGAAGACGTCCGAGGAAAGCAAGTCGAAATAAAAAGCGCGGGATTCGTGATCCGCGCTGAAAAAGCATGAACGATGATATGCCGTCTCGGTTGAAAACAGCGGAGGCGGCACATCCTTTTTTGGGGATCAGTAACGGTAGTCGTCCGGCTTGAAGGGGCCGGAGACTTTCACGCCGATGTAGTCCGCCTGTTCCTGCGTGAGCTTCGAGAGCTTCGCGCCGCATTTTGCGAGGTGGAGACGTGCGACTTCCTCGTCGAGCTTCTTCGGGATCAGGTAGACCTTCTTTTCGAGCTTCTTCCCGGCGATCTCGATCTGGGCGAGGACCTGGTTCGAGAAGGAGCAGCTCATGACGAAGTTCGGGTGGCCGGTGGCGCAGCCGAGGTTGACCAGGCGGCCTTCCGCGAGCAGATAGATGCTGTGCCCGTCGGGGAACGTGTACTTGTGGACGGGGCACTCGCAGCCCTTGATCTCGGTGACTTTGATGCCCTTGACCGCCTTCAGCCCCGCCACGTCGATCTCGTCGTCGAAATGTCCGATGTTGCAGACGATCGCCTGGTCCTTCATCGCCGCCATGTGCTTCGCCGTGATGATGCGGCAGTTGCCTGTGCAGGTCACATAGATGTCGGCGGTCTTCAGCGCGTCTTCGATACGGGCGACCTGGAACCCCGCCATGCACGCCTGGAGCGCGCAGATCGGGTCGACCTCGGTCACGACGACGCGGGCGCGTTCGTTCTTCATTGCCTCGGCGCAGCCCTTGCCGACGTCGCCGTATCCGCAGACCACGACCTGCTTGCCGGAGATCAGCACGTCGAGCGCGCGCTTGAGCCCGTCGGGCAGGGAGTGGCGGCAACCGTAGACATTGTCGAACTTGGACTTCGTGACGGAGTCGTTCACGTTGATGGCGGGGAAGAGGAGTTCGCCGGCTTTCGCGAGGTGGTTGAGGCGGTGGATGCCGGTGGTGGTCTCCTCGGAGACGCCCTTCATGCCCGCGGCGATCTTCTGCCAGAATCTGCGGTCTTTTTTGCGGATGTCCTTCAGGATGGCGAACACCGCCTTTTCGTCGGCGGATTTCGGTGCGGTCTTCAGAAAGGCTGGTTCAAGCTCGCCCTTCACGCCCATGTGGATCAGCCCGGTGGCGTCGCCGCCGTCGTCCACGATCTGGTCCGGGCCCTTGCTGTCCTGC